>CACGAJ010000016.1 GCA_902570945.1 uncultured Synechococcaceae cyanobacterium
ACACTCATAGAACCTTACTTTATGTTGAGTGGATCTTTTCTTTTGGCTTCGCTCGGGGTAATTTTTTCACCACTTTATCTTTTTTTAATTTTGCCTTTATTATTTTTAAATAGGAAATTAATTTATCTTGTTTTAAAAAGATTAGGGTCTCTTAAGGGAAAAGTATTTGAGGTGTTGAGACTACCAAATTCGAAGGATCACTTTGAAAAGAGAATAAATATTATTTCTTTTTTCCCTACCAGAACTTTATTACTTGAAATTGGTTTTGTTTTCTCTAAATTTATTGGGTTTTATTTTTGCTTAAATACTTTTTATATAAACAATACTCTTAACATCATATTTTTATTGGTAATCTTTTCTTTATCATGGTCTTTAGGTTTGATAGTCCCAGCAGCTCCAGGTGGAGTTGGCGTTTTTGAAGCCTGCTTCCTATTTCTTGTTGGTAGAAATATTCCAGAAAATATAATTCTTGTAAGCTTGATTTATTTTAGAGTTATATCTACTTTGGCAGATTTGTTTTTGAGCTTTCCTTTTTTATTACGAAAAACATTTAATAAAATTTAGTTCTTTTTTTCAAGACTTGGTATTAATGTACTCGATGCAATAAGTCCTAAAATTATAATTATTAGAACTGGTAGAATAGCTTCTGCAATACGTTCATCTCCTGCATATTGATATATTCTTACCGATAAAGTATCGAAATTAAATGGTCTATAAATAAAAGAAATTGGTAATTCCTTTATCGTATCTACAAATACTAAAAGTGAACCTACAAATATTGGTCCTTTGAGAAGTGGTAGATGAATCCTTCTTATAATATCGAACCAGTTCGATCCTAATCCATTTGCCGCTTCATCAAGAGTAGGAGAAATTCTCTCAAGCGCTGAGTCAATCGAACCTTTTGAAATCGTAAGAAATCTAATAACATAGCCCCAAATTAGTAAACATATAGAGATTAATGTGAATCTTGAAGAAGAAATAGTTACCAAAGTAATAGCTAATACTGAGCCTGGTATTGCGTATCCTATTCCAGCTGGGTATGTTATGAGTTTTAAAAATAAATTTTTATTTTTACGATTGGCTAAGGAAAGTATTAAAGAAAATATTACTGCTATTAAAGATGTAATTAGACCTAAGCTAATAGTTTTTAATGAAAGACTTAGCAATTCTGTTGTTAATCCTTTATTTAATTGATCAAAATTTAAAAGAACCCAGAAACAAGGAATGCCAATGGCAAAAGTTGGTGGGAATAAAGTAACTATGATCGCAAAAAAAGCCCTATGTTTTTTTAATACCCATCCTTGAGAATCTAATGATGCGGGATTATCACTCCAGCGTTTTGTTTTTCTGCGTGAAGATTTCTCGAATATGATAAGCGAAAAAACTATTAATAATGCAATTAATGATAATCCAGTAGCACTTTTTAGATTCCCTTCATATTCCCAATTTTCGTATATACCTGTCGAAATGCAAGAGATATTCAACCTCATCACTGTACCAAATTCATTCATCACTTCCATACACATCAAACTAACTCCAGCTATTAGAGCTGGAAGAGCCATTGGCAAGGCAATCTTGAAAAAGCTAACCCAAGGGCCCACTCCTAATCCTCTACTCGCATTGATTTGGTTAACTCCAAATTTATTAAAACTTTCGTTAGCAAGAATAAATACGTAAGGATAAGTAGAGATAGAAAGAATAAGTACTCCCCACCACATACCAGTAATCTGATATCCAAAAATACTACCTAAATCTTGTAAAACTATTGTTATTAGATATGCAGGAATAGCTAATGGAATAAGTTGACAAATACGAAGAAATTTTCTAAGTCTGAATTCGCAATTTGATAACAACCATCCATTTAATGTGCCTAGGCCTCCTCCAAATAAGCTAGTGAAAAAAAGAAGTTTTAAAGATCCTAAAATCTCTTCACGCCCAGAAAGACCTAATGAAAAATTTCCACGAAGGATTAAATTAAAACCCCCAAAAAGGAAATTAGAAATTGGTATTAATACTATTATTGCAACAATAAACGAAATGACATGAAGAAGTTTTAATTCGTTTACTGCTTTTATAAGTCCTGTAATAAGTATTTTCAAAAATTAAATTGTAATGTGTGCTCTAATCTGAATTGAATCTACATGATGAAAGTTGATTCTTGATAGTTTGATGATCTAAGTTTTTCCCAATTAATACTATCTTGTTAGATTTTTCTTTGGTCCATTCTTCGTCATCTAGAGAAAATCGTTTTCCAGAAAGGTGAAAAATGTGTTTTCTTTCACTTTCCATAAACCATAATATTCCTTTTGCCCTAAATATATTTTGTGATACTTGATTATCTAAGAAATATTGAAATTTCCTAAGGGAAAATGGTTCAGATGTCTCATATGAAACTGATGTAAACCCTTCAATATTATTTAAATCATGTGAATGGGAAGAGTGATCATGTAAATGGGAAGAATGATCATGTGAATGGGAAGAATGATCATGTGAATGGGAAGAATGATCATGTGAATGGGAAGAGTAATCGTGTGTATTATCTTCTAAATCTTCTTTATCCTTGTCGTATTTAAAAGTATCTGTTTCAAAAAGACCTACACTCATTATTGTTTGTAATCCAACTTCACTATTGGTTGATCTTAATATTCTTGGTTCTTTTTTTATCTTATTTATAAATTTTTCGACTTTCTTTAATTTTGCTTCGTTGACTAAATCACATTTATTTAAGAGAAGTATATCTCCGTATAAAATCTGAGAATAGGCGACATTTGTATTATCAATTTCAAAATCAAAATTTTCTCCATCAATAACAGTAATGATTGAATCTAATCTTACTTTTTCTCGAAGATCTCCAGCTGCAAAAGTCATTGCTACTGGTAATGGATCTGCTAGCCCAGTAGTCTCGACAATCAAATAATCTATTTTTTCAGATCTTTCTAAAACTTTGTAAACTGTATTTAGTAATTCACCATTAATAGAGCAACATATACAACCATTGTTTAATTCGATCATATCTTCTGAGCCTTCTATTATTAAGTCATTATCTATTCCTATCTCTCCAAATTCATTAACCAAAACAGCTGTTTTAAGACCAACTTGATTTTTTAAAATATGATTTAAAAGCGTAGTTTTACCAGAACCTAAAAATCCACTAATAATCGTAACAGGTAATAACTTTTTAGACATTTTGAAGAATTTATTAAATGAATGAATTTATATTTGTAATTTTATTGATCGAGAACTTTATTTATCTCTGAAGCTAATGTTTGATCAAGATTTGTTATGCCCCCCAAATCATGTGTAGTTAACTTAATTATTACTTTTGAATAAACGTTTTCCCAGTAAGGATGATGATTATATTTTTCGCAGATTAGAGCAATTTTTGTCATAAATGAGAAGGCTTCAATAAAATTGGAAAATTTAAATTCTCTCTGGATTTGTTCATTGTTAATTTCCCAGCCGGGTATTTTGACAACTAATTCCTTTAATTCTTCATCTTGCAAAAGATATGGTTCCATTAAAAAATCAATATTAGTTTTTATTACTTATATTATAAATATTTTGCCTTTTTTCACCAATTATATGTACATTTAAAACCCTTTCTTTTTGATCAAATCTATGTTCCCATAAATACACTGCTTGCCATGTGCCAAGCATAATATTGCTGTCCTGAAAACTTAAAGATAAACAAGTGTTTGTTAAGGATGTTTTAATATGTGCTGGCATATCGTCAGCTCCTTCTTGATAATGTTTATAAGAAATTTCTTCTCTATTTTTTGATAAAGTTAAGTAGGAATTATAAGGGACTATAGATTGCATATATTTTTTTAAGTCTCTTAGTACGTTTGGATCAGCATTCTCATTAATAGTTAAGCTGCAACTGGTATGAAGTGAAGTTAAATTTAAAATTCCTGAATCAAAATTATTTTTTTCAATAAATAAATTTAAATCATTTGTTATGTCAATAAATCCCTCCCCATTGGTTATAAATTCTAATTTTGCAAATATTTGTTCCATATAGGTAAAAACTCAATTAATTAATATCCTATTATGGATAAACAATGAATGTTTTATACAAACATCAAAATTTTTATCTTAAAATATATTTAATTTATATATAAATTTTTGGCCGAAATTCAATGGAATAAGCTGGGGGCTTATCTTAAAGAAACTCAAATATTAGGTTCAATCCAAAATACACTTTATTGGGATCAAAATACTGGGATGCCCAAGAAGGGAGCTTCTTGGAGGTCTGAACAGCTTACTTATATTGCAAAAATCTTACATAGAAGAAATTCATCTGAAGAATTTTCTAATTTAATACAATCTGCTAAAAATGAATTATTAGATACTGAAAAAAATTCCAATAATCAACTCTTTATTAAAGAAAAAGAAAGAAACATTGATCTTTTAATCAAGGAATTTAATAGAGCGAAAAATTTAGATCCTAAATTAGTTGAGTCTTTAGCAAAGGCAAAATCTAAAGGGTATGAAAGTTGGCAAGTGGCCAAGAAAAAATCAGATTTTAAAGTTTTTCTTCCATTCTTTGAAGAATTAGTCAAATTAAGGATTGAAGAGGCAAAACAAATATCTGATCAATATTCACCGTGGGAGACTCTAGCCCAACCCTTCGAGCCTGAATTAACTTTAAAGTGGTTGAATAAAATGTTTCAGCCTTTGAAAGACACTATCCCAGATTTGATTAGAGGGATTAAGCAGTCAAAGAAATATCAATGGGATTTAAGTCCAGAATCTCAACAGAATTTATGTTCTAAATTACTTGATGAGTTTGGGAGAGACAAAGATCTCGTTGTTGTTGGTAAATCTCCCCATCCTTTTTCGATTACACTAGGACCTAGTGATTATAGGATTACTACAAGAATTATTGAAGGTGAGCCATTATCAAGTTTTTTAGCAACTGCACATGAGTGGGGACATTCAATTTATGAGCAAGGCCTGCCATCACAAAGTCATCAATGGTTTGCTTGGCCTCTAGGTCAAGCAACATCAATGGGTATACATGAAAGTCAATCATTATTTTGGGAAAATAGAATAGTTAAATCTAAATCTTTTTCGAAAAGATTTTTTAAAAAATTTGTTTCAGCTGGATGTGAGTTAAATAATTATTTTGAACTCTGGAAATCTATTAATCATTTGGAAGCAGGATTAAATAGAGTTGAGGCAGATGAATTGACCTATGGTTTACATATTCTGGTTAGAACCGAACTTGAAATAGATTTAATTGAGGGAGGGTTACCTGCTGAAGATATTCCAGCGGAATGGAATAAAAGATATGGTGAACTTTTAGGAATAAAACCATCTAATGATTCAGAAGGTTGTCTTCAAGATGTTCATTGGAGTGAGGGTGCATTTGGATATTTCCCTTCATATTTGTTAGGTCATCTTATTAGTGCGCAAATATCTTCTCACATGGAAAGAGACATTGGTTTGATAGATGATTTAATCCAAAATGGTGAATATAAAAAAATCATCTTTTGGTTGAAAAATAATGTTCATAAATATGGCAGATCAGTTAATTCTATGGAATTGATAAGAACTGTCACTAACGAAGAACTATCACCAAAATATTTTATTAATCACTTAAGGTCTAAAGTAAATGATTTTTGCTGAAACATTACTTTTAAAGAATTTCGTTGAGTGTAAGGATGTAAGATAAAAAAAAATAATTTCTTGATGGCAAACCTTAATCAATCCCCAAGCAGAATTACACCAAATTTATTGCATATACTAAACGCTTTCACTGATAGCTCAAATACAGTAGTTAATACTATTGTTGAATTGAATTCTAATACTATAAATAAATATGAATTAATTACAGAAACGGGACACCTTAAACTTGATAGGGTGGGTTATTCTTCACTTGCTTATCCTTTCGCTTATGGATGTATACCAAGGACATGGGATGAAGATGGAGATCCACTTGATGTTGAAATTGTTAGTGTAACTGAGCCATTGATACCTGGATCTATTGTGGAAGCAAGGATTATTGGGGTAATGAAATTTGATGATGGTGGAGAGGTCGATGATAAGGTAATAGCGGTTATAGCAGATGATAAAAGAATGGACCATATCACAAGTTATGAAGACCTTGGAGAGCATTGGTTAAAAGAAACAAAGTATTATTGGGAGCACTACAAAGATCTAAAAAAACCTGGAACATGTACTGTTAATGGTTTTTTTGGGATAGAAGAAGCTGTTAAAGTGATCCAAGGTTGTGAAGAGAGATACAAAAAAGAAATTGATCCTAAATTAGTAAACTAACTAATTTTTGTTTTCTCTAAATTGTTCAAATATTTCGCTGAGTATTTCGTCGGCACCTTGAAACTTTAGTTTTTTTGCTAGTTCTATGCCTATTTTTTCAGGGTCATTAATATTGCCAATAACTTGATCTTTTAAAAGCCTTTCTCCATCAAGAGAGGCTACCATACCAGTAAGGTAAAGTCGTCCATTATCAATATTACTGTTAACACCAATTGGGACTTGACATCCACCTTCAAGTTCTCTTAAAAAGGCCCTTTCTGCCAGACATCTTTGACTCGTGGGTTTATGTTCTAAGACATTTATAATTTCTAAAACTTTTTTATCGTCAGATTTGCATTCAATGCCTAGAGCTCCTTGGCCAACGGCATGAAGAGAAACTTCACTTGGTATTATTTGGTGGATTCTTGATTCAAATCCTAATCTCTTTAAACCAGCGGCCGCAAGGATTATACAATCGAATTCTCCTGCATCTAATTTTTCTATTCTTGTAATAACATTGCCCCTGATATCTTTGAAAACAAGATGTGGGTACTTATTTCTTAATTGTGCAAGTCTTCTTAAAGAGCTTGTCCCCACAATCGAACCTTTAGGTAAGGTTTCTAATTTATAACAGTCATTTTTTTTCCTTACTACTAACGCATCTGCAGGATCTTCCCTTTTTGTGATACATCCTAATTTTAGGCCACTAGGCAAATTGGTTGGTAAATCTTTCAGAGAATGAACTGCTATATCTGCATGACCTACGAGCATTTGTGCTTCAAGTTCTTTTGTAAATAAGCCTTTGTCGCCTATTTTTGCTAGAGCTACATCAAGGATTTTGTCACCTTGAGTTGCCATGGCTTCTATAGATACCTCTAAATTGGGAATATGCCTTTCTAGTTGATCTTTTACCCATAAAGTTTGAACCATTGCTAGTTTACTTCTTCTACTAGCTATTTTCAGCTTAAAATTAGTCATTAAATATTATTTTGAGTTTAAATTAAAAATAAAGTCGAAACTATTTTAAGCTATTCTTTTGCAAGTTTCTAAACCTGAAATTTATACTTAACTTTTATTATTTTATATATTCTTTTAAAACCCCATTTCGATTTGGATGTCTAAGTTTTCTTAGGGCTTTTGCTTCTATTTGTCTAATTCTCTCTCTCGTCACATCAAAAATCTGGCCAATTTCTTCAAGAGTTTTCATTCTTCCATCATCAATTCCATATCTCAATCTGAGAACATCTCTTTCCCTAGGACTTAAAGTGGCTAATACCCCTTCCAAATCTTCTCTTAGTAAAGTTTTAGAAACATCTTGCTCTGGATTTTCTATATCAGCCTCTATAAAGTCTCCTAGTCTTGAGTCTTCTTCTTTCCCTATTGGGGTTTCTAAAGAGATAGGAAGTTGTGCACTTTTAGCTATAAATCTTAATTTTTCAATTGTCATTTCCATACTCTCAGCTATTTCTTCTTCACTAGGTTTTCTGCCAAATTCTTGGCTAAGAACTTTTGTAGTTTTTTTAATTCTAGATATTGTCTCGTACAGGTGAACCGGTAATCTAATAGTTCTGCTTTGATCCGCAATTGCTCTCGTAATGGCTTGGCGAATCCACCAAGTTGCGTATGTAGAGAACTTGTAACCTTTTTCATGATCAAATTTTTCCGCTGCCCTAATTAAACCTAAACTTCCTTCTTGAATTAAATCTTGAAATGATAAACCTCTATTCATATATTTTTTGGCAATGGAAACAACTAATCTTAAATTTGATTGAACCATTTTTTCTTTAGCTCTCCTCCCTAATAGAAGTCTTCTTCTAAATTTGGAAAGAGGCATATCTATTAACTCGGCCCATTCTCTAACTGATGGGAAATGCCCTTTTTCTGACTCATATTGAGTTGCCACTTCTTCCAATTGGAGTAAGTCGGCAATTTTTCTTGCAAGTTCAATTTCTTCATCGGGTCTTAAAAGTCTAATTCTTCCGATTTCTTGGAGATAAACTCTTATTGAATCTTCCGTGTAGATACCTTTTGGACCAAGCTTTATATTCCCAAGTCCTTTATCTTCTTCTTCAGAATCACTAAATTCATTATTATTTTCAATACTACTTTCATTTAAATCAGAAGATGTCTGTAAATTTTGACTATTTTCATTACTATCATTTTCAACTACTGTTTCTAAGTTTGTATTAATTTTTTTATTGATCTTTTTTTTGGAACTAGGCTTGGAATTCTTTGATTCTGTTGCTACTGGACACATAATTGACTCCTTTCTACGGTGAATTTAACTAGATAAAATTTTATTTAGGGCTTATTTGAACATTTAGTAGTAAATTCCCCTTTGAGGTTTAAAAAACTTTTTCACAAAATGAGAATAAGAAAAGTTTTCTAAATTGTTGAAAAATTTAAATACTGTTATAGATTACCTAAAGTAAAAAGTCTTGGGATTTCTCAGACAGGCAGATCAGTTTTAGAATTTTCATTCAACGATCAAAGCTTCATGTCTCCCTAAGAGCAGGATACTTACAATGTGTAAAAAACACTTTGTGGAATGTTCAACAATCCAATACTAAGAAAAAGTTTTGAAGCCGGCAAGTAATCAGTTTTCAAATATCTCTTATAGATTTGAGGTTTTGCTCGATATAGGTAGTAGTAGAGATAGCTTTTATTATCTTGATGGAAATAATCTTGGCGTAGAAGTCGGGGATATTGTAATTGTGAAATTTAGAGGAAGTTTATTTAACGGGTTGCTAATCTCCAAAGAAAACTTTTCGAAGATAAAAAATGAGGAAGCAAATAATACTGGAAGTAAAAGTATAAAGTATTTGTCTGTTGAAGGTATTTTGCAGAAAAAAATAATTGATGACTGGTGGAGAGAATGGATAGAATCCTTAGCTTCTTTTTACATGGTTAGTAATTTAAAAATGTTTAAAACTGCATTTCCCCCAGGTTGGATTGGAAAACATAAGAAAATTGCTAAAGGTTTAAAAGATCAAATATGGATTGAAACTAATAAGCATTTAAATATAAAAAAAAATGAATTGACCAATAAAGAATTTTTATTAATAAATACTTTGTCCGAAAAAGGTAATTGGCAAAGTGAATTAGTAAAGTCTGGTTTTAATTACACTCTGATTAACTTAATGGTCAGTAAAAATTACCTTTTTAAATCTAAAAGAAAAAAAAATATAAATACTAAATTAAATTCCTTTTTAAATCATCATATTGCAACTAAAAAACCAAATCTTACAAATGAACAAAAAATTGCATTTCAAGAATTTCAAACAATGAAATCAGGAGATGTTTTACTTCTATGGGGTGAAACAGGTTCAGGTAAAACAGAAGTTTATATGAGAATTGCTGAAGATCAATTGCTTAAGAAAAAGAGTTGTTTGATACTAGCCCCAGAAATCGGACTAATTCCTCAACTTTTTGATAGATTCAATCATAGGTTTAACAATATAGTTTACGAATATCATAGTAACTGTTCTCCCAATCATAGAACTGGTGTTTGGAAGAAAATTATTAATGCAAATGAACCTTTAATAGTAATAGGAACTAGGTCCGCAGTTTTTCTTCCGATTAGAAATCTAGGACTAATAATAATGGATGAAGAACATGATACCTCATATAAACAAGATGGCCCGATGCCTTGTTATGACGCAAGAGACGTTGCTATTAAGAGGGTAAAGAGGACCTCAGCAAAGTTAATTTTTGGAAGTGCCACTCCATCGATGAAGACTTGGAAAAAGTGCGTTTATGAAAAAAATATTAAGTTGGTGCGAATGATTCAAAGGATATCGAGGAATGATGCGCCAGAAATAAAAATTATTGATATGCGTGATGAATTTAAGAAAGGAAATTTGAAAATTTTATCTACTGAATTATTAGAATTGCTTTCAGAGCTAAATATAAAAAATGAGCAGGCAATAATTTTGATCCCTAGAAGGGGTCATAGTGGTTTTTTAAGTTGTAGAAATTGTGGATATTTAATAAATTGTCCAAACTGTGAAGTACCTTTATCGGTCCATCTTGGTTTAAAAGGTAAGAAATGGTTAAATTGTCATTGGTGTGATCATAAATCGAGGCTGATTTATCATTGTCCAGAATGTAATTCAAGTGCCTTCAAACCTTTTGGGATAGGAACCCAAAGAGTTATAGAGTTCTTAAATGAAGAATTCCCTGACTTGAGGGTACTTCGATTTGATCGCGATTCAACTTCAGGTAAAGATGGACATAGAAATATTATCTCAAAGTTTTCTAAAGGAGATGCTGATATTCTTGTCGGGACTCAAATGTTAGCAAAAGGGATTGATATTCCCAATATTACTCTTTCAGTAGTTATCGCCGCAGATGGATTACTCCATCGGCCAGATATTTCGGCAGAAGAAAAATCATTACAATTGTTTTTACAATTAGCTGGTAGGGCAGGTAGAGCTCATAAAAAAGGAAAAGTAATTTTTCAAACATATAAACCCAGTCATCCAGTAATTTCATATCTTCAGAAAAGAGATTACGAAAGATTTTTAATTGATTCTTCAAGATTGAAAAAAAATTCTAATTTATTTCCATTTTGTAAGATTTGTCTTTTAAAGTTTTCGGGGGAAAATTATGAGTTAACAGAATCAGTTGCAATTAAGGTGGCAAAATATCTGATAAATTATTGTGAGGAAAAGAACTGGAAATTAATTGGCCCTGCTCCTAGTTTAATTTCTAAAGTTGGGAAAAAATTCAGATGGCAGATTTTAATGCATGGTCCTGAAGGTTCAAATATTCCTTTGCCAGAAAGGTCATTATTATGGAAACTTATTCCAAAAAATGTTTTTCTAACAATTGATGTTAATCCAGCAGAATTATAGTTACTGGGATGGGAGTTGGGGCAAATCTGTACCTAACTTAAATCTATATAATCTTAATGAATATGCCATTATTACTATTATTAGGATGATAGATATCCCAATCAAAAATTTATTCCAGCTCCAGAAAGAAAATTCGAGAATATTCATCTGACCGGGATTTAATGTCCAAATTATTAGATTATTTGTGATTTTTAAATTTGAATTATTCTCACTATCAAGGGTGGCTTTATTTGGGGTAATAATTTTGAAAATAAGTTCTAGATTATCAACACTTTGAATAGAGTTAAGATCTAAATCCAACTTATAAAAGTTTTTTTTAAAAAAGATGAAGTCTTTTTGAGTAGTGATTATTTCAATATTTGTTGATCCGCCCGCCAATTCCCCAGCAGTATTCTGGATTATTTTAACAACTTTCTCGGTATCTTTTAGGTTGAGATTTTTATTTTTTAGAGAAAAACTTGATTCTTCTTGTGTAATTTTTGCATCAGGAAAAATATCTTTCATCTTCTCTTCAAATTTTAATTGCCATGGAAATTTCTTTATGTATTTACTTTCTATGACTAAATTATTGGTTATTGAATCAAGTTCACTTAGATCAAGAGTATCCTCAATTTTAACGCAGCCACTTAAAAGTGGAATTAATAATAATAGAATTAAAAAAATGATCAGTGAAAAGCCTTTCTGAAATGGTTTTGTTTCACCAGTTGGTGTCGAAGTTACATTAATAAATTTTTTTTTCTTCAATTCTTCTCTTTTTTTGCGCAGTGAGTTAAGAGATTTTTTATTGAGTGATGGGTCGCTTTCAAACTGTACGTTCCAATTTTCTGGCTTTTTAATGTCAGGAGAGTCTATAACTTCCATCAAATATTTTGCATTTTCTCTCGTCTTATTATCGTAAGATTTTATAAGTTCTTTACAAAACCTTTTAGCCTCATCCTTTTTATTGATACCACAAAGAGCAGTTATTAAGATTGTTCTTAAATTTACTCCCTCTTTGCTTGATAAAGGAAATGATTCGATTATGGGCAAAAGAAATTCAATGCAATAATGATACTCACCTTTAGCTAAAGCAAGTTCTACTGTTTCTAAAACTTGCTTATAAGTTTTCATGGGTTAGGCTACTATCATTGTACCTATTCCGGAATTTGTAAAAATCTCAAGAAGTAATGAATGTTCTATTCTTCCATCAATTATGTGAGCTGCTTTGACTCCTTGGGCTAAAGCTCTTATACAGCATTCTGTCTTTGGAATCATGCCTTCAGTAACAATTTTTTTATCAATAAAATCTCTTGCCTCTTTGAGATTAGTTTTTTCAACAAGACTATTTTTATTATCTTTTTCTTTTAAAATCCCTTGAGTATCAGTAAGAAGAATAAGTTTTTCTGCATTTATTGAAGCAGCAATTTCTCCAGCAACAAAATCTGCATTAATGTTATGGGAAATACCCTCCAAGGTGGATCCAATGCTAGAAATAATGGGGATATATCCTTTAGAAATAAGAGGATCTAATATTTCAGGATTGATTTTTGTAACCTCTCCCACTAAACCATGGCTACCATCTCCTAGTTCTCTAGATTGAATTAAGTTGCCATCAAGACCTGATATTCCCACAGCTAATGATCCAGTTTTATTAATGCCTTTTACAATTTGTTTGTTAATTCTACCCATTAGAACCATCTCGACAATTTCCATTGTTTTTTGATCAGTAATTCTTAATCCATTTTCGAATTTAGGAGATATTTCTAATTTCTTTAACCAATTATTAATCTCTGGTCCACCTCCGTGAATTACTATCGGACAAACCCCAACGGTTGATAAAAGTGCGATGTCTCTAAAAAAAGCATTTTTTAAATTATCATTCTCCATAACAGAACCTCCATACTTGATAACAATTTTTCTACCTGAGAAACTTTGTATGTATGGAAGTGCTTCGCTTAATATTGATACTCTTTGAGAATCATTCATTATTAAAATTCATTAAAACTTGATTGAATTGAGAAATTAGGTTTTTACAAATATATCCCTATTTTCAATAAAAGAGAATAAAATCAAATTCTTTTTTATTATCGTCGATAATAAATTCTGATTCAAGACCTTTTACGAAAAACCTGTTTAATCTTTCTTGTTTTTCAATCCATTTATCTAGAGGGACAGCGTTTAATTCGAAACGCATTCTTAGACCATTTTTTTCTTCCTTTGTAATTTCTTCTATTTCTTTTAATTGAGGGGGGTTATCCTCGTCCCACAAATTTAAAGATTCTAATGACGATTCAAGATGAGCTTTTATCCCATACCTCCATCTTGTAACATCTTTAACTAGTGCTGTTAATTCTTTTGGTCTATTAAATTTATTTGTCGCAAAATTTGTCTTGTCAAATAACTCTACAGGAGGTATTTCGGAAGTCTTTAAGCCTAATCCAATTAGGAAAATAGGTACTCCATAAAAAAAAGTAGGTACACTTAAATTCACTGAGTCTGTAAAATAAGCAGTCATTCCAACAAAAGCTAATGTACCCCCGGCGGTTACGATTAAGTTTCCAGGCGAAAAGTATTTCTTCATTTTGATTTAGTAGAATGAGTTGTAAATGGGTTAACAAGTGTTATGCAAGATCCTAATACTGCAAATCAAGGAGATTTAATTTTTAAACTTGATCAAGATAGAGCATGGCTACTAGAAAATCTTGATAAGGGTAAATGGCCAGAAATCAGAAGCGAACTTGCCGCGCTTGAAAGAAAAATAAGCAAATTAATTATAAGCGTTCAAGAAAATAATGTTGATATTTAATTTAAAAAGGTATTTCGTCAACTTCAGGCACTAAAGGTGAACTATCCCAACTAGTTTTTTTGGTGGTTTCTTTATTTTCAAATGACTCATTATTTTCTTTTTGATCAGAATTAAAAACGTCAACTGGCGATATTTGATGAATCTTTGAAGCTGTTAGTTCTGGTTGCTTTTCTTTTGTTCCGTCTTTTCTAGTGACAGAATTCATCTTTAGACGTCCCTCAATAACAATATTTTGCCCTTCCTTTAGTTCATCTACCATTTCTTGGGCAATATTTCCCCATCCTATGATCTTGAGATCTCTGGTTGGATCTTCACTACGTAATCCTTTAAAATTAACAATCATTTCTGCAATTGGAGTTTGGTTTTCTTTGGTATACCTCATTTGGGGAGCGCTATTAATTACCGCCTGAATTAAACAATGATTCATTACTTACTATTTAATTAAAGACATACTGATGCAGAATCAAGAAAATTGCTATAAAAATGTTTGGATCCTTTCAGGAACTTCGGATGGACCTGTAATAGCTAATAGGCTTCTTGAACTTAATTATTCAGTCTTTGCAAGTGTTTTAACTTATAAAGCAGGGCAAGCTTATATTGAAAATCCAAAGTTACATATCATTACGGGTAAATTAAATAATAAAGATCAAATAATTAATTTCATAAATACAAATAAAATCACATGCGTTGTCGATGCTACCCATCCGTTTGCCTTAATAATTTCTAAAAATCTTAAGAATGCATGTAATGAGATTAATATACCCCTCTTACTATTTGAGAGGAAATCTCTAATAAATAACACTAATAATTTTTTTTATATTGATGATTTAAAGGATATAAATAGCGTTGATATAGAAAATAAGAATATTCTTCTAGCAATTGGATCAAGATTCCTTAACGATACAGCAAAATATTATATGAATTGTAAAGCAAATGTATTTGCAAGGGTACTCCCAACCTATGAAAGTATAACTAAAGCTTTTGGATCAACTATTAAAAATTCAAACATAGCGATACTTGAACCGAGTAAAAATAATAAAAGCATTTTAGAAAAAAAACTATGTGATTTTTGGGACATAGATTATGTTCTATGCAGAGAATCTGGAAGTTATTCTCAGAAAAACTGGGAAAGTATAGTTTATGGAAGTAAAATGAAGTTATTTTTGGTTAAAAGGCCGAAAGTTAGAAATGATTATTCTTACTCTTTTGATCAATATCACAATTTGATAAATCACATAATTAAAAATATTGATGTTTAATTCATTATGGAAATATTAGTTATGATCACAACTGAATCAAGTAACGCAAATGCTTTGCGAATTGCCAAATTACTAATACAAAATAAACTTGCAGCTTGTGTTTCGATAAAGCAAATTTTCTCAATTTATAAATGGGATGATGATATTGAAGAAACAAAAGAGTTTGAAATCACAATAAAAAGTAAACTTGAATTTAAAGATTATTTAATTGAATTCTTAAATGAAAATTCTACATATAATGTCCCTCAAATTATTTACAAAAAATGCCATGCTGAGGTGAAATATTATGATTGGTTGAATAAGACTATTTGATAAAATTTATTTTATTAAGTCTTTAAGATCAATATTTGATCTAGATCCTAATTGCGTAATTATTTGTCCTGCACAAATTGAAGCCATCTCTCCGCATTTTTTCAGGGAAAAATTGTTTATTAATCCATGAATAAATCCTCCCGCATAGATATCTCCCGCTCCTGTAGTATCAATAATCTTGCCTTTAGTTATTGACTCAATTATTTCAACATTGTTTTTGTTAACTATGAGAGAACCATTGCTTCCAAGAGTTACTATGACTAATTCACATAAGGAAGATAGGTCTTCTTGACAGTCTGCTAATTTATCATTTTTAAAGAGACTTAACACCTCTGATTCATTACAAAAAACAATATCTACATATTCATCAATTAAATCCAAGAAACTTTCACGATGTCTATCTACACAAAATGAATCAGACAATGAAAGAATTATTTTTGTATTGGATTGTTTTGCAATTTGGGCGGCTTTAATAAAAGCTTTTTTAGCTAATTCGCTGTCCCATAAATACCCCTCCAAGTATAAGTATTTACTTTGCTTAATTAAAGTAAAGTCAATGTCATCTGGTTCAAACTCTATAGATGCTCCTAGGTAAGTGCACATAGTTCTTTGTGCATCAGGTGTAATCAAAATAACTGAATGAGCTGTTGAAGCACCTTGAATAGTTGGTGGAGTATTAAATATAGTTTTACTTTTTTTTATATCAGTAGAAAAGAAATCCCCAAATTGATCATTTTTCACCCTTCCAATAAACTGAACATGATTACCTAATTCTGATAAACATACAACAGTGTTTGCTGAGGACCCCCCTGATACTTTTTTGATCACTTTGCAATTTTCTAACAATCTCTGAGATTCATCAGAACTAATAAGATTCATTGATCCTTTTTCAAGATTATTTATCTCAAGAAACTCATCTTTAATATTTACGATAATATCTACTATTGCGTTGCCCAGACCAATGAGATCGATCTTTTTATTATGTTCAACATGTCTAAAGGATTCCTTCATTAATTTGGAACTAAATTACCTTAGAAGTGCTCTTTTAGGGCCATGAATTGGATCTTCAATGACGATGGTTTGATCTCTATTTGCCCCCAACGATACAATGGCAATTGGAACTTCCATTAATTCAGCTAAAAATCTGAGATAATTCATAGCATTCTCTGGGAGATCAGATAGTTTTCTGCAATCTGCAGTTGAACACTGCCATCCTTTTAATTTTTTGAATATTGGCTTACATTTTTTTAAGTCATCTGAATTTGTTGGAAAGTAGTCTATTTCCTCTCCGTCGAGATCATATGCTATGCAAACTTGAATCTCATCTAATTCATCTAATACATCTAGTTTAGTGACAGCTAAACAATCAAGACCATTTACAGATACAGCATATTTACCAATAACTCCATCAAACCATCCGCATCTCCTCCTTCTCCCAGTAGTGGTTCCAAATTCACTGCCTCTATCACAGAGTTGATCATTAATACTTCCTTGTAGTTCTGTTGGGAACGGTCCCTCACCTACTCTTGTTGTATAAGCTTTTGCGACACCTATGACTCTATCAATTAATGTGGGACCCACTCCAGCCCCAATACATGCCCCTCCTGATATCGGGTTTGATGAGGTAACAAAAGGATAAGTCCCATGATCTAAGTCAAGTAGAGTGCCTTGAGCTCCTTCAAATAGAATATTCTTCTTGTTTTTTGAGGCTGCATGGATAGTTCTTGCACAGTCAACAACATGCTTCGACAATCTTTTCCCATAGTCAAGATATTCTTCAACAATGTCTTCTAATTTGAGTGGTTTAATGCCATAGATTTTTTCTAGAAGACCGTTTTTTTCTCTTAATGGAATTTCGATTACATCACTAAGCCTTTCCTTATTGAGCAGATCTCTTATTCTAATGCCATTTCTTTGCGACTTATCCGCATAAGTTGGGCCAATCCCACGACCTGTTGTTCCTATTTTATTTGAACCTCTATCAGCCTCCATCGCTTCATCTAGAATTCGATGATAGGGCATTGTTACATGTGATGTTGATGAAATTTTTAATCCTGAGATATCAATTCCATTTTCAATTAACATGTCAATTTCTTTTAGCAAGATTTTTGGATCTACTACAGTTCCCGACCCAATTAGACAAGAAGTATTTTTATAAAGTATCCCTGAGGGAATTAAATGTAATTTTAAGACTTTATCATCTACAACTATAGTATGACCTGCATTTACTCCCCCTTGGTAGCGTACGACAACATCTGCCGAACGACTAAGTAAATCCGTTATTTTACCTTTTCCTTCGTCACCCCATTGGGCTCCGATTACAACAACATTAGCCAATTTTAGAAGAGCATTATTTTTGTGCGAATATTTAATATATTCAAAAATCTTGGTTTACTTTTAAAAAGTAAATGAATTGTATCAACTTTCTCTTAGAACCATTTTTTCAGCAAGAGAAAATTCTTTTGTTAAACGCTCCTTAAGTTTATCTGGTAAAGGTCTACTTGCAAAGTTTTTGTAATGGCCTGCCATAGCATTTAATGCTGTTTGCATGGTGGTAAATGATTGAGTTTTATTTACCATCCCTCTATTTCTGTATCTGGAAATATAGTCAGTAATAAGTGTAAGAGCCTCATTTCTTACTTCATCTTTATTTGGAGAATCTTTTGGAGTATCAACAGCTGTTTGTAATGTTTTAACAACTGAAATTGTATCTTTTGTATAGTCACCTGTCATGGAGCTTTTTGCTGCTATAGAAGGAGCACTAAATAGTGTAAAAACAACAATTAAGGATATTGAAAAAGATATAACTTTGGTAAGATTTTTAAAAAATAATTTTGATGTCCATTTCAGTAACATAACTTAGCTCCCAAAAAAAATAAGCCTTAAGACTTTTTATTGTACATTATTTCTGATTCGGAAATAAATTTTTCCAACAATTTATCAGTATTAATTTTAAACTTTGTACTATTTGTTCTGCATAAAAGTTCTACTTGTTTATTAACAGAATCTCTGCCAATAATTATCTGAAAAGGAATACCAATTAATTCCGCATCTTTAAATTTCACGCCAGCTCTATCGTTTCTATCATCTAGAAGGACATCAATTTCATTAATTAAAAAGTTGTTATAGATTTGCTCAGTAAGGTCACTTTGAATAGGATCTTTTAAGTTTGTTGGAATAATAATAACTTCAAAAGGAGAAATCTGGATTGGCCAACAAATTCCCTTTTGATCATGATTCTGTTCTATAGCAGCTTGAGCTATTCTTGTCACTCCAATTCCATAACAACCCATCCATAAATTTTTTAACTTACCATCCTTATCAGAGAACTTTGCATTTAATTTTTCACTATATTTTTGACCTAGTTGGAAAATATGTCCAATCTCGATACCTTTTTTTTCTTCAAGTTCCTCATTATCATTAATACTTACTTTATCTCCTTTTTTGGCATTCCTTATATCCCCAATTAGATAATCTTTCGAAGCAAAAGAAAATTCTTGAAAAACTTTATGGAAATCAACTTTATTCCCACCACTTATAAACTTTGTGAGGCTACTTGCTGAATGGTCAACTATTCTGGTCCATTTTTTATCCCAATTAGAACTGGCTTTAATAGTTTTATTATCTAAATCTGGGCCGATAAAACCTAAAGGAAAATTAACTAAATTTTTTTCGATAGTATTTTTATCTTCAATCTTTTTAAGATTGAGAAGGTTGATATTATGGAGTTTATTTATTAAGTTAAAAAGCTTTACTTCATTAATGTGTTGATCACCTCTTATGCACGCAAGAATCGGAATCTCATCATTATTTTCGAATTTTGCGAGGAATATTACTACTTTAATAATTTGACTAGGGTCCAAATTATTATTATCGCAAACTTCAAGGATTGTTTTTTGTTGAGGTGTTTCAAACCACTCTGCAAGATTATCTTTTAGTGGAATAGGTTGAGAGGGTATAGAAACAGCTTTTTCAATGTTTGCAGCATAAGAACCACTTTTAGTAAACAAAATGGAATCTTCCCCAGCATCTGCTGTGACCATGAATTCTTTAGAAGAGGCACCGCCAATTGCTCCACTATCAGCTTGAACCCCTACTGCCTGAAGTCCACAAGATTTAAAAATATTTTCATAGGCATTGCCCACCTTTTCATAGAAAGAATCCAGATCTTTTTCTGAAGAATGAAAAGAATAACCATCTTTCATTATAAATTCTCTACTTCTCATCAATCCAAACCTTGGCCTTATTTCATCTCTAAATTTTGTCTGTATTTGATAAAAACATTGAGGTAATTGCTTATAGGAGTTGATGGTCTCTGATGCAATACTCGTGATCACCTCTTCGTGAGTTGGAGCTAAACCAAATTCTTTACCTTGTCTATCTTTAAGATTAAACATTATCCCTTCCCCTGCAGTATATCCTTCCCACCTTTCACTTTTTTTCCATAAATCTGCAGGATGAAGTTGGGGTAATAGTAATTTTGCACAACCAATACTATTAAGTTCTTTCTCTATTACTGCGGATATTTTTTCAATAACTCTAAGCATTATTGGCATGTATGCATATATACCGCTGTTAACTCTGCGAATATACCCAGCTTTTAAAAGTAATTGATGTGAAATAATCTCAGCTTCAGAAGGTGTGTCACGAAGTGTCCCCAGAGGAAATGAGGTTGTCACGCGCATACAAAAAAATCCTTAATAATATTTAATTTTATCAATTAAGATGAAAAAAGAATTTAAAGTGTCTTGAGTCCCTCAACGCGGCTAGTCTAAAAATATTCTTTCTGCTAACTTCTTCAGTAATGAAGTTCAACCTGTTTAAACAATTCATTATTTCTAAAACATTTTCTTAATTTTATGGAAAATATAGATTCCAATATTTCTAGCGAAGAGGAATTAGTAGGTATTGATGAAGTTCAAAAATTCTTAAACAGATCAAGAGCTTCTGTCTATAGGTATACAAATACAGATTTAAGAAATCTAAACCCCAGCTTTAATCCAAGAAAATTAAATCCCGAATTTAGAACTGATCAAAAAGATCCTTTAAAATTCCATCCCAATGAAGTTGCAAGATTTGCAAAAGATATTTTAAGAATTAAGGAAGTTACTGTAGAGGTATTTAATACACCCTCCTCCGCTGCCCAAAATATATTGGTGCAAATATTAGACGAACTAAAATCTATTAGGGCTTTGCTAGAAAAAGAGTAATTAAAAAAGTTACCAATCAATGTTTTGATTATTTGACATTTTGAATGTAGGATAATGATGTTTAATTATCTCCTTAATCTTTACCAATTAAGAGTTCTTGAGTTACACGAAATCAAAGCAGTTTATTCAAAGTAAATCAAGCGAAGAATCTTCTCTCGGTTCTGCTAGAAGTGATTTTGAAAGAGATGATGATGACCCCTTAAGTATAAGGAGTTTATCAATAACATCTTTAGGTATTATTTTTGCCTTTTTGACAATTTTATTACCTTCAATAAGCATTTTAATTGGAAGACCTTTATCTCAAGGAAACGAGATAATTCATAATCACGATTTTAAAAAAGATGGACCTTAGTTCAATACCTCCATCTCCAATGAAGGGAATAGTAAATATTGTTGTTGAAATACCTGCTGGTAGTAGGAATAAATATGAATATTGCTCTGATGCAGGAATAATGGCCTTAGACAGAGTATTACATTCTTCAGTGAGATATCCTTTTGACTATGGTTTTATCCCAAATACCCTTGCTGATGATGGAGCTCCTCTTGATGCAATGGTGATAATGGATGAGCCAACTTTTGCTGGTTGTCTAATAAAAGCTAGGCCTATTGGAGTTTTGGATATGCATGATTGTGGCGCATATGATGGAAAACTTTTATGTGTGCCAATGGCTAATCCAAGACAAGCCAACATAGTTAGTATTAATCAAATTGCACCTAATCAGCTTGAGGACGTCGCTGAATTTTTTAGAACTAGTAAAGGACTTGATGGAAGAACTGTTCAAATTGATGGCTGGAGGGATTTTGATGTAGTTGAAAATATATTAATAAGTTGTACTCCACTAAAAAAGAAAAACTTCAAGGTACTTAAGAAATCGACCGTTGGTAAATCAAATTGAAAAAAATAAATTTTTATAGTTATTTAAAGTGTTCTACTTGCCGAAAAGCGTCAAAGTGGCTTCATGAAAGAAATTTTGAGTTTCAATTAATTGATATTGTTGAAAATCCTCCACTATTGAAGTATTTGAATCTAGCTTTAGAACAGTACTCTGAAGATAGGAAAAGGGTTTTTAATACCCGAGGAAAATCCTTTAAATCCATTAATCTTGATATTAACTCTTTATCAAAAGAGGAAATTATCCAACTTCTTTTCAGTGACGGCAAATTAATAAAAAGACCATTTTTAGTTTATGAAGAAAAAAAAGTAATATTAGGATTTAATGAAATTGAATATGCCAAACAATTTATATGAGGTTAAAAAAAAGAATATTATGTCCTCAATAGATTGATGCCTGACTTTTTCAAAAGTTTTTTTAAAGAATGGGGTCTATTAACTCTTCTAACATTTTCTGTTTTTTCTTGTAGATCATTTTTAGCGGAACCTCGCTATATACCCTCAGGCTCTATGCTCCCAACATTAAAAATAAATGATAGGTTGATTATTGAAAAATTCTCTCTAAGAGATTCTTTGCCTAAAAGGGGAGATATTGTTGTTTTTAATTCTCCTTACTCATTTGATGAAAAACTAATTTCATATAGAACCAAGCCATTACCAAACCAAAGATATTGTTTTTTTATGAGTTTCCCACCTATGTCACTTATTCCTGGTTGGAGGGATCAAGCTTGCGATGAATATATTAAGAGAGTAGTTGCGCTCCCTGGAGATATTGTGAGTGTAAATGGTAAAGGTGAGGTAATAATTAATAATAAATTAGTTGATGAACCTTATGTAACTAATAAATGCTCATTATCGCTTTTAGATAATTGTGGTCAATTTGAGAATATAAAAGTCCCTGAAGATCATTTCTTAGTTTTGGGCGATAATAGATCAAATAGCTGGGATGGAAGATATTGGGATGGAGGTAAATTTCTTCATAAAAAGGAGATTATTGGAAGAGCATATTTTAGATTTTGGCCTCTTAGTCAAGTTGGTTTCTTTTAAAAAAAGCCTTTTTCTAACTCTGACTTTATGAAAATAATTTTTGCATTAAGATTTTATATTAAAGTGCCCCGGAAGCAGTTGAATCGATTACCCCTCCTAGGTGCGTAGTGATGTTCAGAGCACTAATCACAGGCGTTTTACTGGGATCATTAAAGAGGTCAATTACTGTTATGCCTCCATTCCCTTGTTTTATCATCCAAATATTTGAATAACTAATCCCAAGTAAATTGCAAATGAGAGTTTTATTAACTGCATCATGAGCTACGAGCAGAGTAAGATCATTATTTTTTTGAGTTGAACAGATTTTGGTAAAAGCTTCTATGGATCTGTCTGATACATCTTTTATAGATTCACCTTCCGGCATTATTACTTCTTCAGGCTTTTCATGCCAATTCTTTAGTAATCTAGGCCACTCTTCTCTAATTTCTGCTTCAAGTTTGCCTTCCCATAATCCGTGGCTAATTTCTATAAGTGAATCTATTTTTTTTATTTTTAAATCCTTGTTATTTTGAAGAATTATTTGAGCAGTCTCATAAGGCCTGTGCATTGAACTTGAAAATGCCTTATTGAAGGAAATATTTCTTAAATATTCAAATGTCTTTCTTGCTTGGTCTTTACCGTTGTTATTTAAGGGAATATCAATTTGGCCTTGGAATCTACCTTCTTTATTCCAGTTTGTCTCACCATGCCTTATCAGAAATATTCTTGAATCGCCGATTTGACTAGGAACATTCTTATTAAGATGAAACGTTTGATTTAAACATTCAATTTGTGTCTTAAAATTATTATCATTTTTTGAAATATTGAGAATCGAGAAAGAAGCATTTTCTAATCTTATTTTCCTAAAACCTTTCTTAGGCTTGTTCAATAACAAGAGGATCAAACATCTAAGAATTGCATTATGACCAACTACTAAAATATTCAAATCATCTTTTTCATAGGAAATTTTCAAGATATCTTTTATAAAATTAGTTGCTTGATCAAATAACTCTTGAATTGGTTTATAAGTTTCATTATTACTTCTCTTTAAAATTAGATTTTCTGGATCATTTTTCCATACTGGATAAATTTCAGGAAATTTGTTTTTTATTTCATCAATTTTCAGACCAGACCATTCACTAAGGTCTACCTCTAACAAATTCTTATCAAATAAAATATCGTGCTCTTTATTGAAGCTCTTTTTAATTGTTTTGGCAGTTTCTGCCGCTCTGACAAGAGGGGATGAGTAGATTTTATCGAAGTTTATTTTTGATAATGCTTCCCCAGCTTTGAGGGCTTGTTGGTATCCTTCATCAGTTAATATTGAATCATCTGTTCTACCTTGGATTAATCCACTTGCATTGAAACTGCTTAGTCCATGCCTAACTAAAACTAATCTTATAGTCATTATATAAATTTAAGAATTTAAGATACTTTAAATCATCTCATGGCGTGATAAAAATAGATATATAAATATTAGAGATTTCAATGATACCTAATTTTAGTTTTTAACTTTTCATATAATTATGATTATTAAGAATATATCTAGAACAAAACTTTTCTTTGCCTTAATTTCGCTTGTTA
>CACGAJ010000017.1 GCA_902570945.1 uncultured Synechococcaceae cyanobacterium
TTTGACTTTATTATTAGGCTTGGCAATTTGGACAAATTTAAGACCGCTTTATTGGCTTATTGAAGTATTCTTTTGGATGATGACAGGTTTAACAAGTGTTCTACCTGTATCATTGTTAGGACCATTAATCTTCTTTATTGGACTTTTACTAATCGGAATTGGACAAAATAGAAGTATTAATTCTATTCAAAAAGCGCTTGTTCCAGAAAAAAACACATTTCTAGTTGATGCATTAAGAGTTAAAAGTAAATTAAACAGAGGGCCTAATATTGTAGCAATTGGTGGAGGTACAGGCTTATCTACTTTATTAAAAGGTTTAAAAAATTACAGCAATAATATTACAGCTATCGTAACTGTATCCGATGATGGTGGAAGTAGTGGAATTCTTAGAAAACAATTAGGTGTCCAACCTCCCGGAGATATAAGAAATTGTTTGGCGGCCTTATCAAACGAAGAGCCCACTTTAACTAGATTATTTCAATATAGATTTTCAGAAGGAAGTGGTCTAGAGGGCCATAGTTTTGGAAATTTATTCTTATCAGCTTTAACAACAATTACAGGGAGTCTAGAAAAAGCAGTTCAAGCCTCTAGTAAGGTTTTAGCTGTTCAAGGTCAAGTTTTGCCGGCGACAAATATTGATGTCATGCTGTGGGCCGAATTAGAGGATGGTGAAAAAATTTTTGGTGAAAGCAACATTAGTAAATCTAAAAAACTAATTTCAAGAATTGGTTACCTGCCAGAAAATCCTTCTGCTCTCCCAAGTGCTCTTGAATCTATAAAAGATGCTGATTTGATTCTTCTAGGGCCAGGCAGTCTATACACTTCTTTGTTGCCTAACTTGTTGGTACCAGAGATAGTAGATGCTTTATTACAGAGTAATGCCCCAAAAATTTATATAAGTAATTTGATGACTCAGCCTGGCGAAACTGATGGACTTGATGTTTATCAACATATTAAATCAATAGAAAAACAATTATCAAATTTTGGAGTTAATACTCGAATTTTTAACGCAATCTTATCTCAGATCCAATTTGAAAAGTCTCCCCTAGTAGATTACTACGAGAGTAGAGGGGCAGAACCTGTCTTATGTAATAAAGAAAAATTATTATCTGAAGGTTATTATGTTTTGCAGGCACCGCTTTATTCAAGAAGAATAACTCCAACTCTTAGACATGATCCAAGAAGACTAGCAAGAGCAGTTATGTTTATATACAGAAAACTAAAGAAATTAAACTAAAAACTAATAAGCATCTTGAAGTTCATAGAAGTCTGGCTGAATATAGTCTTTTCGCAAAGGCCAACCTCTCCAGTCTTCAGGCATCAATAGTCTTTTGGGATTTGGATGATCGATAAAATTTATTCCATACATGTCGTATGTTTCTCTTTCTTGCCAATCACTTCCTTTGAAAATTTTATATAAACTAGGAATTGATAAATCAGAATCTCTTTTCAAGAAAACTTTTAATCTGACTTCTTTAATTTTTTCAATTTTATGTAGGTCATCAACAGTTATAAAATGATAAAAACTTACAAGGTTTTTGCCGGGTCCCTCATCGTAGCCACCTTGACATTGGAGATAGTTAAAACCATATTTTTTTAAAGCAGATACTGCTTCATAAAGTTTTTCGGGCTTAACAGAAATATTTTCTATTCCTATATGATCATCATTTAATGAAAGATTAGGAATTCCATCTTTAGATAAATTTTGACTTACAAATCCTTCTTTTTCGATTGATGCATCTGCGGATTTGGCTAAATCTTCTTTTTCCATTACTCTTCTTCAATATTGATGATTTCAGCTTTTTCGTTGTTTTCAGGTAATTCAGTTATCTTTTCTTTTTTAGAAGAAGGAATAGCATTGGTTGAAGTTTTGTTTAGATATTCACCTGTATTTTCTGAGAAAACAAGATTCATTTCATGCTCAGATGTTATGTATCTGTGGGTTTGTTCAGTTTTTGTGCGCTCTAGGATTGTTTCGTTCCCGACTTTTTTTCTTAATTTGATTACGGCATCAAAAATTGCTTCTGGTCTTGGTGGGCATCCTGGAAGGTATAGATCAACTGGAATCAGTTTATCAACGCCTCTTACAGCAGTTGTAGAATCTGCGCTGAACATTCCCCCTGTTATTGTGCAAGCACCCATCGCAATAACATATTTCGGTTCAGGCATTTGTTCATAAAGTCTCACTAGGGCTGGGGCCATCTTCATCGTTACTGTTCCTGCAACTATTAGCAAATCTGCTTGCCTTGGCGAGCTTCTAGGTACTAATCCAAATCTATCAAAATCAAATCTAGATCCTATTAAGGCAGCAAATTCTATAAAACAACAAGCTGTTCCATACAAGAGAGGCCATAGACTGCTTAGTCTGGCCCAATTATGAAGATCATCCAAGCTTGTTAATATAATATTTTCGCTTAAATCTGTAGTAACTTGGGGTGCACCAAGAGGGTTGCATGTTCCTTCTCGAATTTCTCTTATTGCTTTTGGGGATAATTGTGGATTCAATTTTTTAACTCCATTCTAAAGCACCTTTTCTCCATGCGTATGCCAAAGCAATAACAAGTATTGCGATGAAGATTAAAGCCTCAATAAAAGCTAATAAGCCTAATCTATTGAAGGCAACAGCCCAAGGATAAAGGAATACTGTCTCAACATCAAATATAACGAAAACTAAGGCAAACATGTAATATCGAATATTAAACTGAATCCACGCTCCTCCAATAGGCTCCATTCCAGATTCATATGTAAGTTTTCTTTCCCCTGTTCTGCCTTTTGGGGCAACGATGAGATTAGTAACTAGAGCTAATATCGGAACAGCTGCGGCTATTAGAAGGAAACCTAAAAAGTATTCATAGCCAGTTAATAAAAACATCTTAAAAAATTAATTTTGAATAAAAGTCGCTTAATTAAGCAAAATCTTTTAAAGTTCTTAAAGAACAATAATAAACCGTGAGTGAAAACATTCAACCAGCCTCTGAGGAAAACAAAATAGTTGAAGATTTTGAGAAAGAAAAACTTTCTGAAAATTCCTTGGGAGTAAATGTTGAACAACCTACTCTTAATCTAGAACAAAATAGATTCGAATGTAGAAGTTGTGGATATATTTATGATCCTTCTGAAGGAAACAAAAAATTAAACATTCCTAAAAACACTCCTTTTTCAGAGTTGGATGGTAATACATTTGCTTGCCCTGTTTGTCGAGCTGGAAAAAATTTTTATAAGGATATAGGTCCTAAATCTAAACCTAGTGGTTTTGAAGAAAATTTAGTTTATGGATTTGGTTTTAATAGTTTACCTCCTGGACAAAAAAACATATTGATTTTTGGAGGACTGGCGTTTGCAGCTGCAATGTTTCTCTCTTTGTACTCTTTGCATTAATATAAACAAATGAAAAAAATTATTACTAGTATTCCCAATCTTTTTTTATCAGTTCTTCTTTGTTTTGTATTGAGCAGTTGTTCATCTACAGGAGTAAATATGAATGATAGCAGCCCTTGGAAAACAATTCAGTTTGAGGACCAGGCTAATGCTTTAGATGTTGATTTCATAGATGATAAAAATGGATTTTTAGTTGGTTCTAATAGACTTATTATGGAATCTAATGATGGAGGGGAAACTTGGGAAAAAAGAAATTTAGATTTACCAAGTGAAGAGAACTTTCGTCTCCTAGATATTGATTTTAAAGGTGAAGAGGGATGGTTAATAGGTCAGCCTTCATTAGTTATGCATACACTTGATGCTGGAAAGAATTGGACACGTTTATCTCTAGGTAACAAATTACCAGGCCAACCATTTCTAATAACCACTGTTGATGCCGGTGTTGCAGAATTGGCTACCACTGCAGGTGCTATTTATGAGACATCAGATAGTGGTGAATCATGGAATGCAAAAGTTGTAGACGCATCTGGTTCTGGAGGTGTAAGAGATTTAAGAAGAACTAATACAGGTGATTATGTCAGCGTAAGTAGTCTAGGTAATTTCTTTTCTACTTTGGAAAAGGATAGTGATGCATGGATAGCTCATCAAAGAGCAAGTAGCAAAAGGGTTCAAAGTATTGGTTTTAATCCAGAAGGGAGTTTATGGATGCTTTCTAGAGGAGCAGAAATTAGATTTAATGAAGATACTAATGACCTAGAAAATTGGTCAAAGCCTATTATACCAATTCTTAATGGATACAATTATCTAGATATGGGATGGGATCCAAATGGTGATATATGGGCTGGCGGGGGTAATGGAACTTTAATAGTAAGTAAAGATCAAGGTGAAACTTGGAATAAAGATCCTATCGCTTCTGAATTGCCAACAAACTACATTAAAATAGTTTTTCTTGATAAGGAGGCTTTAGATAATCAAAAAGGATTTGTACTTGGGGAGCGTGGTTATATCCTTAAATGGAATAGCTAACTTTGAATAACTTGAGTCAATAGTAAAAAAAAAATTAATTTTTGAAAGATTTAGCAACTGTCTGTAACCAACCTGTTAATTTCTTCGCGAACTTATGATTTTACACTGTAAGATCATAGGGTAAACATTTGTGATTATGGCCGCAGGTTCAACGGGTGAACGCCCATTCTTTGAAATAATCACCAGTATTAGATACTGGATTATTCATGCAGTAACACTACCAGCTATCTTTATAGCAGGCTTCTTATTTGTATATACAGGCTTAGCCTACGATGCTTTCGGAACTCCTCGTCCAGATAGTTATTTCCAATCATCTGAATCTAAAGCGCCTGTTGTAACACAAAGATATGAAGCTAAATCTCAACTAGATTTAAGAACAAAATAACAATGACTAATTCACAAGCTCCAATGCAGGCTGCGGAAGTCCGCGTTTATCCTATATTTACTGTTCGTTGGCTGGCAGTTCACGCTCTAGCTATCCCATCAGTATTCTTTTTAGGTTCTATTGCTGCTATGCAATTCGTAGCCAGATAAATTTAACTACTATGCAAGTAAACGAAAATCCTAACAAAGTTCCAGTTGAACTTAATCGTACAAGTCTTTATTTAGGCTTATTATCAGTCTTTGTATTGGGAATTTTATTTTCCAGTTACTTTTTCAATTAAATTAAAATCATGAGTAAATTAAAAGGACCTGACGGAAGAATTCCAGATAGACTTCCCGACGGTAGACCAGCAGTTGCATGGGAAAGAAGATGGACTGAAGGAACTCTTCCTTTATGGCTTGTTGCTACAGCAGGTGGAATTGCGGTAATCTTCGTTTTAGGAATCTTCTTCTATGGCTCATACCAAGGAGTTGGAGCTGGAGGCTAACAAAATCCCTACCTTGGCCTGACAATCACTTAAATCTATAAGTCTAATAACAATCAGTAAATATCCTCAGCTTCTCTTTTGTAGAGCTTGGGATATTTTCTTTTTGGGTTATCAATCCATCTTTTAATGAAAAATGAGATTTACTTTTTGGCCTTTCTTTTTCAATTAATTTAGCGACCTCAAAGATTATTTTATTGGCAACTTCAGTATTTGATCTAAGATTATCCAAAACCATCTCTACAGAAACTTCTTGATGTGTTTGATGCCAGCAATCATAATCAGTAACCATAGACAATGAGGAGTAAGCTATTTCAGCCTCTTTAGCTAATCTTGCTTCTGTATGGTTCGTCATTCCTATTATTGAACATCCCCAACTTCTATATAAATTAGATTCTGCTCTAGTTGAGAAAGCAGGACCTTCCATTGCTAGATAGGTACCACCTCTATGCAATTGTCTACCTCCAGGAATATTTTTTTCTCCGATTTCACTTAATATGCGGGATAAATTTGTGCAGAAGGGATCCCCCATAGTTACATGTGCTACAGCCCCTTCGTTAAAAAAAGTTGCGGGTCTATTTTTTGTCCGGTCTATAAATTGATCTGGCACCACTATATCAAGTGGCCTTATCTGTTCTTGTAATGAACCAACTGCTGATGGAGCAATAATCCATCTTACTCCCATTGATCTTAGAGCCCAAATATTAGCTTTGTAAGGGATTTCAGAAGGATTTAATCTATGAGTTCTGCCATGTCTAGGAATGAATGCTATCTCTAGATCACCAAGGTTATATAATCTTATTGAGTCAGAAGGTTTACCATAGGGAGTGTTGATTTCTATTTCTCTTAAATACTCTATTTTATCCATTGCATAAAATCCACTTCCACCAATTACTCCTAATCTTGATTTTTCAATTGGTAATAAATGTTCTTTATTCATTGTGATGTAAATGACTTTTAATCATCTAGTACTAATTGGAGGAGGACACACAAATGTTCTTTTAATGAAGAAATGGTTAATGTGCCCGAAATTAATGCCAGAAATTCCTGTTTCAATTATATCTAGAGATTCTCATTTGGTTTATTCTGCGATGTTCCCATCTGTGCTTTCAAAATCAATTTCTTTAGAAGATAGTTTAATTGATATAAAATCTTTAGCAAAAAATGCAAAAGTATCTTTTATTGAAGAAGAAGTAAAGGATATTGATTTCAATTTAAAGGAAATTATTTTTAGTAGCAGACCTTCAGTTAATTATTCGAAGTTGGTGCTTAATTATGGAAGTCAAACAATTATTCCAAAAGAATTTGAATCACTAGTTAAAAAACGAAATGCTTTTTCAATTAAACCTTTTTTAAGGGCTTATGAGTCAATACTAAAAGAGGACTTTTTTGATTCAGTTAATGAACTTCCATTTGTAATTGTTGGGAGTGGCCTTGCTGCAATTGAAGTATCATATGCTTTGAGAAAAAGATGGGGAGATAGACCTTTAAAACTATTATGTGATTCAAGAAAAATTAATAATACAATTCTAAAAAGTTTACGAAATTCTAATATTGATTTAGTTGAAAAACTTAATTTTGATTATGGCAAGATTCTTTTATGTACTGGAAATACATCTCCGTTATGGGTACAAAAAAAATTTTTAGATTCGGATTCTTATGGCAGAGTAATTACAAATCAGAATTTGCAGATAAAAAGTTTCTCTGGAATCTTTGCTGTTGGTGATTGCGCAGTTGTAGGTTCAGCAAAAAGACCAGCATCCGGAGTTTTTGCAGTAAAAGTTGTAAATACATTAGTACAAAATCTAAAAAAAGATTTAGAAGGGAGATCATTAAAAAAGTGGTTTCCTCAAAAAATTGGATTGCAAATAGTAAATATATTTCCAAGCCATCATCCAAAGGCTTTCGCTATTTATCGAAATTTTGTTTTTGGCCCTTCTTTTATTTTTTGGATTTTGAAACATAAAATTGATCTCAACTTTATTAAAAAGTTCAGATCAAAAAGGCTAAATATGAAAAGTAGTGAAAAAAATATTTCAATGAATGATTGCAGAGGATGTGCAGCTAAAATTCCTCAGTTTGTTTTGAATAAATCATTAATAAATTCTAATTTAAATTCTTTTGCCTCATCACCAGAAGATTCAGTTGAGATTTATCAAAATGGTCAAGATATTATCTTGCAAAGTGTAGATGGATTTCCTGCTTTGATAAGTGATCCTTGGCTTAATGCAAAAATTACTACTTTGCATGCTTGCTCAGATTTGTGGGCATGCGGAGCAAAACTTTCATCCGCGCAGGCCCTAGTTTCATTACCAAAAGTTGAAAGGGAATTTCAGAGTTACCTATTTTCTCAATCACTTAAAGGTATTAAATCAACAGTTGAGGATCATGGAGGTGAATTACTTGGAGGCCATACTTTCGAGGCAAGAAGTTTAGTAAATAAACCTTATTCATTAGGAATAGATATTTCTTTAACAGTTCAAGGTATTTTAAAAAATGGAGCAAAACCATGGCTTAAATCTGGAATGAATATTGGAGATATTCTCATGATGTCTAGACCCTTGGGGATTGGGATTTACTTTGCTGGTCAAATGCAAAATATTAATATGCTAGGTAGTTCTTTTGAAGTAATTAATAATTTAGTAAAGAGTCAGCAATATTTGATTGATGAAATTTATCTTTTTCAAAATCAATTTAAAGAATCATTAGTCAATGCTGCGACTGACATTACTGGATATGGATTTATTGGACACCTTAAAGAAATGGTTGAATCATCAAATTTATATAGGCAAAGCAATGATCTTGAGCCACTAAAAGTTTTATTAGATTTATTTGCATTTAAAGCTTATCCTGGAGTATTTGATTTAATAAGAAACGATGTTAAAAGTACTTTCTTTGAATCTAATAAAGAAATTTTTGACAAAATTTATAAAGTAAATAAGCAAAAAAGAATAATTAATTTTATAAACGAAAATTCATTGGATCAAGAGACTTTTAACGAAAGAATATCATTACTATTAGATCCTCAAACATGTGGACCCTTGTTGATTAGTTGTAACCGTAAATATGAAAATGTTCTTAAGGATAAATGGTATAAGGTTGGAGAAGTTGTAAAAATGTAATTAATTTCAATTTAATTTGTCAATTTCCAAATATCTTAATCTTTTGATTTCTTTTCCCATCTCCTTCCCTGGGTCCCATCCTTCTTTTTTTAGTGTTTCTCCATCTTTTTTTGATTTTATGAATTTGTAAATAAATAACCACTTAAACAATTTGCGCCAGTATGGTCCTCCATCACAAATTAATAATTTAACTGTCTCATCATTAAGGTTTCTGTCCTCAATAAATTCTGTCCAACTGGATGGAGAAAAATGATTGAAATTTTTTTGGTTTGTATTTAATATCTTTTTGATATTTAAATAATCTTTTAATATTTTTATCTCATTATTATTTAACAAAAATCTTTGAAATGCTTTTTCTAAATCTTCTGAATCTTTTAATAAGTAAAGTATATGATTTCCCTTTAACTTCTTAATCCAATTTAGTCCTCTTAAAAACCTTTTATTGACTTTAATATTTTCATTTAAGATTGAGATAATTTCCCATTTATGAATTATCGAAATTACATTAGTCAAATTATCGTGTTTACATATTTCAGCTAGTTCCATCCTTATTCGTATGCCTAGTGCAGGAGGGTAAATCATTTTCTGATAAGTTTCTGAACTTTTCCATGGCCATTGTCTAACTGTTTCTTGAGATTGTTTGAGGGAATTATTTGAAATATTGAAATCTAACCTTGAAGCATATTTTGCACATCTAATTAATCTACTTGGATCATCTGAAATACTATTACTATGAAGTAAATGCAATTTTTTACTTTTAATATCAGAAATTCCTCCATATAGATCATAGATTTTCCTTGTCGAGACCTCGAAGGCTATTGAATTTATAGTGAAATCTCTCCTTTTAAGATCCTCCTCAATAGTACTTTTATTTACTGTTGGATTTAAGCCTGGAGCAGAATAAATTTCTTTTCTTGCAGAAGCAATATCAATTTTATAGTCATTAATATTTATTTCTACAGTGTCGTATAAATTAAATTCCTTGATTAAACATAAATCTACATTTACAATATTTTTTTTTATAAATTTTGCAAGAGAAATAGAGGATCCCTCAATAACAAGATCAATATCTACAGGTTTAGAAAACGATTTTTTGTGGAATTTACTAATTAATAAATCTCTTAGATAACCGCCAACAAAAGCTACTTTAGTATTGTTATTTGATTCTATGTATTTAGCAATTAGGTTATATAGATTAAATGGAGTTTTGATTAATTCCTCTTGGATGTAATCAGAGATATCGTTCATGAGTTTTAACTTACAAAACGAATTGGAGCTAATCTGGGATCTAGAATTTTACTTCCTTTATCACCAAATTTTACTGCTAAAGATATTTTTTCCCCACTCCCAAAAATATGTATGATTTCACCTTTCCCAAACTTTGAGTGAATTAGCTTATCTCCAACTATCCAGCTTTTCCCTTTACTGGGACCTGAATATAATTTCCTTACTGCATTTATTGGTTTGTTGACAAATTCATTTGGATTCTTTCGATCAACTCTAGTTAAACGATCAAGATGCCAATCTCTCCTAATTGAAGCACCACCAGTTTGTGGTAATTCGCCATCCATTAAATCTTCAGGTATTTCTGAAAGAAATATTGAAGGAATTGTTGCTTCACGCATTCCACCCCATAATCTTCTTTCTCTGGCGTGACTTAAGAAAACTCTTTCTTTAGCTCTAGTAATACCTACATAGCATAATCTCCTCTCCTCTTCAAGCAGTGAGGGAGTATCTATTGATCTATGGCTAGGGAAGAGACCTTGTTCTAGTCCAGTGATAAAAACATTTTGAAATTCTAAACCTTTACTATTATGTAGAGTCATGAGAGTTACAGAGTTGGGATTATTTTTCTTCGTATCATTATCAGTTGTTAAGGCTGCTGTGGAAAGAAATCCCTCTAAATCTCCACTTTCTGTTTCTTCTTCATATTGAGTAGCTGCATTAATTAGTTCTTGTAAGTTATTTCTTCTATCTTCAGATTCTTCAGTCCCACTAGAGATCAAGTCACTTAAATAACCACTTTTTTCTAGGATTAGTTGTAAAAGTTTAGCAGGTCCTGAATTTTCAAGATAACAAAGTAGATCATTCATAACTTCAGTAAATTTATTAATTCCTTTTGATGATCGGCCTATTGTTTCTTCAAGACTTTGCTTATCATTAAGAACCTCCCATAATGGGATATTTAACCTATTAGAAAGTTCATTAAGTTTTTGAATAGTAGTCTTCCCAATCCCTCTTCTAGGAACATTTATGATTCGTAAAAGACTAACGTTATCTGAAGAATTAACCAGAACTTTCAAATATGCTATTGCATCTTTAATTTCTCTTCTATCATAAAAACGCAATCCACCAAAAATTGTATAAGGAATGCGCCACCTTACGAGAGACTCTTCTAATACTCTTGACTGAGCTCTGGTTCGATATAAAATTGCAAAATTTTTCCAAATTGGGTTTTGATTATGGTTATTGAGTAATTTTATTTTATTGGTAATTGCTTCTGCCTCGGAAATTTCATCATCACAGCTGAGTAACGTTAAAAGTTCCCCTTTTTCTTTAGTAGCCTTTAAAACTTTTTCAATTCTTTCAGAGTTGTTTTCAATTAGTGAGTTTGCAGCATCTAGGATATTAGAAGATGACCTATAATTTTCTTCTAATTTAATTAAAGATGATTTTGTATCGTCGTTGATTGAAGTTTTAAAATCTTCTTGAAAACCAATTAAAATTCTGAAGTCAGCTGCTCTGAAACTATAAATACTTTGATCAGCATCCCCAACTACAAAAATTGACCGATCTTCCCAATTGAAGAATTTTTTTGGTTCAGTATTTCCAGCCGTAATTAATTTAATAAGTTCATATTGTGTTCTATTTGTATCTTGATATTCGTCAACTAAAATATGTTTAAATCTTTTGTGCCAGTAATCTCTGACTATATCATTTTGCCTCAATAAGAAAACAGGCAAAAGTAAAAGATCATCAAAGTCTAAAGAATTATTTTTTGAGAGCGAAATTCTATATCTCTTGTAGGCTTCTGCAACTGTTTTATCAAAATTATTATCTGCTTTTTCTAAAAGATCATTAGAAGTTAAGCATTGATTTTTAGCATTACTTATTAATCTTTTAATCTTTTTGGGATCATATCTTTTTGGGTCAAGATTCATATCTTGACTGATAATTTCTTTTACTAATGTTTGAGAATCTGTTTCATCGTAAATTGAAAATTGCCTTGTCCATTTTAGGCCTTCTGGATCAGTATATTTTTCAATATCGTATCTCAGAAGTCTTGAAAATAAAGAATGGAAAGTACCAATCCAAAGGTTCTGAAGCCTCTCTTGGTGAATGTTTGTTCTTAATTGATTTTGATCAATTTCTGTAAGAGTTGTCCAAGGCTGCCCAAATTGATTAAAAGCTAATTCTTGGGCTAGAAGAACCTCTAATCTTGCTTTCATTTCTTTAGCAGCTTTGTTAGTGAAAGTTACTGCAAGAATGTTATAGGGATCTATAGAGTTACCCTCAATAAGGTTTGCAATTCTGTGAGTAAGAGCCTTAGTTTTTCCGCTACCTGCACCTGCTACAACTAATAATGGTCCATACACATGTTTTACTGCTTGAAGTTGTTGATTGTTTAGGGACTTAAAAAGGAAATTGTTGGTTTCAGGCACTTTTGGAAGGGTTTTTCAAAAATCAGACTTTACTATGAGATTCAGATTCCGTTTCTAGATCTTCTAACGCTTTTTTTAAATTTATAAGTTCATTATTGTTACTAATTATTTCCTCAAATTTATTTTGAGGCATCTTTAATTTCATACTTCTGTCTAGAATTTCTTTTTCCAATCTCTTTTTATATGAGGAAATAAGTTTCTTTGATAATTTTAAATCTTGTTGATCCAAAACTTTAATAAAAATGTAGTTTTATATTAGCGGAAAAAAATTTTTTATTTGAATTATTTCAACTATCACTTTGGAATGAAATTATTAATTAAGAAGCGTTGCATTAATTTTGAAATTGTATTGTTTTTACTAGCTTTGTATTAATCTTAAGATCAATCTTTAAATTTTTACTTCAGGAATGTCAGTTTCAAAGAAAAATCAACTATTGTCTCCTGATAAGAAATTAAATGATTTAAGCAATATAAAAGAATTTATTAATAGCGCAAACTCAAGATTAGATGCAATAACTTCCATAACCAGTAATTCACATGCAATTGCAGCAGACGCTGTAACAGCAATGATTTGTGAAAATCAAGATTCAGTTAATTCAAAAATATCTTTAAATACTACTAACAAGATGTCCGTTTGTTTAAGAGATGGAGAAATAATCCTAAGGATTGTTGCTTATCTTTTAATTTCTAATGACGACTCAGTTTTAGAAAAAAGTTGTTTGAAGGATCTTAAAAATACTTATCTTGCTCTTGGGGTACCTTTAAGAAATGCAAGAAGGGTTTTTGAATTAATGCGAGATGCAACAATCTCTGATTTAAATTCAACAGTTAATAATATGCAAGGAAACAAAGGCTTTCTTCCTAAATTAGTTTCTGAAACAAAGTTTCAATTTGAAAGGATAATTAATCTTTTAAACTAACTAAATTCCTTATCTCTGAAGTGTGTGAAGTCTGTATTATTGAGTTATTGTCCAGATTTCTAATAGTAGAAAATCTGGATCTTATATGAGTGGATAAAAAGGAAATTCTTTCTTCGGAAACTTTTGATTTGTAAATAGTTTTAATATATAAATTATTTTGTTCATCAAAAAAATAATTGGATGATGAAATAAAGGATTCTGTATAACCTTTATTTCGTAAAACAATTCCCGAAGTGTCATCTTTTGGTAAAAATATCAAAATAGTTTCATCTCCCTCACTTATATCATCATCCCAATCACTAATAGATTGCCATTTTATAGAAATGGCTATGCTCTCTTGGTTTAAAGTTAATTTGTAATTTTTAAAAATTTCAACTACTTTTTTATTTTTTGGGTTGATATTTTTTATAAATATTTTACTAGTTGAGTTTTCAAATTCTTGAAAAGCTAAAGTATGAGTACTTCTTATGGATTTCCACTCTCCAATACTTTTATCGATGAATTGATTAATTGTTGTTATATTCTTCGTCAAGTTTATCTTCTACGGAATGATTTTCTGCTTTTTGAATCATTCTTACCATTGAATCCACCATTAATCTCTTTGCAGAAGTTACTTTTAATCCAGAAGGAGTGGTTGATATTTGTTCTCCAGGGCGATCATATGAAGTTGGTCTAAATGGAGTCATCTAAGAACTTTAAAAAATTAATCGATTCCTATTCTTGCATGAATTCTTATGCATATAGTTTTTGTTTGCAAAAATGTTATATCTTGTCTTTAATGATTAATTAATGCTTATTTCTAATAATTTTAGGATTTGTCTTTAGTTAAAGAGTATAAAAACCGAGATATATATTCGTTGATATAGCTAAGCAAATTAATGAACCATACTGGCGATCTGCCTTTAGTTAAGGAGTATAAAAACCGAGATATATATTCGTTGATATAGCTAAGCAATTTAATGAACCATTGAGGTGGATTTTTAGATAGACCTGATATGGTAGCAAGAGCAAACATACCTAAAAGTGCCATTCCAAGAAATAATCCAGCTCCCTGACTAACTCCGGCCCCAACAGCTACAAGAATGGAATCGCTGATTAAGAGACTTATTAATAAAGCTGGAGTGAATATTTTCCATCGAGTTCCCCCAATTCCAATTGCATAGCTTAGAAAATCAAAAAGACCAGTCATCAAAAGACCTGTCATAAGAAAGAAATTTTCCTCTAATTGGTTTTGATTAAAGCTTTCAATTCTTTTCATTGCTTTTGTTCCGACTAAACGACGAACAGGTTTGCGGCCGAAGTACCTTGCTATGAAAAAGGCTATTTGGCAAAAAACTATATCAGAAAAAATAATGGTTATGTAACCTTTCTGAAAACCTAATAGTGAACCAGCAAGTAATGAGTAAGCCGAACTCGGTAGAGCAGGCAGAATTATGCTTATTCCTCTAAGTATAAATATTCCTAAAGGGGCCCAAAAGCCCATACTTTCGACTTTGCTCCTTAATGGTTCGATGCCATAGTTTTGCACTAGATAGATTAATACGACCAATATCGCGACAAAGAAAACTATTGAAAGTAGTTTCTGTATTTTATTCATTATTTTCTAGTAGATTTATTGGAAGTAAATTCTTAATTTAATATTTGATTGTATCTATAATAGAAATACTAATCAATAAAAATTTTTACAAATTTTTAATCTTATATTTAATCCCAATAAAAGATTTTTGTATTCAAGAAGTATTCATGGGTGATTCTAGGAATAAAATTAATTTTCTATTTATTAGAAATTGCATTGGCTTAGTCCTTTCGATAATCGTTACCGTTTGTATTTCAATAAAACAAGCAAATGCTTTGCCTCATGAATGGGTTGGAGTACCTAAAAGTGAATATGGAGAACAGTTATGGGATAGACAAAGTATTAAAAGAAATGAGGATGGTTCTGTGAGAGTATTGAGTAAATTTATTCCCAAAACAAAAAGTGAAATTACTAAGGATATTCTCTATACAATGGACATAAATTGTTTTGAAAAATCATTTAGAGACGTTGATGTCTCTATAGATGAAGTAAATAGTAATTTCAATGATTTATCTGATTGGCAAGATCCAAATGGAGATAAACTGATTTTGGGTGTTATTGGTCAAGTCTGCAGAGTTGAAAACTAAGAATTTTTTCAATTATAAAAATTAAATTATGAAAAATTCACGAAACCACTATTTCTTGAAAGTATAAAACCCTTTCTTTGAAAGGGTTTTAAAGGTGCCAGGACCCAGATTTGAATGGGGGACAATATTAAAAATAGTTAAGTTTTAGTATCATATTGATACCAAAAAAGACCCATTTTAAGTCTTATTTTTTTAACTAACATTCCACTAACATTCCACTAACATTCTACTCCCCTTCTCTAGTAATGGATTGCAGGCCAATTTTTTATACAAATTGGAATGTAAGTTGTTCAAATTTTTTTGGAATAAAATATTGAACTACAGTTATTAGTCCAAGAAGTATTGAATAGCAGGTGTTAATCCTTGTGCACATTCTTTTAAAGACAACTCATAAGGAGCTTTACCTAATAAATCCTCAAAACTTTTATCATTAATAATGATTTTTGATCCTTCTACAGTAATTGCAGGGTTATCAGCAAATAATTTTGTACTAGTTGAAGTCTTTCCTTCATAAGTCTCTTCAATTACTATTTTTTCTTGATCAGCTGTAAATTTATAAGATGCTCCAAACATTTGGTATCCATCACAAGAAATTGATTTAGGTTTGCTGCCACATGAAATTAAAGTAAGACTTGCAACTCCCAGTATTGATAGGGTTTTTAAAGATTTAAATTTCATAAATTAAGTTAAACTTTTGTCAGGTTAATTTTTTTTTAAAAAAATTTCAATGTACATGAATCTAAAGATACAAATAAATATATAAATTAGATAATTCATATTGGAATGTAAGTTCTGGGGAGTAAAAAAAATAGTAATTTCATTGTTCAACTAACATTCCACTAACATTCCAAATATATGCCCCTCAGAGAGTCCTTTTTTGCTCTCTCAGGGTTTCTTTAGATATCCTGAGAAGAACTGTCAGAACTGATTTAAGGCATTAAAAAAGCACCTTTTCAGATGCTCATTTAATCCTTTTATTAAAGGTGCCAGGACCCAGATTTGAACTGGGGACACGGCGATTTTCAGTCGCCTGCTCTACCAACTGAGCTATCCCGGCTCTAACCTATATACTTTAAATTAAGATGTGTAGTTTGTGAAACCCCTTCCATTAAAAATTTTATATCTTTATCAAATTCCAAAAAATTATTATTTTGAATTTATCGCTAATAAGGCTGTGCCAAAAGAAGAAGTTTTATTACATGAAACTATTGGTATATTAATAATTTTTTCTCTTATTTTTCTCCACTGAGGATTTTTTGAACCTCCACCAATAGTAATAATTTTTTTTGGAAGTGAACCTGTTAGTTTGCCTAGTTCTTCCCATCCTTTTAATTCGATCTTAGCTAGCCCTTCAAATAATGCATGTAAATAAAGTGAGTCGCTTACTGGTCTAGGACCAATTATCGGCTCTAAATTAGGATTATTAACAGGAAATCTCTCTCCTTTACTATTAAGAGGTAAAAGATCCAAAGAAGTGCTTTTCGATGGATTAATTTGTCTACTGAGTTCCTTTATTTCTAAATCAGAAAAAAACTTAGACAAAATGCCGCAACCAGCATTTGATGCTCCTCCACATATCCAATCTTCGTTTACTTTATGGATTGTAATGCCTTGTTTTTTTATAGGTTTATCAATAATTTTTTTAACCACTATTGTTGTTCCTAAAACTGTGAGACCATCTTCTTTTCCTAAACCTGCAGCTATTAAACCTGCATTAGAGTCGGTGGTGCCTGAGGTTAATATTAATTTCTTATTTAAGTTAAATCTCTCTGCCAAATCAGAATTTACTTGTCCAATAATTTTCCCACTTTTAACTATATGAGGTAGGCATTTTTGCCATGAAGTATTGAAATAGGTTTTTGGCCATGATTCTTTATTTAGATCCCAACCAAGTTTGAGATTATTGCCTTCTTCTCCATGAGTCCAATCTTTTAAAAACCAACCAGTGATCCAATCAGATTGATGTCGTAAAAGTATATTCGTCCCATATTTATCTATTAGTTTTAATGCTTTAGCAAGACTACTATATGGAGTTCTCAGATGATCTTCTCCAGAAGTTAAGGATTCAAGAAGGATCTTATTTCCAATACATGCTTGGTCATAAGGTATTGCTTCTCCTATCGGATCTCCTCCCAAATTGGATGCTATTAAAGTTCCTGAGGTGCCGGAGATGGCTAATTTATTAAGGTTAATTTTTACCTCAACAGGTAAACTAATTAAGAGATTTTCACAAGAATTGATCCAAGAATTTGGATTTTTAAAGCTGCATGAATAATGGACTGAATTTGAATATACTAATTTTTTTTGAAGATTAATTATTGATATTCTTGCGCCACTTGTTCCAAAATCTAATCCTCCATAAAAATTATCTGGCATAGAATAAATATTTTATAAAAATACTTTGGAAGCCTCCGCTAATTGGGCTGCTTTTTCTTCTACCTTTTCCCAAGGGAGATCAAGATCTCTTCTGCCAAAATGTCCATATGATGCAGTATTTCTGAAAAATTTACCACCCATTTTTTGGGGTAGATTTCTTAGGTCAAATTCTTTTATAATTGCTGCCGGTCTTAAATCAAAGTACTTTTTAATGAGCTCAGTCAAATTAGCTTGTGAAATAACGCCAGTATCAAAAGTTTCAACAAGAATGGAAATCGGTTTTGCAACTCCAATTGCATAACTTAATTGTACTTCTGCCTTTTTTGCTAATTTTGCCTTAACTATACTTTTAGCTACATATCGTGCTGCATAAGCAGCTGATCTATCCACTTTTGTGGGGTCTTTACCCGAAAATGCCCCTCCTCCATGCCTTGCGTAACCACCATAAGTATCTACAATAATTTTTCTTCCAGTAAGTCCGGCATCTCCTTGAGGCCCACCTACGACAAATTTGCCCGTGGGATTCACTAGAAATCTTGTTTTGATAATATTTGGTTTGATTTCTAAATCTTCAGTAGCAGGAATTACAACATGCTTCCATAAATCTTCTTTTATTCTTTGACGGATTTCTTCTTCATCTGTTATCCCATCTATCTCAGGATCATGTTGAGTTGAAATTAAGATAGTATTAATAGATACTGGTAAACCTTTTTCGTAATCAATGCTTACTTGAGTTTTACCATCAGGGAGTAGATAATTAAGTACTTTTTCATGCCTCACCTTAGCAAGTTGAATGGCTAATCTATGAGCCAAGCTAATCGGTAAGGGCATTAATTCAGGCGTCTCATCGCATGCATAGCCGAACATTATGCCTTGGTCGCCAGCTCCGGTATTATCTTCCAAATCATCGTTAACATCATCTGCTTCGTTTACACCTTGAGAAATATCTGGTGATTGCTCGTCAAGTGCTACTAAAACAGCACAACTATTTGCGTCAAAACCACCCGCTCTATATCCTTCATATCCAATTTCTTTAATTACATTTCTAACAAGTTTTATATAATCGACTTTTGCTTTTGAAGTTATTTCTCCAGTAAGTAAACAAAGACCCGTATTAACAACAGTTTCGCATGCAACTCTGCTTTCTGGATCTTCTTTTAATAAAGCATCTAAAACAGCGTCACTAATTTGATCACATATTTTGTCTGGATGACCTTCAGTTACTGATTCTGAAGTGAAAATGAAATCACTCATTAACAAATAATTTTGGAATTAGGAATTATCCTAAATTAAATTATCGTTACAAATCAATTATTGTAAATTAAAAAATACTTGTGTCAGGATTATGAGGCACAAGTTCTTATATTTCGTGAACAAAATAAACAAGTGGAGTTATACTGTTTCAGCTGAAGCCATGGGGATTTCTTCGTTATCGTCAGTTTGTTCAAATAACATTTGTTTGTATTTGGCAGCCATTTCTTCAGCCTTACTAAAAACTTTTTGAGGGTCAGTTAGCATATCGCCTGGTTCAGGTTCAAGTGCTTTTGTAGACAATGAGATTCTTCCCCTTTCCGAATCAAGATCAATTATCATGACTTTCATTTGGTCATTAACATTTAGAACGTTATGAGGAGTCTCGATATGTTCATGACTAATTTCAGAAATGTGTAAAAGACCACTAACTCCTCCAATATCAATAAAGGCTCCATATGGTTTTATACCTTTAACAGAACCTACAACAACTTCTCCTACCTCAAGTCTGTTCATTTTTTTCTCAACCAAAGCTCTTCTATGACTTAACACTAATCTATTTCTTTCTTCATCAACTTCAAGAAATTTTAAAGGTAGGAACTCACCTTCTAAGTCATCTTTGATTTTTCGAGCACTTATATGAGATCCTGGGATAAAACCCCTTAAGCCTTCAACCCTTACGAGAGCTCCACCTCTATTTGTTGCAAATACTTCAGAATAAATAGTGGCATCTTCTTTTTGCAGTTGTCTCACTCTTTCCCATGCCCTTTGATATTCAATTCTTCTTATAGAAAGAGCTAATTGGCCATCTTCATTTTCTTCACTCATTATGAAAAATTCTCTGCTTTCTGAAGGTTGTAAAACATCATTTAGTCCTTCTACTCTATTTATTGAAACCTCCTGAACAGGCATAAAAGCAGCTGTTTTTGCACCTATATCTATCATGGCCCCTTTGGGTTCTAGTGCAAAAACAGTACCTTTAACTAGATCACCTGGCTTAAAGTTATAGTCATACTTGCCCAAAAGTGAGGCAAATTCTTCTTGTGTGAATCCTGCATTATCAAAATCCGCATTTGTTCTACTAGAGGAAGAATCAGCTGAAGGGATATCGTTCGTTTCGAATGATAAATCCACACTATTTTCTTGTACTGAATCATTATTATTTAATTCAGAAGACTTTTTAATTTCTTTATCTTGAGAGAGTTCTTTAATGGTTTCAGAAGAATTTTCGTTCATTTGTTACATCGCAGACTACCTAAGGTAGTTAGAAAGGGATGCTACTAGCCTGCAAACCAATAGCAAATACATTTGTGTTAATTATTCTACACTTTAAGATGCTGAATTTTATAAAATTGAAGCTAATTGGTTTTTAGAACTCCCTTTTAAAGATTCAAGGGTAGAAATGAAATCTTTTACCCCATTAAATTTTCTGTACACTGAAGCATATCTAATGTAGGCGACTTCATTTTCTTTCCTAAGATTTTTAAGTATCAATTCACCAATTTTCGATGATTTAATGTCTTTACTAGAGTCTTGTACGATTTGTGATTCAATTCCATCAACAAAATTTAAAATTGCTTCACTCGTGAAATTAGTCTTTTCGCAAGCCCTCGATATACCAGTAAATAATTTTTGTTTATCAAATAATTCTCTGCTCCCATCTTTTTTGATAATTGAAACAGGCATCGTTTCAACTCTTTCATAAGTTGTAAATCTAAAGCTGCAATTTAAGCACTCTCTTCTTCTTCGGACACTCTTACCACTATCAGCAGATCTTGATTCCAAAACTCTGCTATCTGTGTTTTGACAGGTGGGACACTGCATGTAGTGAAATAAGGTGAACTTTAACTCTAATAGTAGAGTAATATCTTAATTATGAAAAGTAAAAAACCTCTTGCTAAAGAGGTTTTTTACTTCTAAGTTCATTTTCTATCGAATTTAGGGGGGTCTCTAAAGGCAACAGCAAAGAACAAAGTAACAACTGCGAGAGTTAAAATAAGAACGTAAGCAAAAGCTTCCATAAGATTAATAAATAAAGTTTAGTTTAAACCCTTCCTGGGATTCTTCTTGTGGTTTCGTCGCCAAGCTTCTTGAATAAACCAAATTCAACTTGGTCTCCAATCTCCGCATCAATACCAGCAAAGGAATTTTTGTAAAGAGTTCTTGAAGCATGCCACCAGTGGCCAAATAAGAATAGCAATCCGAAACATAAATGTGCATATGTAAACCATGCTCTTGGGGAGCTACGGAATACACCATCAGATTTATAAGTTTCTCTATCGAACTTGAATGCTTCTCCAAGCTGTGCCTTTCTGGCTAATCTTTTAACTACTGCTGGATCAGTAAATGTTTGCCCATTTAGATCTCCCCCATAGATAGTCGCTGTAATGCCAGTTTGTTCAAATGAATACTTTGCTTCAGCTCTCCTAAATGGAATATCAGCTCTTACATTGCCTTCTTTATCTTCTAATATAACTGGGAAGTTTTCAAAGAAATTAGGAATTCTTCTGACTTCTAACTCATTACCTTCTTTATCTTGAAAAGCAATATGACCCTGCCATCCAGTTGGTAAACCATCACCGTTAACCAGAGCTCCAACTCTGAATAATCCTCCTTTAGCAGGACTATTTCCTACATAATCGTAGAAAGCTAATTTTTCTGGAATTGATGCATATGCCTCTTCTTTAGTGGCACCATCATCAATAGCAGCTTGCACCCTTCTGTTGATTTCAGTTTTGAAATAACCTGAGTCCCATTGATATCTGGTAGGACCAAATAATTCAACTGGAGTTGTTGCAGAACCGTACCACATTGTACCCGCAACAACAAAAGATACAAAAAGTACAGCAGCTAAAGCGCTGGCAAGGACTCCTTCAAGACTACCAAGTTTTAATGCTCTATAAAGTCTTTCTCCAGGTCTATTAGTAATATGAAAGATACCTCCAATAATACCCATAAGTCCAGCTGCAATATGATTAGCAACTATTCCTCCTGGATTAAAAGGATTGAATCCTTCTACTCCCCAGGAAGGTGCTACAGGCTCTACATGGCCAGTTAATCCATAGGGATCAGAAACCCAAATACCTACGTTTGCGCAATGAAATGCTCCAAATCCAAAACATGTAAGTCCTGCCAGAAGTAGATGAATCCCAAAGATTCTTGGTAAATCTAAAGCAGGCTCACCTGTCCTGGAATCTTCCCATAAATCTAAGTCCCAGTATGTCCAGTGCCAAATAGAGGCCAACATTAATAGTCCGCTAAAGACTATATGAGCTGCAGCAACCCCTTCAAAACTCCAGAACCCAGGATCAACTCCCGTAGCACCTGTAATATCCCACCCGTTCCAACTACTTGTGATACCTAGTCTTGCCATAAAAGGCATAACGTACATTCCCTGTCTCCACATTGGATTGAGAACAGCATCAGAAGGATCAAAAATGGCTAATTCATAAAGAGCCATAGAACCGGCCCAGCCGGCTAATAATGCAGTATGCATGAGATGCACAGCAAGTAGTCGACCTGGGTCATTAATAACTACTGTGTGAACTCGATACCAAGGCAATCCCATCGGTTAATTTCTAGTAACTATGCTGAATAAACAGCTAAACATCACGATAGTAAGGGTTTTTTAGTCTTTGAGGGATTTTTGTAAATAAATTTATTTTCTAGTAAAAATCGATCAAATCAATTTGTATCACTTTGTTTATAGGGAATTTTTGACTAAAAATTGTTAATATTTTGGTCACAATTCTCAAAGTAAAACGCCAAAATAAGAAAAATAACTTAAAAAATGGCAACTATCAGATTCATTCGTGAGGGTTTAGAAGTCCAATGCAACCCTGGTGAAAATTTAAGGGAACTAGTAATGAGAGAAAATTTACAGCTTTATGGATTAAAAGGTATTTTAGGAAATTGTGGTGGAGCAGGACAATGTAGTACTTGTTTTGTTTCAGTTGAAGGAGGAAACAAAAATTCTTTAAGCCCTCTTACTTCGGTAGAAGAAGAAAAACTCAAGAATAGACCAGAAAATTGGAGACTTGCCTGCCAAACATTAATAAAATCTTCTTCGGTGATTTTAACCAAACCACAGTCTCCCCCCTCAAATTTAGAAGAACTAAAAAAAATCAGTGAAAATAAAAAATTATCTCGATAAATTGTTTAAGACTGTTAATCAGTTGATAAAATTTGTTGATTTTTCCACTTTATTTCAAGTTATATGTCTATAGTCTTAATACTTAATAGAACTGTTAACTAAATGGAAACAACTAATTTTGGATTCGTAGCTAGTCTCCTATTTGTAGGCGTTCCTACGATATTCCTAATAGGCTTATTTATTTCAACTCAAGATGGCGAAAAATCAAGCTTCTATTCAGACTCAAGTAAAGGTAGGCTAGGCCCAAAACGCTAAAAATTTCTTAAATGCTTAGCATTTCTGTAAAAGAATTTTTATTTTGGAAAAAAAAGCAACTTTCAAAAGGAGGAAATAACCAATCTTTTGCTGTTTTAATTGATAGTATTGGTGGTATTTCTACTAGTGATCAAAATTCGTTAAGCATAAATCCTGATAAAAAAATACACTTAAAAAAAAACTTAGAATATCTTGAATCTATTTGGGAGGATCATTTATCAAATTCTTCTCCCATTCAATACCTTTGTGGAATAACTTTTTGGAGGGATTTAAAATTAAAAGTCACAGATAAAGTATTGATTCCTAGGCCTGAAACAGAGCTTATAGTCGATATCGTTTTCAAGATATTTGGAAATAAATCACAAAAATTATTTTTTGCTGAATTAGGTACAGGATCTGGAGCTATAAGTATTGCTTTGAATTTGGCATATCCATTTTCTGAGGGAATAGCAACTGATATTGATAAATATGCCTTAGAAATAGCCGCTAAAAACTATAAAAATTATTCTGAAAAATCAAATTTGAGATTTCATTGCGGACATTGGTGGACCCCTCTTGAAAGTTTTAAAGGCGAATTAGATCTGGCTATATCAAACCCACCATATATTCCAAAAGATACTTACGAAAAATTACCCAAAGAAGTTAAAGATTTCGAACCAAAGATTGCTTTATTAGGAGGTGAAGATGGATTAAAACATATTAAAGAAATAATT
>CACGAJ010000018.1 GCA_902570945.1 uncultured Synechococcaceae cyanobacterium
AGAGAGGGTTATCCTGTTGAACCAAATACTCTTAAGATGTTAGAAACTTATGATGTGAAATTTAAGATTTCATCCATAAAAATCCCAAACATTTCAAGTTCTAAGTTTAGATTAAATTTTAATTATTCTAATTTACCAGCATCTTTAATAGATTTTGTTAAAAAGAATAATTTGTATGAATCCACTAAATTAGTTGAATGAAGTTTTTACTTGCTCAAATTAATCCAGTTGTTGGAGATTTAGAGGGTAATGCAAAAAAAATACTTTATGCTGCTTCGAAAGCTAGCTCAACTTCTGCTGATATAGTACTTACTCCAGAATTGTCATTATGGGGATATCCAGCAAATGACTTGCTTCTAAAAAATAATTTAATCAAAAATCAAAATCAAATTCTTGACCAATTAGCTTTAGTTATTAATAGAAAATATGGAAACTTGAGTATCACAGTCGGGATAGCTGAGATAATAAATGATTCTTTTTTCCCAAATCTTTATAATTCTATTGCATTGCTTGAGCGCGGTGAGTGGAAAATAATTGCTCGAAAAATTATTCTTCCCACCTATGAAGTATTTGATGAGAAAAGATACTTTAGATCAGGAGAAAAAGTTTCCGTATTAACAAAAGAAATACATAATAAAACTTGGCGAATTGGCTTTACTATATGTGAGGATTTATGGGTCAACAAAAATATAGAAGGTAGAGGAATTCATAAAAAAAATCCTATTTCTGATTTAAAGAAAAAAAAAGTTGATATCTTAGTGAATTTATCAGCTTCCCCATATACCTTCAAAAAGTTAGAGCTAAGATCCAAAGTTTCCAGTTTTGCTGCTAAATATCTTCAAGTACCTCTGATATATGTAAACCAGATTGGTGCAAATGATAATTTAATTTTTGATGGGAATAGTTTTATTCTTGATAAGAATGGATCTAAAATTAAGCAATTGAAATCTTTTTCAGAAGATATCTCAAGTTGGCATATTGAGCATACAAAACCCGAGAAAAAAGAATTTGAACAATCTGAAATATCATCAATTTTTGATGCATTAGTTCTTGGTGTTAGGGATTATGCTCAAAAATGCGGTTTTAAAACAGCTTTAATTGGACTAAGTGGTGGCATTGATTCAGCACTAGTTTCAGCAATTGCGACAGCTGCTCTTGGCAGTAATAATATTTATTGCGTCTCAATGCCCTCCAAGTGGAGCTCATCCCATTCAAAAAGTGATGCAAAAGATTTAGCAAGGAGATTAAAAATAAATTTCAATAGCATCCCAATTGAAAACCTGATGAATTCTTTTGAAGAATCTTTTATAAAAACCATATCTTTCGAGATGGCTGAAATAACAAATCAAAATATTCAATCAAGGATCAGAGGAACGCTTCTAATGGCTTTAGCAAATCAAGAAAGGCATTTATTACTTTCAACAGGAAACAAATCAGAGCTAGCTGTAGGATATTGCACACTTTATGGTGATATGAATGGAGGATTATCGGTAATTGGGGATTTATATAAAACTAATGTTTTTAAATTATGTAATTGGCTTGATAGTGAAGAATCAATAAATCATAGAAAGTCATATATGTTAGATACTAATGTAAATATAATCGGAGAAAACATCCGCACGAAAGCTCCAAGTGCCGAATTAGGTCCTGATCAATTAGATACTGATTCTCTTCCGCCTTATTCTATTTTAGATAATATTCTTAAAGGAATTATTGAAGAGAAAAAAGATTTACTACAGCTAGAAGAAGATGGTTATAAAAAAGATTTAATTTTAAAAATTATCTCACTAATAAAAAAATCGGAATTCAAAAGAAAGCAAGCTCCTCCAATCCTAAAACTAAGCAGTCAATCATTAGGAAGTGACTGGAGAGTTCCCATAGCAATATCTTATTAGTCACTATAAAAACACCGTTGGATTTTTTTTAAAGGCCGTTTAACTGAATCAAGATTGATACCTTTTTTGATAGCAAGAATTATGCCTGCGGCTTCTAAATAATTATCCACTTCAAAAAGATTGGGATAATCATAAAACTCATTTGTCACTCTTAATGTATTTTGATTTTTTACAGAGATAATATTTAAACCTTTTTCAATCCCTGCTAGTACTGCTTCTCCACCTAATGCCCCATTAGGAACAACAATAGATTCAATCTGATCAGGATGTAGTGAGATAGATTCATTTTTAGCGGGCAATTCAACAATGTCAGGTGCATTGCTTAACCCAATCAGTACTGAGGGTAAAAAGGTGAATCCTATTTCTTCTGCAGCTGCACGAGGATCTAAATTTTCATTCAATTCAATTGGATTTAAAGCAGGTGCGTGAGCACAGGGAACTTTTAAAAATTTGCTTATTAAATGACTTATAACTGCTTCGACTCCAGAAATAGGATCAACCCCTTTCCCCTCTCGATAGATATTTGTCTCTAAAGAATCTGAATCATCTGGAAATTTGGCCACAATTGCTATTGCCGTAACTCCTTTTTCTATTAAACATTTTCCAGCATCAATTAGAGCATCAGGATTTTCAATTGTGCCACCACTGATTTTTGAAGAATCAGAATCAATAACTATGTTTAATGGCTTTTTTGTAATCACATAAGAATGAACATTAATCCCTAAAGTAGAAACACATGCATCAGCAACTTGTAAATGTCTTACTAATATTTCTTTTTCAATGGCTGAATCAAAAATTATCCCAATTTTCTGTTGCTTTACCCTTTTTAAAGCGATTTCTCCTTTAGCAAGTCGGTCTAAACTATAACCCTCAACATAAAAAATATTTTTATCTTTTTCAGAAAGAGTACCGCCATTCATAACATTTGGATGAGTAATTAAACATCCACTTGCTGATGCTAATAATTTAGCGGTAGGAAGTGCATCCCCAGCAAAACCTCCTACTTCACAACCAATACCAGTTGGAACAATAAATATTGTTGGTGAATTTTGCATTATTAGAAATATTTCAATTTATATTTTTTAATTAGCTATGACAGCTTTAATTTTAAGTTTTTTTGTTCCAAAAGGGTCAATAGAATTTTCAATATCAACAATTGACCATCGAATTAAATCTCCTTTTTTTTCTAAATTTGTGATGATGAATTCCCTTAAATTTTTTAATTTTATTGAAACTGGCCAATCTAAATAATAATTAACTGAACTTAATTTCATTTTTGATATTTACCAAATTGATCATTATATAAATCATCTTCGACTTCTTTACCAATAACAATATTCAAATCTGATTTGGGGTACGCTACACACAAAAGTGCAAAGCCCTTTTCCCGTAAATCATCATTTAATCCCATAGCATCTTCCTGATCTACGGATCCTTCCAATATCATGGATGCACAATCTGTACAAACTCCTGAACAACAACTACTTGGTAAATCAATTCCATTCATTTTTGCTGCTGAAATAATATCTTGATCCTCAGAACATAAAAAACTAAAAGTCTTTTGCTCAAATTGAACTTTGATATTGTATTCAGGCATTTCCTAAATCTTATTGCTAAACTGCTGAACCTCCTACAACTTCTAATATTTCTTGTGTAATAGCTGCTTGTCTGGCTTTGTTATAGGTCAGATTCAAAGTACTTGCTAATTCTTTAGCATTATCACTTGCATTATTCATAGCAGTCATCCTGCAAGCGAGTTCTGAAGCTGCAGACTCTTGAAGAGCTCTTAGTACCTGATTCTGTAAATATAATGGTAATAAGGAATCTAATAGTTGATCAGGACTTTGTTCAAAAACAATATCTGATGGCAACTTCTCTGAATCACTTTTTTCAATATTTGATTTTTCAACAAGTAACTTACTATCTTTTGTAGTCAACCTAAAAATTTCATCGTTTTCCTCAGCGATTCCTTGAGGGTCAAGTGGTAAAAGTGTTTGAACGACAGGGGCACAGCTAACTAAAGTGATGAATTTCGTGTAAATAATTTCCACCCTATCAGAATTTTCTGAAAGAAATTCGGCTAAAATCTCATTTGTAACTCCTTCAGAATCCTTGACTGTGGGTACCTGTTCTAGTTCTTTGAAAGTACTTTTAATTACATATCTATCCTTTCTATTTTGAAAATATCCAATAGCTTTCTTCCCTACCAAAATTAAATTTGGCTGATACCCTTGTTTAATTAATTCTGCGTATCTTATTTCTACCTTTTTTATGATATTTGTATTGTAACCACCGCATAAACCTCTATCAGCAGTTATACAAACCAAGGAGATACTCTTTACTTCTCTCTTGGATAATAGAGGAGAGTCAACAGCCTCAAATTGAACTCTAGATTGAATATTTTCTAAGACTCGTGCAAGTTTATCTGCAAAAGGTCTACTCTTAAGAACTTGATCTTGAGCTCTCCTAACTTTTGCTGCTGCAACAAGTCTCATAGCCTCCGTTATTTTTCTTGTATTTTTAACAGAAACGATTCGATCTCTAATCTCTTTAAGATTTGCCATGGTATCTCCTAAATAAATTTAAACTGTGGCAAGCATTGATGATTTAACTTCATTTATCACCTCTTTTAGTGTCGCTTCTAATCCATCATTTAATTTCTTTTCTTTAAGAATCTCTTCTATAAATTCCGCTTTATTTAACTTCAAGTATTCCCTAAGTTCAGTTGCGAATTTAGTAACATCTTCAACTGGAACCTCATCAATAAGGCCTTTAACTCCTGCATAAACAACTGCAACTTGTTCTGCAAGGTTCAGTGGAGAGAATTGCGGTTGCTTTAATAACTCTCTAAGTCTTTTGCCTCGTTCAAGTTGTTGCTGAGTTGCTTCATCAAGATCAGATGCAAATTGGGAAAAAGCAGCTAGTTCATCAAACTGTGCGAGTTCTAATTTTAAAGTTCCAGCAATTTTTTTAATTGCTTTTGTCTGAGCAGCTCCTCCAACACGGCTAACAGAAATACCAACATTAATAGCTGGTCTTAATCCTGAGTTAAATAAATCTGCACTCAAGAAAATTTGTCCATCTGTAATTGAAATAACATTAGTTGGAATGTAAGCCGAAACGTCACCTGCCTGAGTTTCAATAATTGGAAGAGCTGTCATAGAGCCCCCTCCCATAGCATCAGAAAGTTTTGCTGCTCTTTCTAACAATCTACTGTGTAAGTAGAAAACATCTCCTGGATAAGCCTCTCTTCCTGGTGGTCTTTTTAAAAGAAGAGACATTTGTCTATAAGCCTGAGCTTGTTTTGTTAGATCATCATAAATAACAAGTGTTGCTTTACCCTGGTACATAAAATGTTCAGCAATTGCTGCACCGGTATAAGGTGCTAAGTACTGTAAAGCAGCTGGTTCTGAAGCTCCTGCACTAACTACGACTGTATAATCTAGAGCTCCTCTCTCTCTTAAGACCTCTACGATGTTTGCTACTGATGCTGACTTCTGACCAATAGCTACGTAAACACAAACTACATCTTGACCTTTTTGGTTGATTATTGTGTCGATAGCAATCGCAGATTTTCCAGTTTGTCTATCACCAATAATTAATTCTCTTTGCCCTCTTCCCACAGGAATCATTGCATCAATAGATGTGATACCCGTTTGCATTGGTTCATGCACTGATCTTCTCTTGATTATTCCAGGAGCCATTTCTTCAATCAATCTAGTATCACTTGTTGGGATTTCTCCTTTCCCATCTATTGGTTGTCCAAGAGGATTAACAACTCTCCCCTGCATTGCTTCACCAACTGGAACAGATGCGATTTTACCTGTGGACTTAACGTTACTTCCTTCTTGGACACCAAGTGCCTCTCCCATTAAAACTGCTCCAACATTATCATCTTCTAGATTTAAAGCTATACCTTCGGTGCCATCCTCAAATTCCAAAAGTTCACCTGCCATGACCTGATCTAAGCCATATATTCTTGCAATACCATCACCAATTTGCAGAACAGTTCCTACATTGCTAACACTTACAGATTGGTCATAATCAGTTATTTGTTGTTTTAAGATTGAACTGATTTCATCAGGGCGTATAGATACCATGGATTTAAGAATTTAAGGTTGATTTAAAAGTTACTTGGAAAGAGATAAGCCAAGTTTTCTTATTTGTGAAGCAAGAGAAGCATCAATTACTTTTGATCCTACACTGGCGACGAAACCACCAATAAGAGATGGGTCGATTTTAGTTACAAGTTCTAATTTTTCTGTTCCAGCAATATTGATGATCTTTTTGGTAATTAAACCTTTCTGTTCATCAGTAAGCTCGACAGCAGAAGTAACAGTTGCCAATGCAATATTACTATTTTCTCGGTAAATCTCTAAAAACCTATCAAGAATTGAAGTAAGGATTCCAATTCTTTGCCTATCGGCCAATAATTTTAAGAAATTCAGTAAAGAAGAATTAACCTTATTTGAAAAAATTTCAACAATGATTTTCTTCTTAGCATCTGTCTCTAAAATGGGAGAGGATAGTGCCTTCTCCAATTCAGGGGAATCATTTATTAATTCCAAGAGCTGTTTAACCTCAGAAACCATCTCTTCAGTTTGCGAATTTTCATTCACTACTTGAAGTAATGCCTCTGCGTATGGTGTAGTAACTGAATTTAAAAGTGGCATTAGTTCACCTCAATATTGTTAATTGATTGAGTTACCAAATTTTCTTGTGTTGTTTTATCAAGTCGATTTGGGAGAGAATCTAAAGCTTTCTTAATTGCCAGTTCAACAGCTTCTTTTCTAAGTTGAGAAATTGCTCTGGATGCTTCAGAGCTCTCATCAGAGATTGCACCTTGTTTAATTCGTGCCATCTCCTCTATCGCTTTTTTCTCACTTTCCATTCTGATTGATTCAGATCTTTTAAGAGAATCTGCTTTTATTTGAGAAGCTTTTTCTTCTGCTGAAGATAAATCTTTCTTCGCCTTTTCTAAAGCTTGAGTTGCATTTAGGAGTCGATCTTCAGCATCTTTTAATTCAAGAAGGATTCCTTCTCTCCTTTTTTGAAGCATTTTACCTAGGAAACCAGGCAAAAATTTATAAAGACCGAAAACTACTACAGCCCAATTAAGGATATTAGTTTCGAATAAATTGAAGTTCAATCCAAAACCTTCTGTAGCTAAAAGAGTTAAATTCATTTTTCTAGAATCAATCTATTAACAATAAGTTCGCTTAGATCATCAGCCTGTTTAGAAAGTTGATCACGAGCAGCAGACGTCTGACTTTCAATTTCTAGCCTTGCTTTTTCTTTTGAAGCATTTGCTTCATTATTGGCAAGTTCTAGTGCTTCTTTATAAAGCTTGTCAGACTCATTCTCAGCTTCGCTCACAATTCTTTGGGCTTCTGTACGAGCACTTTGAAGCTGGGTTAATAAATCAGCTTCTAATTTTTTAACCTCAGAAAGTTTATTTTTGGCCTCAATAATATTATTACTTACAAACTTTTCTCTTTTTTCTACGACTTTGCCAACAGGCTTAAAAAAGAGAGAATTTAATATGTAAGTAAGCGCAACTACTTGTATCGCCATTAGTGGCAAAGTGGCATTTATGTCAAATAATCCACCTTCTGTAGCACCAAAAAAATTAAAGGCCAACATATGATTCAGTTGAAGTTAAAAAATTAAATTTAAATATTGCTAATAAGGATTAGAAGCAATATTAACTTTTAGGAAAAAGGATTCGCAAAAAGCAGTACCAAAGCCACAACTAATCCGTAAATTGTTAATGACTCCATAAAAGCGAAAGATAAAAGAAGAGTTCCTCTGATTTTACCTTCAGCTTCTGGTTGACGGGCAATACCCTCAACAGCACCTTGAGCTGCGTTACCTTGTCCAAGACCTGGGCCAATAGCACCTAGACCAACTGCTAAGCCAGCAGCTACAACTGATGCAGCGGAAGTAATCGAATCCATAATTTTGAAATAAAGAGCTTAATACTTGTGATAATCTTTGTTGTCATACACGCTTGGACATCCTCTTTTAAGAATGGGTCTGATATTTTCAGACCTACGCGATTAGATATTTTGCCAGATTACAGACCTTTTGTAAAAGCGTCCGAATGTATTGGAAGACAGCTAATGATGTTCTTCAACAGCTTCTCCAATGTAGTAGGCCGCTAAAGTTGCGAAAATCAATGCCTGAATTGCACTAGTAAATAATCCTAGGAACATAACTGGTATTGGGAGAATTAGCGGAACTAAAAAAACTAGAACACCTACTACAAGTTCATCAGCCAAAATATTTCCAAATAGCCTGAAAGAGAGTGATAAAGGTTTCGTAAAGTCCTCTAGAATTTTGAAAGGAAGCATAATTGGAGTTGGGTGAACATAGTATTCGAAGTATCTCCAACCTTTATTGCTTAAACCTGCATAGAAATAAGAAAGTGAAACCAATAAAGCCAAGGCTATAGTTGTATTGATATCTGCGGTGGGTGCACCTAATTCTCCACTTGGTAACTTAATCAATCTCCAAGGAATTAAAGCTCCGCCCCAATTACTAACAAAGACGAATAAAAATAAAGTGCCTATGAATGGCATCCAATCTCTATAAACTTTTTCACCTATTTGCGTCCTAGCAAGATCTCTTATGTAATCCCAAAGGAACTCAAGCAAGTTTTGCAGGCCTTTAGGATCATTTTCCATTTTTTTAGTTCCTAAGGAAATAAAAACTAATAAAGCTCCTAATAAAATCCAAGATGTTAAAAATACCTGTCCATGAATTCTGATATTTCCAATTTGCCAATAAAGATGTTGACCAACTTCTAATGCTGCAAAATTTGTTAGCAAGGAATTAAAAAACATTTGTTTTGAATAAAAATTTACTTAAGAACGTGAAAAATAAAAAATTAGTGAAGGCTTATAAATGAAAAAACCTATCATTGCGGGAAAAATATCTAAAGATCCTAGCTTGCTTGCAAAAATAAAGAGGCAAACTGGAACCAATAGTTGCAATTTTGATACACCTGACGATTCTCTACCAAGTTTCCCTATACTTTTGGCAAGCAAACGTAGGTAAAAAATGCCGGCAATTGCACCTATAAAAATACTAAAACCAAAAGTAAATCCAAGAAAAATTCCAGTTATTGAAGCTAATGCAATAGAAACAATAAAAGTAATTCCAAAAATTGTTAGTTGTAATTTTGTGTATTCATCATTTTCAGAAAGCAAATTTTCTATTTTATTGGCAATGCCAGATTTACTTTCTTGGATGATCGAATTATTCAGGGATTGAGGATATTGAACATTCTTACTAGAAGGATGCTCAAGTTTTTTTCTATTTGAGTCCACTGATGTGAACATAGTTTAGAAACCCTCGCTAAATGGTTTGAAGTAAGTATATAAACTCACGGAATCTATCACGGAGAGGTGCCTTTTAGCTAGTTTTTTTCTATAAAAAATTAATTCTTAAGATTTATCATGAATCCGTAGACCATTTTTTACTTTATTCTTCAAAAATAAAATTTATGAAAAGTCATTTTTATTAATTGCTTTAACACTTTAAAACGTTAATAAAAGACTTGGCAAAATCTCAATTAAACGTCTCAATAGTACATATACATCTAAAAAATTGGAGATAAGTCAAGAAAAAATAAAATATAAAAGAATTTCTAATAGAAAAAAAACTCTTAGTTCTTTTACCAAAAGTACTCAAAGCAACTTTATAGAATCAATATTTCCCTTGCCTTGGACGATATGGCCTTATGAGGCAAAAATCATTTCAATTCTAGTTGGAATTTGGTCAATATTAGGAATATGTGTTCTTGGATCATCAAGTTGGTGGGTGGCTAGTAGGGAAATGGGAAATTGGGCTTACTTCTTAAAAAGACAAATTATTTGGACATTGCCAGGTATTGTTGTATTTTTTTTCGTTGTTAATACAAACATTAGGAATCTTTTAAAGTTTTCAAGAATTATTTTTTATATCTTATTCTTTTTGATTTTCTTAACCAATATTACTGGAATTACAGTTAATGGATCTTCAAGATGGCTAGCAATAGGCATTTTACGTCTGCAACCATCTGAATTAATTAAACCTTTTTTAATTCTAGAAGCTTCTAACCTTTTTGCTCATTGGAATCTGATAAAGAATGATAAAAAATTAATTTCAATATTCTCTTTTGGATTATTAATTTTATTAATACTAAAGCAGCCTAATTTAAGCACTGCATCATTAACTGGAATTCTTTTTTGGGTAATGGGTTTATGTGGGGGAGTAAAACTAAGTTCTCTCGGCTCATTTGCCTCATTAGGGTTTATTACTGGATGTATTAGTATCCTCAATAACGAATATCAAAAACTTAGAGTTACTTCATTTCTTAATCCTTGGGAAGATCAACAGGAAAGTGGATTTCAACTGGTTCAGAGTTTATTAGCTATAGGTTCAGGTGGTCTATTTGGCCAAGGTTTTGGACTGTCAATACAAAAATTACAGTATCTACCATTCATGTATACAGATTTTATTTTTGCCATTTTTGCGGAAGAATTTGGTTTATTAGGATCAACTTTATTCTTAGGATTTTTAGCAGTATTCTCTTATATGAGCCTAAGAATTAGTCTGAAGTGCAGGAATAACTATACAAAGTTAGTTGCTATTGGATGTGGTGTATTGTTGACAGGCCAATCAATAATGCATATTGCTGTAGCAACAGGTTCAATGCCTACAACAGGCTTACCACTGCCCTTCATTAGTTATGGTGGAAATTCATTAATCGCATCTTTTTTTATTTCAGGGATGCTATTGAGATGTTCATTAGAATCGACAGGCTTCATAGGTATGATTAGTACACGAAAGAATCTTTATTAGTTAGAATTTAAAGGATTTAAGTTAAGCTATCGAATCATTTAATTTAGTTATTTCAGAATTATCTCAAAAGGGTAATCTGCTTATGCAGAATGGTCTTAATAGTCCTGGTCCATTTACTATTTTTTTGGTTTTCAGCGCAGGACTTTTAACAAGTCTTGGACCATGCTCATTATCATTACTTCCAGTGACAATTGCTTATATAGGAGGAACAGAGAAAAATAAATTTAAACTTATTAGTTTTTCAGGAGGAGTAGTTTTTTCTCTTGTTGCACTGGGTGCTGCGAGTGGATTCTTAGGAAAAATTTACGGGCAAATTCCAGCTTATTACACTTCGATTGTTGCCTTGATAGCAATAATAATGGGTTTAAATTTACTAGGAATTTTAAAGTTTCAGTTCCCGAATGGCCCTGATCTAAAATTCATAGAAGATAAAATACCCTCCCTGATAGCACCTTTTGCGATAGGAACTACTTTTGGACTAGCCTCTTCACCTTGCATTACTCCAGTTTTAGCAACTCTACTGGCTTGGGTATCGCAAGCTAAAAACCCAATAATCTCAATTACTTTTTTATTTTTCTTTGGAATAGGCCAAGTAACTCCACTAATTATTGCGGGAGCCACGGCAGAAAACTTAAAAAAATTTTTAGAGCTTAGAAAATTTAGTCAAATAATTCCTACCTTAAGTGGGATATTTTTAGTAGCACTAGGATTATTAAATTTATTTTCAAATTGGATTTAAATGATTATTGTTAAGAATCTAATTTTAAAAATATCAAGTTTAAGATTCGCAATATCACTAATAATCTTCATAGCTATTGCCAGTGGCATAGGTACTTTTATACCTCAAGATAATAATAATAAATTTTATATTGATAATTTCGATAGAGCTCCCATTTTTGGATTTTTAGATGGAGAAAAAGTCTTAATACTTCAATTGGATCATATATATACAAGCTTTTGGTTTTTATTTACATTAATTCTTCTTTGCATTTCCCTAGCAGCTTGTAGTTTCAGGAGGCAAATTCCTTCATTAAAAGCTTCATTAAAATGGATTGAATATAAGAGCGAAAAAAAATTTAGCAAACTACAACTAACTACAAGTCATCCAATCAATCAAGATGTAGAACATATATCAAAAGTAGATTTATTACTTAAAAAAAAAGGATGGAAAACATACAAATTTAATAGTCATATTTCTGCAAGAAAGGGGTTAATTGGAAAAATCGGTCCTTTAGTTGTACATATCGGATTAATAGTCTTACTTATAGGTTCAGCATATGGAAGTTTTACAAGTCAATCAAAAGAACAATATTTACTGCCAGGAGAAACTTTAGATCTTGTTAATGAGAGCACAAACTCAAAAGCCAAAGTAAAATTAGTCGATTTTTCTATAGAACGTGAAAGTGATGGTGTGCCCAAACAGTTTATTTCAAAATTAAATTTTTCTTCTGAAGATCTAAATTTAAATGAAATAAAAACAACCAAAGTTAATCACCCAATCAGGTTTAAAGGATTAACTATTTATCAAGCAGATTGGGCAATATCAAATGTTGTTTTAGAAATAGATAATATCCTTTATCAATTACAATTAAAGGAGATTCCAGAAATCGGTAATCAAGTTTGGGGAGTTTTATTGGAATTAGGATCGGAGACTAAAAAAAATTTCCTTTTGTCAATAGATAATGAAAATGGTCCGCTTAAGATTTCCAACATAGAAAATTTTTCAGAGAATCTTCTATATATGAATGAAAATCACACGGAAGTTAATTCTTCAAAATTATCTTTGAAAAAAATAATCCCCAGCAGCGGATTAATTATTAAAAATGATCCTTCTATACCATTCATTTACTTTTCTTTCATCTTAATAATTTTTGGCACAATAATAAGTCTTATACCAACCAACCAATTATGGATTCTTGTAAATGAAGAATCAAAAAAGTTATCCATTGGAGGTCTAAGCAATAAAAATCTGGTTGGTTTTAAAAAAGAATTTTTAGAGATATCAGAAGAAATAAGAAATTTTTAATTTTTTTTCTCTCCACTAAAAACATTTAACTGCATAGAAACATTACCTCTAGGGTTAAATGCAGCATTTAAATGTATCCAGTGCGGTGAGCCTGCACTCAATAAATCATCCATAATTTTATTAACAACTTCCTCGTGAGATATTCTCACATCTCTAAAATTATTAATATATAGCTTCAAAGACTTCAACTCATAGACACTCAAATTAGGTTGATAAATAATATTCAGCTTTGCAAAATCTGGATAGCCAGAAAATGGGCATTTACATGTGAATTCAGGTAACTCTATAGAAATTTCATAAATTCTTTTTTTATTTGGATTCTCGAAACAAATTATTTTTGATTCTTCAATAATTCTTTCACCATATAATGGTCTTTGTGTCGAATCATCTAATTTAGCTGCAATCATTTTTAGTAGAACTTATTTACTAAAACTATATAAAAAGATCAATATCCGCAAAAATCTCAACAAGCTTAAGTATTACAATTGACTAAGTCAAAAGCTGTTAAATCTTATTTTTGTATCAGTTGTAACTTTCATAATGTCATTCTAAAAGGTTATATGTGTTTAGTTCAAAGATAAATTAATGGACATTTGTTTGATAACTATCGATAACAACTTAAATAAATCCCTTCAGCCACAAAGTGCGATTGGAATGTTATGGCTTCAAACACACTTCGAGAATGATAAGTGGGAAGCATTATCAAATAGTACAGTAATTATCTCTGATAAAAACTCTAAACTATTAATTGAAGACGCCACGAATGCAGGAGTTGAAATTAAATGTTTTTCTGATATTTCAATGTTGGATGTTTTCCCAAAAAACAATTAAAATAACAATATTCAATCTTTAATCATGAAGAAAATTGAGGCAATCATACGTCCATTTAAACTTGAGGATGTAAAAATTGCATTAGTAAACTCTGGTATTGTTGGAATGACAGTTAGTGAAGTCAGAGGTTTTGGAAGGCAAAAAGGGCAAGTTGAAAGATATAGAGGATCAGAATTTACTGTTGAATTCCTACAGAAACTCAAAGTAGAAGTTGTTGTAGATGATGAAAAAGTTGATTCTGTCCTAGATGCAATTGCTGAAGCAGCAAAAACTGGAGAGATAGGTGATGGGAAAATATTCATTACATCAATTGATTCTGTTGTGAGAATAAGAACTGGCGACAAAGATGAAGAAGCTCTCTAATTCAGAGAGTTTCATTTACTAAATTTTGTATATATTCATTATTAATCCTTGGATTTGATTCACTTCTTAAACACATCCAAGCTAGATATTCATGATTCCCAGCGGGACCTACTAGAGGAGAAGCTATCAAATTCTTCATATTCCATTGAAAGTTCTTAGCGGCATAAATTACAGACTCTATGGCCTCAATATGAAATTTAGGATTACGAACTACGCCACCTTTACTGACTTTATCTTTACCTACTTCAAATTGGGGTTTAATTAAAAATATTCCCTGAATACAATCACCTTCTAATAAATTACCAATAGATTTAAAAACCAACTTTAATGAAATAAAAGACAAATCAGCAACAACGAAATTTGGTAATTTATTACTTCTAGCTAAAAGATCATTAGGTTTTAAATTTCGAATATTTGTTCGTTCAAAAAGTATGACTTTCGGATTGTTTCTGATCTTCCATGCAGTCTGTCCATATCCAACATCTATCCCGTAAACTAACTTTGCTCCTTGTTGCAATAAGCAATCAGTAAATCCCCCAGTAGAGATTCCTGCATCAATACATATTTTATCTTTTACTTTAATTTCAAGTTTTTTAAATGCCTCCAGTAATTTTTCACCTCCCCTTGAAACAAACATAGGTTCGCTATCAATAAAGAATTCAGATCCAATTAATACTTGCTGTCCAGGTTTATCCAATACTTTTCCATTAATATCTCTAACCTTGCCAGCAAGAATTAAACCTTGGGCTTTTTGACGAGTTTCACATAAACCTTTATTGAGAAGATAAAGGTCTAATCTACTTTTTTTAATCATCTATTAATCAATAAAAAAGATTGAATAATGAACTTCTACAAGATTAAGATCCAAATTCTTTAATACCCTCCAATTTTAAATTAGAACTAAAAAATTACCCATTATTAACTAGGGAATAAGTGCAAACATTTTTGTATTTAAACTTTCTTTATTAGACATAAAAATGTTACATAAGAAAATAATAATTAAACAAATATGTTCAATGGCAAGTACATCTTTAAGGTATAGGGCAATAATTCGATTTTGGTTATAAAGTTTAAATTGATAATTAATAAAAATTGTGATCGAGCGTTACACATTACCCGAAATGGGGAAAATCTGGACTGACAGCGCAAAATTCCAGAGTTGGCTTAAGGTTGAAATAGCTGCATGTGAAGCAAATTTTTCCCTCGGGAAAATTCCTGAGAATGCCATGAAAGAGATACGTTCAAATGCAAAGTTTGATGAATCGAGAATTACAGAAATTGAGAAGGAAGTTAAACATGATGTCATAGCTTTTCTTACAAGCGTTAATGAATTTGTAGGAGACTCTGGAAGATACATACATGTTGGTATGACCAGTAGTGATGTACTTGATACTGGCTTATCTCTTCAGCTAAAAGATTCTTGCGAATTGTTATTAGAGGGAATTGAGAACCTAGAAAATGAAGTCAGATTATTAGCAAAGAAACATAAAAATACATTAATGATTGGGAGATCTCATGCAATTCATGGGGAGCCAATTTCCTTCGGTTTTAAACTTGCTGGTTGGTTAGCAGAAATAATAAGGAACAAAAAAAGATTGTTAATACTGAAAGAATCTGTTGCAATTGGACAAATAAGTGGTGCCATGGGAACTTATGCTAATACGAATCCCAAAGTAGAACAAATAACTTGTGATTTACTCGGCTTAAAACCAGATACAGCAAGTACGCAGGTTATATCAAGAGACAGGCATGCAGAATATGTCCAAACAATCGCGCTCGTTGGTGCTTCATTAGATAGATTCGCAACTGAAATAAGAAATTTACAAAGAACTGATGTTTTAGAAGTTGAGGAGGGATTTACAAAAGGACAAAAAGGAAGTTCTGCTATGCCTCATAAAAGAAATCCTATTCGAAGTGAAAGAGTAAGCGGTTTAGCAAGAATTTTGAGGAGTTACGTCTTGACAGCACTGGAAAATGTTCCACTTTGGCACGAAAGAGATATAAGCCATAGTTCAAATGAACGCATCATGTTACCTGACGTATCAATCTGTTTGCATTTTATGCTCAGAGAAATGAAAGATATAGTTGGCAATTTGGAAGTTTATCCAGAAAATATGCTCAAAAATTTAAATATATATGGTGGTGTAATCTTTAGTCAAAAAGTTTTACTTTTGCTTGTAGAGAAGGGCATGTCAAGAGAAAAAGCTTATAGCTTAGTACAAAAAAATGCGCATCACGCCTGGAATACTGAGAATGGGAATTTCAAACAAAATATAGAGGGAGATAATGAAATAATGGATTTTATTGATCAAAGTGAATTAGAAGAATGTTTTAATCCTTCAATTCATCTTAATAATTTAAGTGTAATATGGGAGAGGCTAGGTATCTAGGATTACTGAAAACCTTATCTCATTTAAACTAGTGTTTTCAGAAGAATAATGACAAAAAACTTTAGGATTGAAAAAGATAGTATGGGAACAATAGAGGTTCCCATGGAAGCTTTATGGGGTGCTCAAACACAAAGATCAATAATAAATTTTTCTATTGGAGAAGAATTAATTCCAATTGAGTTAATTTATTCACTCACCCTCATAAAAAAAGCTGCTTCTATTGCGAATTTCAATTTAGGATTAATAGATAAAGGAAAAAAAGATTTGATTGTAGAGGCATGTACAGAAATACTTGATGGTCTTCATGATTCACAGTTTCCCTTAAAGGTTTGGCAAACAGGTAGTGGCACGCAAACAAATATGAATGTTAATGAGGTGATTTCAAATATTGCAGCATTAAAAACTAATTCAGAGCTTGGTAGTCATCAACCAATACATCCGAATGATGATGTAAATAAATCTCAGTCAACTAATGATACTTTTCCTGCCGCTATTCAAATATCTGTTGTTAATGAAATAATCAAAAATTTAATTCCAACGATAAGAGAACTTACGAAGATCCTTGATAAAAAAAGTGAAGAATGGAAAGACCTTATAAAGATAGGAAGAACCCATTTTCAAGATGCAGTTCCCCTTACTTTTGGACAAGAAATATCTGGATGGTCAGAGCAACTAAAAGATGCTGAAAATGCAATTACTATAAGTCTGAATGAATTGTATTTCTTACCTCTGGGAGGAACTGCAGTTGGTACAGGGATTAATTGTCCTAAAGTATTTTGTGAAGAGACTATAAAATCAATTTCAGAAGATACTAATCTAATTTTCTATAAATCAAAAAATAATTTTTCTATAATGGCTTCGCATGATCGTCTAGCTCAAGTAATGAGTCAGATAAAAATATTAGCAGGTGCATTATTTAAAATTTCAAATGATATAAAGATCCTATCTTCTGGTCCAAGATCAGGAATATATGAATTAATTATCCCTCAAAATGAACCAGGAAGCTCTATTATGCCTGGCAAAGTGAATCCCACTCAATGCGAAGCCATATCAATGGTTTGCACTCAGATAATGGGTCTTGAATATGCAGTTTCAATGGCAAATTCTAGCGGCACTCTACAGATGAATGAATATAAGCCTCTTATTGGATTTAATATTCTTACAAGTTTAAAATTACTTAAAAATGCAATAGAAAACTTCAGAATAAAATTAGTTGATGGGATGGAACCTAATCAAAAAAAAATGAAGTTTAATTTAGAAAATTCACTAATGTTGGTTACAGCCATAGTACCAAAAGTTGGTTATGAAAAAGCAGCTGAAATTGCAAACCTTGCCTTTAAAGAATCATTGAATTTAAAAGAGGCAACACTTAAATTAGGTTATTTAAACGAAGATGAATTTGATGAAGCGATGAATATTAATTCAATGATTTAATAAAAAATATTTAAGAATTATTTTCAATTCTCTTTGTCGCAGGATTAATATCATCAGAGACTTTTATCAGATCATTAGATTCAGAAACAGGAAAACGATTAATAGCTTTTAATGCTAACTTTGCTTTGCTTTTTAATTTATTACTAACTCCAATGCAGTATTGCACTTGAGAAAGAACATCAATTGATCTTCTAATAATCCTCACTACATCACCTTCGTCTAATGAAGTATTAAAAACCAAATCTTTCCATTTTTTCCCCCTTGCCCATTCAGAAATAATTCCAGTCAACTCTGTTTCTAAATAAGTAGGAATTTCAATATGAAACTTATTTTGTTGAGAAGCGACTAATTTTCTTAAACCATCTAATTCATTAAAAACATCTATTACCTTTAAAGAAGGCTTGAAATTACACCAAAGATTAGGCCTCCTTACATCAACACATATAGCTTGAATAATTGCAGCTAAATCAGGATGATCTAAATCGTCTAAATAACCACTAACTAAAACAAGACCAATCCATAATTCATTTTCACTTCTTATTGCACCAACTGTTTGTCCAACTTCTGTCAATTCCAAATTATTTAAACAACCGAAATGATTCAAAATTTTAATCAAATCGGTAAAAGTTCTCCAGTTATGATTTTCTTTATCCTTAAGAAGTTTTTTTCTCATATTTATTTCTTGTTCAACATCAATAATTCTTTTTCTATATTTCTTCAATTTCCTAGAGTCTCCAAATCTATGTACGGGATGATCAGAAACTGTTTCTTCTAAATTATTAATTTGTTGCTGTTGTGCCAAAACTTCCTTTGTCAGATCATATTGTGGAGTTTGTAAATCATTTTTTTTAGAAACTTCTAAAATTCGATCCGCATAACACTGCGACATATCATCTCCCCTAAATACCTCTCCAGAAAAATACATCTTTGGTACTTCAATTCCTAAGACATCAATTGCATCCAAATCATTAAAAATGCTTACTATGTATGAGGGTTTTATAAGAATAAATAAATTATCAATTGTCAAACACAATAAACACTTAATTTTTTGGGATTCATATATTTTCTTACAAATTAATCCTGGAACAATTTTTCTTTTAATTTGGGGAGCTTTGATTGAAATTAAGCTTCCATCTTTAATATATGGAAGTGCATTAGTTATCTCTTCTGATAATTTTTCTGATGCTTGTTTTTCTAAAATTTTCAAGAGTCTTCTCTCTTCTTTAAGACGATTTTTTAACTTTTCGTAGGCATCAAAATCTTTCCATGAAACGTCAGAAGTAATTTTTTTTAATTCGATTAAATCCTTATCTAAATTTTCAAGAATTATATTCTCACCTGAGGATTCACCTAAATATAAAAAACTACCAAAACTTCTTTTAATTAATTCTTTAGACTTCTCTAAAGTATAATTTTGTAAAAGATTAAGCACCATACCATAACTAGGAGTGAATTGACTCTCTAAAGAATTTGGTTTACTAATAGCAAGTGCACTTGCTTCTTTGGCACCTTCGAATCTTGTTTGTAATGTAACAACATATCCTTGTGTATCTTTTCCTCTTCTTCCAGCTCTTCCTGACATTTGCAAAAATTCACTGCTAAATAATAATCTATGTCCATCTTCTGTCCTTTTTGATAAAGAAGAAATAACAGTTGTTCTTGCGGGCATATTGATTCCTGCAGCAAGAGTTTCAGTTGCAAAAACAACTTTTATCAAACCTTGCTGAAATAATTCCTCTACCAATTCTTTCCAAGCGGGCAATAATCCAGCATGATGAGATGCAATACCACGTTTTAATGCCTCGCATTGAGATTTATCTTTAATTGCTTCCTTATTATTTTTAAGATAAACATCTAATTTCTGGGATATCATATTTGCTTCTGAATAACTTACTAAAGTTAAATCTTTTATATTCTCAATAGCCTTGTCACAACCTCTTCGACTAAAAATAAAATAAATAGCTGGCAACATATTTCGTTCAGCTAGTTTAGAGATCACAAAGCCAATTGAGGGAGACTTAGGTTGCATTATCCTGCCCACTTTTCCTCTCATTTTCTGCCCTTTAGGAGCTCTCCAAATCTTACAGTTTGGATGAATTCCATTACCCTTATTATTTAAAAGTGGATGGAGGCCTTTAACACTACAAAAAATAAAATCAAGTGGGACTGGTCTCTTATCACTATTAATTAGTACTGTAGGCCCATGAACTTTTTCTATCCAATTTTGTAGTTGATCTGCGTTGGCTATTGTTGCTGATAAAGCTATTATTTGAGTTCTAGTAGGGCAATGGATTATAGTTTCTTCCCAAACTGTGCCTCTTTGGGGGTCATTCATATAATGACATTCATCAAGAATAACAGACTCTAAATTTTCTAAGGGATCATCAAACTCATCAAATTCGCCATAAAGCATGTTCCTAAAAATCTCAGTCGTCATGACTAAGATTGGTGCTTCTCTATTTATACTTATATCTCCAGTTAAAAGACCAACTTTATTCTCACCATATTGATTTGCAAAATCTCTAAACTTTTGATTTGATAGGGCTTTTAAAGGTGTTGTATAAAAAACTCTGCTGTCATGAGATAAGCCTCTATATATAGCAAATTCACCTATCAGTGTTTTACCAGAACCTGTTGGTGCCGTTAAAACAACAGAATTGCCGCTATTAATAGCTCGAATTGCTTCTAATTGGAAATTATCTAGCGGAAAGGGGAAATATTCCTCTAAATTAAGCAATAATTGTGATTGAAGAGAGGATGAGTTAACTTCTTAATATATGATCTATATAGATATTAATAAACAAAAAATACCTTGCAAACTTTAATAGTAAATCTAAATGTTTTTAATTAAGTCCACTATGTTTTAATTTGCCAAAATGAAAAAAATAAAAATTCCAAAAAATAGAATCCGTAAATTAAAAACATTTTCTTTAGGAAAAAAACCATTCGAACTACTAAGTTTAAATTCTGATAACAAAAAACTTATAGACTTATGCAGTAATGATTACTTTGGATTAAGTAGGGATAAGGATTTAATAAAAGCTGCTTATGAAATAAGCCTAGTAGAAGGTATTGGTTCAGGAAGCTCTAGGTTTATTACAGGTTCAAGACCAATACATAAATTATTAGAAACAGAACTTGCCAAATGGCTTGATCAAGAGAAAGTATTACTTTTCCCAAGCGGATTTCAAGCAAATATAGCCGCTATCCAGGCTTTAGCAAGCAGAAATAGTATCGTAATAGCAGATAAATTGATCCATAACTCTTTATTGGTTGGAGTCAAAGCTGCTCAAGCAAAACTAGTTCGATTCTCACACAATAATTTAAAAGATTTAGAAGATAAAATTATTAAATCTAACCCCACAAAAAATTCCATTTTAGTTGTTGTTGAATCTCTTTATAGCATGGAGGGATCAATTGCTCCGCTCAGAGAAATAACGGAAATTTGCAAAAAAAATAGTGTTCAATTGTTAGTTGATGAAGCTCATGCAATTGGGATCTTGGGCCCTGAAGGCAGGGGTTTAAGTTTTAATTATCGTTCAGATATGACTATGATTACAGGAACTTTTGGAAAAGCATTTGGAAGCGGTGGAGCTTTCATAGCTTCCAATTCAGAAATTGGAGAATATCTTATCCAAACAAGTGGTGCATTTAGGTATACAACCGCACTTGCGCCATCTTTGGCTGCTGGGGCACTAGAAGGTTTAAAAAAAATTTTAGAAAATAAAGAATGGGGTAATGATTTGTTATCTTCTGCGAATGTATGGAAAGATGAAATTATTAAAAATTTTAGTTTTCCAGTTCAGGGAGATTCTCACATTTTATCAATTATTGTTGGCCAAGAAGAGAAAGCAATTTATCTACAAACATATCTCGAAGAAAATGGGTTTTTAGCAATTGCGATAAGACCTCCAACTGTTCCAGTGGGGCAATCAAGAATCAGAATAACAATACGAAGAGACTTAGATTTTAATCTGCTAAATAATTTCATTGCAGTATTAAAAGAGTTTAAATGAAACAAATTATTACTCAACATGGGTGGGGTCTAAATAAATATTTCTGGGATGATTATAAAAATAATTTTTTAAATAATAATTGGCATTGGCAAGATAATGAAAGGGGGTATTTTTCGGCAAATAATTATCAATCAAAATGGATTAAAAGCAAATCTAAAAAAGAAATCAGAATGACTTTATGCCATTCATTTGGTTTTCATTTAATGCCAAAAAAAATTTTCAAAGAAGCAACTCATATTGTTCTTATAAATTCTTTTAATAATTTTCTTCCTTTAAATAATAAGAGAAACTTTATTTTGAGGTCTCTAAAAAGAATGGAAACAAAAATCATAAAAGATGAACCTAAGG
>CACGAJ010000019.1 GCA_902570945.1 uncultured Synechococcaceae cyanobacterium
AGAAGCTGTTGAAAATGCGTATGATGAAGTACAAAAATATAAGTTAACACTTGGACCACAGCAACGAAAACTTGAAATTTTTGAAACAGAAGATAAAGAAGCGTGGGTTAAAAAGCGTATGCGTTTAGTTCTTGACAAAATAAGAGCAAGACTAAGAAACAGTAAAAAGAATAAGAAGAAATGAATAGTTTAACTTTATTACGACAAGACTTTAAAATGTTTTTACAGGCACTCTGGCACGAGCTAGGGTTGCCTGCACCTACGAGGGCACAATATGCGATTGCTGATTACTTGCAGAATGGTCCCAAGCGACTACAAATACAGGCGTTTCGGGGAGTTGGTAAGAGCTGGATTACTGGTGCTTTTGTTCTTTGGACTTTATTTAATGACTCGGAAAGAAAAATAATGATTATCTCTGCCTCTAAGGAGAGGGCAGATAACATGTCTATCTTTTTACAGAAACTAATAATCGAAACACCATGGTTAAATTTTTTAAGACCCAAAGCAGACGACTCAAGGTGGTCACGTATAAGCTTCGACGTCGCTTGCAGCCCACACCAAGCCCCCTCCGTGAAGTCCGTAGGTATTACGGGTCAGTTAACTGGATCACGTGCGGATCTTATGATTCTGGACGACGTAGAGGTCCCGGGCAACAGTTTAACTGGTTTATTATAGAAAAAAGGAAGTGCAGCTCTTAATTGAGCTATGTGATCAGCTTGTGGTGTTTTATCTCTACGTAATTTTTTCATAGATTCTAAATACACAGGTAGCATAGTCTTTTTAAAATCATCAAAATCATCTACAGTAGAATATAAACTTTCAATCGCAGCAGATAAATCTCTAGGTATAGGTTTGTTAAAGTTAGAAACTAATAATATAGACTCATTAGTAGTAAAGTTGTTGTCTTTAAGTAGCTTTTTAGTTTTATCCGGCACGTTAGCCAAAACATCTTCACCATAGTTAAATCTATCAGCTTTATTTAGATACTCGTCACCTTCTGGGTCTATCCGTTGTAATAGCTTTATACCTAGTCCAGTTCTTTGACGCATTAAATCGTCTAGAGCAGGGTCAACAAATAAAGCATCTGGATAAGTTTTAGCCGGATTAATTTTAGGTCTTTTAGATAACTGACCTAACTTTGTAAAACCAGCACCAAAGACTCCACCGAAACCTCCGGCAAAAGCTAGTTCTTGTGGTGTAAGTAATCTATTGTCATCAATTCCAACACGTACTTGTTCTGTACCTATACCTGTAAGAGCTCCTCCTACAAGTCCACGTTGTACTGAACCCGCTTTACCTACAACTTTAGCAACTCCTTTGCTAGCTCCTATATTCATAAACGGTATAGCACCGGCTGCACCAGAAGCTAAAATTTCACCCCAGTTAAGCTCGTCTTCACCGTATAAATGTTTTTGTACTAGATAATTAGTATAAGCACCTTGACCAAAGTTGATAGCTCCATATCCTAACCAACCTAGTGGTCCCATACCTAGTAAAGGAGTGGTAGCTACATCTGTAGCAACACCACCACCTATTTCTATACCCATTCCTTGGAGTCGCTTAATTAGCTGTTCTTTTTCCATTAGAAATCCTGTATAGTTAGCTGTTTAGTTAAGTCAATCTTGCTCTCAACGTTTTCTTTTTGTATTCTTAATTTGTCTAGTAGTAGATTATCTATAACTTGCTGTTCATCTCTAAAGTCAGTTCCGCTAAGATAATCTTCTTTATCCATAGTTATAGTTTTAAACTTATTCTTAGGATCTTTAATTTCTATAGTAGGAAAGTCTTTATTAGGTTGTTCTTTTTCTATACCTAATTCTCGATCTGCTAAAATCTCTTCTAAGTTTTCAATTAAAGTAGCTCTATCTGTATCTAGTGGTACGTAAGTATCTCCGACTACATAGTCAGATCCGTCTGCTTTTTGTAAATTAAAAGTCTTAATAAAGTTTTTATTTTTAGTATCTCCAATCAGACCTGATCTACCATAATCAAACATACCTTGAGTAATTTTACCACCCTCAGCTTTCATAAGTAATATGTCAAGCCTTACGTTCTTTTTACTAAGCCACTCTTTTCTTTCCTCAAGTGCATCTTGTTTATCTTTTGAACTTGCGTTTTTACCCCAATTTTGAGATCGTATCCAAGCTTCGGGCTGATTCATTATTAACTGTAGCTCAGTCTGCCTCTGTAGCTGTATCGTTTTAAGTTGGTCAATTCGTCGGTTATATTTATCTAACCTTTCTTTAAGTATTTCAGTAGATACTTCTCTTCTTACTTTTTTGTTATTACTCATTAATTAATGTGTGATAAGATTGTGTGCTCTCGGTCCGTTATACCGAATGTCGACCTCATCCAGTCGAGCCAGTTTTTACTACCCTTTTCCTGATTACATCGTCGACATGAGGGTACAACATTCGTCGTAATATCTCGACCACCTTTGCATTTAGGTCGTACGTGGTCGATTGTAAGGTTGTGTAATTCATGAAATTCTCCGCAATAAACGCATTGACAATTAAAGTGCTCTTTGATAGCTCTTCTCCAGAGCCGTTTTGAATCTGAACTTGTCATCGTTATTAAATTGTGTAAATAGTAATCAGGTGTTGGTAGTAATGGTGTCATCTTCTAATTTTAAGTCTGCTGCGTCGGTTAATAGATGGTTTTTGCTTTCTGCCACGGGTTTTGCTACCCTTATAATGGGCGGCATCCATTCCGTCACGGTTGCCATATGTACCAAGTTTTCTATTAAGTTTGTTTGCATTGACTCTAATTGATAGACCTTTAGGTGTTTTATTATATCTAGCTTGCTGCTTTCTACGTTTAGCAGCAGCCTTTGGGTTTTTCTTGTAGTATTTAGACGTTTTGCTTGCCATACAGCCTCCTCTGTACAAGGTTGGCATCTACAGTAGGTAAAAGTTTGTTTAGCTTATCAAGAGGACTACCATCAAAAGCTACACCTGTTATATCGTTGGTCTTTAACCAATCACATGCTGCTTTTAAATCTTGTGTAGTTGCCTCTCCGCTTTTTATTCTACGTAGAAAGTCCTCTGTAACAAGGTAGTGCAGCTCGTTAAAACTTTCTTCAGTTGCCTTCTTGGGTAGTTTCTTGACTGTGCTCATTCGATTCCTAATCCTTTTTTGACTATTTGTAATGCTCTGTCATCAAGCTCATTATCTGTAGATTCAACTAGCTTTTCTAGTAGCTCAACTACAAACTTTTTAAACTTGTCGCTTTTTAGACCTGTTAATACAAGTGGTTTAATAAGTGCAAACATTATTCTTCTCCGGGTGTAATAATTTCTTTTTTAACATAGCGTCCGTTCTCGTCTCGCTTTGCAGCCTTCTTAGGCTTCTTTTTTACAGCTTGTGCTGCTATTTGTTGTGATAGGGTGCTCATTAGAATAGTTTAAATTTTTTTTCTTCTGGTTTAGGTGGTAGCAACGATTGTATAGGTACGATGTCCTGACATAGGAAAGCTACACGTGTGTTAGGTCTTATGGTAAAACCTTGACGTTGTAACTCTGCACATTTAAGTGCTCGTACAAGTTCGTAATCTAATTGCATTTTTTCCTCTTGACGCTTGGCAATGCGTCTACACTGCTCAAGACCACTTTTATCTAGAGGAACCATAAAGTTAATTTGAAAACCCCAGTTCTCGGATAGAGTATAACTACTAGGGTTCATACCCATATCTTCGTTAACTTCCCAAGGTTTTGTATGATTGCCCATATAAAATGGACTAAATGTCATTGTTGATCCGTTACATGATATGTTAGGACCATAGTTTTGACGTGACATTGAGCCGTTGTTCTGAAACTGTACGGCTTGGTTTGTCACATTACCTGTAGCTGCTGCCACAGGATTTGAGCTATTATTTGTATCTCCTTCTGCAAACGCTGGTCCTACTGTGAGAAGACAGACAGCGATGTAGTAGTAGAGTTTATTGTATAGTTTCTTGTAGTATCCCATTGTTCTACGACGCCAGCAGCACGAGTTGTAACTTCTAAGTTCCAAGGTAATGTGGTATCAGTTACAGTAAATACTGCATCTCCACCAGCAATACCAGCACTATGAGCTGCTGATATATTACTACCGCTCCAAGTTTCTACGGCAGCACCGAAAACCTGACGTTGCTCGACCTCAGTTATCGTTTGGGTTGTAGTTGTTGTACTATTCATCGACCCTGTAGTAAACTGGGGCGTGACAGTATTAGCTCTTGCAACTGCGGGTGATAACAATGCTAAGAGAAGAATTAATTTCTTCATGTCTTTGGTTTTTGTTCTTTATCTTTTTTGCCGTTTCCTGTAGTCAAACCGAATGTGGCAAGTGCACCCGTAAAAACGCTGGCTACGAAAGTGATATCCGCTGAAGCACCAGACTTTTTGACCATAGGTAACTCTACATAATTAAGAGTTATAATAAATCCTGACCAGATAACAACGCCTAGACGTACCATTGCACCTAGTATCTGCATCTGTTCATCATGGTCATCTATGTTTTCTTTGAGCTTTGTAAAGAGTCCCTTTTTTTCTTCCGGTTTTCTTTCCATTTCTTTATCTTATTATTTAAGAACTTTGTAATTCTTTCTTTGATATCTTGTATAATAGGTGTGGCTACAGTTGTAGCTGCTACGGCTGTAACAGCTGTAATAACTGTAGGACCAAGGATTTCAGCTGGTGGAATTGGAATAGGTGGCAACCCCGGCAAATTTAATATAGGTGCTGGAGGTTCCACCGTTTCTACAGGTTTTGTACCCTCTGGTTCTCTAAGATCACTTGGAGGTACAACCAATGGTACATAACTAGGAACATCAGCTGTAGGTAAGGGTATCTCTACCGTTTTAATCTTCTGAATATTCGGAAGAACTAGCGTCGGTATCTCCATTTGTCCTATCTTGTATAACAGCATTTATTGCTATTATCTGTTCTTTACATTCGTTTTGGACTTTAAGAGCTTCGTTATGTTTAGTAACTAGCTCTTGTAGTGTTTCTTTTAATTGTTCTGTGGATGGTTTCATAAATAATTACCAAGGTTTTCCTTCTGCTGTAACTGGTGTGTTAATAAGTGCTATTTCATCTTCTAAAGATTTCTCAATAGCAGTAACTGTATCAGTTCCAAGTTTTGCTTTGACCCACTCAAGTACTTTTGACTCAGTAAGGTCTTTATAAGGTATAAGAGTGTCTGGCTTTTCAAGATCTACTTCGCCAGTTGCTCTTGCTTTTTCTTCACTACCATCTATACCTTTTACACGGTAGATAACTTTTTTAACATAGCCGTCAGCTAGTTCTCTTTCTAGGGTGTTTATTTCCCAAGTTTTTGTAATTGCCATTTTTTAAGGTTTTGGATATTTGTTTTTAATGGGATCTATCATGTCTGTTTTCCATTTGTCAATCCCGTTATGGTAAATGAAATCAAGCTGAGTACCCCAATCTGGATACTCTGCTTTTCGATCATCTTTATATTTTACTTTTGCATATTCAGCATCTAACTCAGCTCTTGCTGCATCTAATTTAGATTGTTCAAGAAAAACTTTGTTTCCGTCTTTATCTAAACCATAGTTTTCAAAAGTATCGTCTGTAGTCACTATTGAAGGGTATGCCCTTATTATAGCGTACCAATCATCCATCATTGTGCTATCTCCTGTAAAACTAAAGTTGAACACGAACGACCTTGATGTATAGCACCGTTGTTTGCATTAAGACCATTACCATTAAGTCTAAAGGGAACGTTACTGTCTTGACACATGATTTGAACCTTATAGTTTAGTGTTTGCCCAACAGAATAGGAAGGGTCATCAACTAATGTAAATCCAACTCCTCCCGGCATGTGGTCATGGTTATATGCCCATGCAGTACCTCGCATTGTAAAACGTATCCTACTTCCGTCTGAATCTCCAACCAAGCCACTACCTACAGTATAACCACCACCAGCTACATTTCTTAGAACTCTAAGTGCTGGGCCGTTATCTAAGTTATTTGCTTCTGTGCCACAAGCTCCCATTGTGCAAGTAACAAGTATTTTAGCGTTTGCAAATTTAGGTGCAATACTACAGTTTAAACCACTTATATCAGTAAAACTTGTACTATTTGTTGCATAACGAGAGCCTTTGAAGGTTCTTTGTACTTGAACTATATTTGCTGAATTACTATGAACAGCCATTATGATACCTCCGTTAAATTAAATTTAAACTTCTTACCAGAACGATTATTTTTTAAGAACAAGTCTGATTCTCCTTCCTGTATTGTCCAGTCACCCCATGTACCATCGACATCGTTAGACGAACCTTCGTTAGATAAGTGAAGGTCATTGGTGTAGATGTTTCTTACTCTGTAACTTGTTGTACCTATATCGTATGTATTGTTAGTTCCGGGATAATAATGGCCATCACCGTCTATAACCCAAGCGTCAGTACCAGTATGTCTTCTAAATCTATGTCCTTGACTACCACCTTGAATATAAAGTCTATTTGAATGATGTTGAATTTTACATGAATAATCACCTGTCCAGTTACCGTTTTCAAATCTTAAGTCTGTATTACCGGGTAGTATTCCTCCAGTGCTTGTTGTAGAAAACTTCCTAGCGTTGTCGTAATAAAGATCAACGCTACTGTTATGACTGCAATCAACAGCCAATTCTCCAGCATTTACTCTTATTCTGGAAGATCCGTGAGAAAATATATCTAAATTAGAATTAGAAGTATTCTTAATATATAGAGCACCAGTACTGTTAGTGAGGTATGAGTTTGACCCATCATGGTACATCTGTAAATCTTCGCCAGCACCTTGAATTAACTTTAGGTTGTCAGCACTACCATTACCATTTAATTTAATGGTATTGTAGAGGAACATATTTCCTCCTGATGTTCTTGAATCAACAACCGTACCACCATTAGCATCTTGAATAAGCATCCTACCACCAGACTCACCAGAAGCAGCAACATCTTGTCCAGTTATCTGATAAGCAATATTGCCAGATGTATCAGCAAGTCTTATTCTACCTTGGTCAGCATCTGTTGAAATATAGACTCCATTAGTATTTGTTTTAACATTTAGAACATTGTTATGATATAATTCTACAGCAGCATCAGGGTAGCAAATTATTGAATACTCACCAGTCTTAGGCTGAATCCTTAATTGTCCTCCATTATTAAGAATATATGAGTTTGTTCCGTCATGATATAGCTGTAAATCATCACCGGCACCAATTTTTAATCTGCCAGTATCAGTATTCATATCAATCGTACCTGATACATCTAACTCACCTGTTACAGCAGCTCCACCACTTGTTGTTTCAAACTTTTTACTGTTGTCGTTATATAGCTCTACTGCTCCTTGTGGTTGTAGCACCATCATAGTTTCAGCACCGCCTGCAAATAGCATTTTGGTAGCTCCATCACCAGATCTAAACAAATGACGAGAACTATTTGGTTCGTGACCTATATATAAATCAGTACTTACTCCAGCACCAAAATATACAAATGAGTTATCACCTAACTTAAGATGACCTGTAGGTTCTACTGAACCTGTAACTGCTATTCCCGAACTTGTAGTCTCAAGCTTTTTACTGTTGTCGTAATATAATTCTACGGCTCCGTCAGCAATAGCTCTTATACTTTGCTCACCTTGTTTTGGTCTTATTAATATTTCTTGATTGTTAGATCCACTTGAACCTTGAATATACCAATTAGCATTTTCATTGTTTAAGAAGGAGTTGCTTCCATCAGTATAAAGTTCTATATCTTGACCAGCACCGATTTGTAATTTTTGGTTATCGTTTGGTAGTTGAACATCTTTTGTTTTTTTAATAACTAAACAATCATTTAATGTATTAGCAAACGCTGTTTGTAAAGTTAATTCACCATATCCTCCAGTGCTACCACCAGTAAAACCTTTTATTCGTACTACATCTCTAGGCGCACCATTTCCATCTACGTTTTTGAAGGTAATCAAACCACCAGCAGAAGCAGAAACAGTACCATTTCTAATAGTTAAATTAGTTGCTGTTCCATCAACTTGTATTCCATCTGAGTTTGTTTCAAGCTTTTTAACATTGTTATGATATAACTCTACTTGTCCACCACCAGAAAAATAACCAGAAGTACGCCCAGCTGTATCTTTAATTCGTAATGCTGTATAACCACCTTGTATTATATTTTCACCAGCAGAAGCGCTATGAAATAATTGAAAATCATTATTAGCTCCTAAATATATTTGCTCATCATCACCTAAAGTTAAACCATCAGCAAAGAGTCTACCTGTTAATGTCCCTCCAGTACTTGTAGTCTCAAACTTTTTACTGTTGTCGTAGTAGAGTTCTGTAGCTCCGCCCGATATTCCTTTAACATAAACATGGGCTAAACCAGAATCAGTAAGACGTAAAGAATCACCTTGAATATTAAGTGTTCCTGTGGTGTTTTTAATAAAAGAATTTGTACCATCGTGAAAAATTTCTAAATCTGCGGAGTTTCCAGCTGCATACTTGACATTATCCATAACAGCCACACCACTTGCATAGGTCTCTAATTTCTTAGTTCCCTGATAATTTAATTCAACAGCAGCATTAGATTTAACAGCTATTTGATTTACGGCAGTTCCACTTCCGTTGTTACCTTGTATAAATAAGTCACCAGTTACATTGGTTATATTGCTATTTCCTGTGCTGCCATTATGCCAAAGATATAAATCCTGTGAAGCACCAATCTTTAATTTATCATTATCATTAGGAATACTTACACCATCAGAAAGTGTCTCAAACTTTTTACTGCCGTTATAATAAAGATCTGCTGATCCATTCTCAGTAGCTACTATCATAGCTTCGTTATTAGCAGCGTTATTAATTCCTAAGAAACTTGCACATATTTTTAAACCACCTGTACCAGTATCTTTTATAAAGCTGTTCGTACCATCATGATAAAGCTCTAAATCTGACCCTGTACCATATATAGACTTTACGTTGTCATTATGGTTGTTACTACCAGTAAATGTGTTACCAGTAACAACAGCAAAGTTACCTGTAGCTGTAACACCGTCTACCCAAGCACTACCAGTATAAACTTTAAGTGAGTTGGATGTAGTGTTAAAGAACAAGTCTCCTGTATCTAGGCTAGATGTAGGGTTGCTTGAACCTATACGGTATGTGTTAAAAAAACTGTTTACGCTGTTAATGTTACTTGCTACTGTGTTTACGTTTGAGATAGAACCAGCAGTTGTATTGACGTTAGATATTGAACCAGCAACTGTATTAATGTTACTTGCATTAGATACAGCAGAGTTTATATTACTTGCGTTACTAACTGCACTGTTAATGTTAGATGCGTTGTTATGCACTGCGTTAACATTAGATATGTTATTACCTACATTATTAACGTTAGCTATATTAGTAGCTGTAGTGTTTACGTTTGCTATGCTACCAGCTGTTGTGTTAACATTTGCAATACTATTTCCAACATTATTTACGTTAGTTATAGACCCTGCAACAGTACCAATATCACTTGCGTCAGCTGCAACAGCATTTATGTTAGACGTGTTGTTTGCAACGGTTGTAATATTAGATGAAATGCCAGCTACAGTTGTAACCTCTGTTGCTTTTGGTACTAATCTGTGAAATGCGTATGTATGTAATGTAGTTGTAGTTTCTACGATTACACCAAAGCCTGCTGTAAGAACTGTAGATCCACAGCCTGTAATAGTGACAGTGTTACCAGTTCCCGCACCGTTTGCAATAGTAACTGTACCACCAGAAGGTGTGCGTGTACTGCCTATAGCCTTGATAGATACAAGAGTACCAGCTCCATTGTTTACATCAGGGTTAGCTGTAGGAAACGATGTCTCATTAGCTATAGGTACAAAGCCACCTACATCATCAACAAGGTCTATTATCCTGTCGTTAATAGCTGCGGTTGTAGCGATTGTTGTATCATTATCTGGAAAGGTATCACCATCTTTAATAGTGTCTCCAGTGCTTATGTTAAAATATCTAGCGTCTGACTCTGTTTCAGTAAAGTATCTACCATCAAGAGCACCATTAGTAAGTTCAGTTTCTGTAAAGTATCTGTTGTCTAGTGTGCCTGTTGCTATTTTTGCATCAGTAACAGCATCATCAGCTATCTTAGCTGTAGTAACATTTGCATCTACAATGCTAGTTGTTACCACTGCGTTGGCTGCTAGTTTAGGAGCTGTTACTGCATCGTTTGATAGTTTAAGTGTGGTGACATCATTATCTGCAATTTTAGGTGTGGTAATTGCACCAGTAGCTATGTGGTCAGCATCTATTGATCCGTCAGTGTAGTGTTCAGAGTCAACAGCGTTGTCTGCTAGTTTTGTTCCATCAATAGCGTCAGCTTCTAGTTTTGCTCTAGTTACTGCACCGTTAAGTATTTCAGTAGTTGTAACTGCATTGTTTGCAATCTTGTTTGATGTAACTGATGAGTTTGCAATATGCTCTTCTCTAACTGCTAGATCTGCAAGCTTATCTTCGTTAACCGCATCGTTTACTAATTTACCTCTTGTAACGTTAAGATCAGCTATCTTAGCTGTAGTTACAGCACTATTAAGTATCTTACCTGTAGTTATATTGTTGTCTGCTATTTTAGCTGTAGTCACATTGCTGTCAGCTATTTTAGCAGTTGTAACTTGTGCATTACCTATATGAGCAGTATCTATTGATCCGTCTACATAGTGTTCTGAATCAATCTGATCGTCAGCTATAAGTGCATTTGTAATATTGTCAGCTTTTATTTTAGCTGTTGTTATTGCCGAATCTTCAATATTAAAGCTTTGTACCTGTCTATCAGTTGCATTTGCACCAATAGCTTCTTGTAACGCATGACGTACCTGTTTAAAGTTATCATTTATCTCAGCAGCTTTTAGTGATGCACCAGCTGTAAATGTAGCTTTAGGACTGTCAACGTCAGTTTGTCTAAATATACGAACAGGTGTAGTGCCTGTAGGTATATTGTTAGTGGTAAATCTAACTGTACCACCAGATGTAGTATTATAGTTTTCGACGGTATAGTGGGTGGTGAGAGTTTTGACTACATTATCAACCTCTACTTTTACCTCGCCTGTTGTAAATGACGGAAAGGTAAAAGAAAAATCAGCACTGTTAGTACCTGTTCCTTGACTTCCCGTATACGAGTTTTGTTGATTTGCCATTTATTTGTATATATTAAGTATGTTGGCAGAAGCAAATTGCTTTTGTATTTGAGCTTCTTTTTTAATTCTTTGCTCTGATATTATGCGAGTAATTTCTGGATGATCTGTAAGTCTTCTCCAAGCCAGTACACGAGCTTTTTTAAATATTCTATCTATCATTCTATTGTGATAATAGTCTCTAGCATCAAACTCACTACGTCTACCAGCTTTTATATCACTATACATTAATTGCATAGATGCTATAATCTTAGGATCTCTGCTTAGTTTATCTAATTCATATTCTAAGTTTTGATTACCTATTTCTCGTTGGAACATAGATCTAATGTTAGGCTCGTCAGTTAAGTTAGTACCATCAGGTGCATAGTAAATAGACATTCTCAAGTCATATCCACTATCGAATAAAAATCTTCTGGCATCTGATTCTTCTAAGTTTAATGATACAGGACTAAACATATTAAATGATCTAGTCATAAAATCATAATCTCTGATAGGATTACCATTAAGCATATCATACTTAACAGGTAAATCTCTACCGGGTAAAAATTCTGAAGATAAGTTTCTATTACGAAGTGATTGAAAAATACCAGAATTTATTTCACGCATATGAGGGTTGATTAATTTACCTATCTCATTACGTAAACCAGCTAGTGGTACTGTATTATTCATTAAGCTAGCTGTAATACGTTCTACCTGACCGGGGCGTCCAGCTGCTAAATCTACAAGCTGTTGAATACCAGCTAAGTAAGACTTACTAGATACAGCTTGAGCTATAACTAATGAAATCTTTTGTAGTTCTCTTTCTGTCCACTCTTCTCCCATCAACATACTTGCATCACCAACATCAGCAATAGTAGATAGTACAAGGTTAAAAGGTTCGATAGAATCATAACCAACACGTACACCACCTATATCAATAGTTCTTGGCAGATATCCTCCGTCTATCCAACCTTGACGTTTTTGTCTGTCAGATGGACCATTACCTGTAAGTCTACCAGACATCCAAGCTTGAGTTGCCATAAATACTACAGCAGAGCCCATAGCCAATCGGCCTGTTTGTAGAGCTTTAGCGTTTTCTAATTCTGCAATACTATTAATACCATACTTTTTAAGTTCGGGTAGGTTTTTATTTGTAGCAAATGCTATATCGTTAAACTCTTTAACAAGAAAGTTAAATCCGGGTGTATGCTTACCTGTTAATGCAAGCCCGTTTACACCAGTTCTAGCAAATAGAAAGAATGGTCTAACATAAGGGTTAGCTGTTAAAACGTCGTTTAGACCTTTTGCAAAACCTGTAAGATCTTGAGTTAGTGTAACTTCTTTACGTGCAAAGTTTGTAGCTTCATCTATTATGTTACCATTTGCATCAAATATTTGCTCATAGAAATCATCTTCATAAGCTCGCATTAACTTAGCATCAATCTTAGGCATTTGATATCCATTACCTTGCATATCTAATACTCGACGCATAGCTTTTTCTCTCATCTTAGCTCTACCTAATAAAAATGTAAAGGCATCGTCAGTTGCTGCCATTATCTTAGTAGAGTATGAGAAAAAGTTATTATTATTAATACCACGTATCATGTTAGTAACAGCAAATATAGCTCGATCTGTTCGATCAGCTCTACCGCTTTCCTCTGCCCACTTACGTACTACTTCCCAGTTGTAATCTCCTTTATGAAATTCAGTATATCTAGTTCTAATAGTTGATAAATCACCACTCCAGTAACCATTAAGCTTTGTAAAAAATAAATCAAAAGCTTCTGGTACAGCTTCCATCATTCCAGTCATAGCTGACAAACTACTTTTAACAGTAGCTGAGTCTCCTGTAAAAGGATAACGTAACGTAGCACCTATAAAAGTTTGCAATGGTCTTAAAAATGTTGCAGTACTTGTACCTAAAAGAGCTCGCATTGGAGTTTTAGGTCCACTTAGTACACTATGACTAACCATTTCTTGTAAACTTCTAATTAAAGCTCCAGTACGATCAGGTGAGCTTTCATCTAATTTACCACCTCTGAGTATTTTTCTAGCCCAGTTATCAAAGTCTTCTAGACTGTTGACATTTTTCATCATAGAAAACGCTTCAAATAAAGCATTTAATAGGTTGTCATCGGGATCATCTTTAGCTATCTTTAGCATAGATAATATAGAATCTTTTACATCTGCCATATCTGATTTAACAGCAGCATTAACAGCTTCATTTAATTGTGCTTTAGTCTTACCAGCACCAAATGATCTGAAATAATCAGATGCTACAAACCTAGATTTCTTAGTCTGAAACAAAGCAGTTAGCATAGTATCAACAATCTGTTTTGCTGGACCATCTATATCATCTAAGGACACAATGTCTCTTAGTTCTCTGCCTGCAATACCTGTATCACGTAATTTTTTAAGTAAATCACCTACAACTAAATCAGCAGTAACAACTGTTTCACCAGCCCATGTCTCATAAACTTCATCACCTATAGGAAGAGTCGCAGGCTTTCTGTCAAACAAGTCCTGTAAGTACTCATCAGGTGACATGTCCATAGGATCTCTGCCTTTGGTTATCTGATGGAATGATTCAACAGAATCTCTCCATAGCTCACTTAATAAAGCTCTATTACCTTTTACAGCATCTAGCTCTCTTGCAAACTTTTCTGTACTCATCAAGCCTTTTAGTGTAGACTCAACAATTTCATCAGTCGTACCACCATATCTAGCAATACGTTCTCTTTCAACAGCAGTCGTAACTCCGCCAGTAGATCCATCTTCAGATCCCCAGTCTTTACGAGTACGTTGTAGCTGATCTCTAGCATCACCCGGGTCAACAGTAGATGTGTGAGCACCTTGATGCCTGTCAGCGAATGGCTTATTCTTATCAGCTCTAAACTGTGTTTCATTACGTCTGAGCTGTGCTAATGCAGCAGTAGTTGTTTGATCTTCTATACTACCATTACGGCGTATGATCTGTCGTTTGACTGCTTTACCACCTTTACCTAGTAGATATGCAGCACCATCAAACGCTAATCCTATACCCATACCTTCTACGATGTTTTTCATCTTCATCATAATAGGATGGTCAGTTTCTTTAGTACTTAATGGTGTATCTATCCAACCATAGCGGTCTCTCATAGCAGCTAACGCATTATGTCCGTCTGATTCTTTTGATATTAAATCAGACATACCACCGATAGCGATAGCTCTAGTTACATTTCCAGCTCCTAATAGTGCTGATGCACCACCAGCCAGTAAAGGTATACCTGTAGCTGCAAGTCCTTTAGCTGCTAATACAGTACCAACAGCTAACGAACCGAAGTGTACAGTTCCTCTAAGTAATTGACCCCACCACGTTTTAGTAATGATAGGATCTTCTTTATTAGTAAAAGGATCCCATTCTGGGGTGTAAGATCCAGTTTCTGCTATCTCTCGCTGTCTTGCTCCAGAAAGGGCATCAAATGTACGCTCTCCAAATGTAGTTACTGACGATGCAGTGTCCTGTAAACCACCTGACAAACTAGATTGTAATTCTTTAGCTACTCCTTTGATACCCCATTGATCTGCATTACGAGGGTCTTCTCTTGTAGCTACATAATTTTGGACTTGTCTCTGTTCTTCTGCTGCTGATTCAGTTATTCTATCTTCAATTTCAGCAGCTTCAGAAATATCTCTACTTATCTCATCTAAATCAGGGATTGATGGATCATATGAAGAACTCATTATTCTTCCTCCTCATTGTCATAACCATATAAATCTAAGTTAATTTTGTATTGGGCAGCTCCTCTTAAAAGATAACGTACTTCATTCCAGATATTTCCATCGTCGTCTACATCTTTGACATTTTTAAATAGTGTTTCATAATTTTTAGATTCGTCCTCACTTATAGGCAACATACTTAAATAACTGACGTCCCCATTAAGAGTAAGCTTGTTTTGTGCTTCTAACGATAAGTTAAGCATCATTAATTCATCTTGAAACTTACGATCAAATACTCTATCAGCAATAGGTATATTATTTTCTACCATATAACCAAGTAATTTCTTTAGATTATCACCTTTAATACCGTAGACTCCATATCTTTTATCATCTAAAATGTCGTCTGTTACACCAGCAAAACTTGTAAGTAAATCACCTACATTCATTTCTGAAAGGTTTTCATCTTTATAACCTCCTTCTATACCGGGTTGAGTTATAGTAAATACTGCATTTTCTCCACCGTTAGCTAGCATGTTTTTACTGATTGGTCTTTCAAGAAGTGCCTCAGTAATACCTGTAAAGTTTTTAGATGAGCTTAATATTGTTTGATATGTTTTTGCATCAGTAGGATTGTGTGTTAAGTTTCTAGCTGCAAATGAATCTATTTTACCTTCTAATGGTGTTAAGAACGCATCGTATTCATTTTTTATAATTCCTAAAGCTTTTAGTCTTGCGACCATTAAACCTCTACCATCTAACTCTGGGTAGAATTGTGCTAAGTTTTGATATAATATAGGTATATCTCCACCAAGTTTTAATACGTTTAAACCTTCTTCAACATACTTTAATTCACCAATATGATACTGGTTACTATTTATCCATGCTTGTTTACCTTTGTTGTCAGCTGAATCAAGAGTTGTAGCATGCTTTTGATAAATCTTTTTAGGATCATAGTCTACCTCTTTATTAGGTAAAGCATTAAGATACTTGCCGTCGGCTATGTTCTTTTCTATGATTGTCTTTGCATCTGTTCGAGCCTGTGCTGAATCAATATTACCTTTCTCAAGTTTTTGAACTATCTGGTAATAATCTTTATTAGCTTCAATGGACATATAAGCTATGTTTCTATTTACTTGAAGTTCGTTGTCGCCACCTAATTGTTCATTTCCAACATACGTTGTTACTGCCTCTCTTATTTCTCCTATGATGAATTTATCTGAATCTGAACCTGTTATAAGTAGTCTATCTGTTGAATTTTTAAACTGTGCTACCTCATTAAAAATAGGAGATCCAGTAAATTCTGCAAGCTCTTGGTCAGATATACCGACTGACCCATTTGATTCTTCATAACGTTCTTTGAGTTCAGTAAAGACACCTTGATCTCTAATTAAGTCTCGCTTATCATTTACTTCATTTAGCTTTCTATCAAGTTCTACTTGTGTAGTAGTCCAAACACCTCCCATTTCAGAGAATGTAACCATACGTCCATCTGCATGTTCAAATTTAAGTTCATTCATAAGGTGATAATAGTCATCATCTTCTAAACCTAAATTTTCATACGCATAAACTACAGCATCTGAAAATTCTGTTAATGCTTCTTTTCTAGCTGCTGTTGGTGATAAGCCTTGAGCTATTTTAGCTTCGGTTATACTCTGAATCATTCCGTTTTTAGAATCAAATACAGAGTTAAAATTTAAGTTACCACTCTTGCTATTGGTAATAGTACCCATAATAGTTGAAGCTCTGCCTTGCTTAACAAAGCTGCTTACTTCTGTATTAGAAGCACTATTCTGGACAATACTTTCTACACCAAGTTCTTTACTAATAGTTGATTTTAGACTGGGTAGAATATGTTTTATAATATCTCCATCACTGATTCGATCATTAGAGTTTCTGACAAATCCTAGGAAATGAGCAGCAGCTTCTTCGAGCCACTCTCTTTTATCATCAGGATCAGTCAGTTCATCAAATCGTAAACCAGTGCCAGAATGTAATAGATCTTTTTTTGCAATCTCCCAGAAAGCAGGGGCTAGTATATTTGCTTCTTGTGCAGCATTAGACCCTGTGAGTCCTTTAGATAATAGTAGTGATGATTTCCAAGAACCAAGATTATCAGAAGTTATTGTAACGTCACCATCTGGTCCGGGAAAAGTATAGCTACCAGTTTCACGAATAGATTTCTCAGCTTCTCCTATTGCTATTTCAAAGTCTTTATCTATCTCAGCTTCTTTCTTTTGAAAGTTAATAGATGCAGTCTCCCATTTGGTCATGTACTCGCCATCGTTGGCTTTATCATCTATATTTTTGAGATAGTTTCGATTATCTCTAAACTGGTTATATCTCTTGACCATGTTTATGCCAGACTTAGTAAGACTGACTGCATCTTTAAAAGCTTTGTCTCTAACTTTGATAGACTCGTTAAACTGTGCAATGTTATCTTTAAAGAACTGCTGAGTATCTTGAATCTGCTTGTCTATATTTTTGTTTACAGCTTCTGTTAAGTCTGGTTCTGTTTGGGCGTAATTGAGTTTCTCGTCTATGTAAGGAGCACCTTTGCCCCTTCCCATAGACTCGTAATATTTTGATACTGAATCTGTCATAATCTATAAGTTAAATAGTTTGCTAAATAGAGTAGCATTTTCTGTACCACCTAACGGCATTGTACCAATGGACATAACCTGACTTGCAATACTTAACGCACCACTCAGTCTATCGCTTGGCGGCATTAATACAGGAGCACCATACTCTGGTCGTATACCAAGTCTCTGTCTGTTCTGAGCAAGTACACCTTGAAATCTTCTTTTTCTTGCTGTAAATCTACGTGCCATATTAGCACCAAACTCGTTTTCTATACCAGCTTCGAGCTTACCTCGAGCTTGTAATAGCTTAACAAGATTTTTTCTTCCAGCTGTTCGTGATCTGTTACCTTCATTCACAGTATCTTTACTACCAAAGTAAGCTGAATAACCTTGTTCTAAGGCTTTAAAGGCTTGACCTTGAGCATATCGAGCTCTTGTATAATCGTCAGATATAGCACGACTAAAACCTGTAGCAGCTAGGTTAACTCCTCTAACAGCTTGAGCTTCTCTATTAAAAAATTTTAACGATTCGGAGCGATACCTAGCATCTTTCTCCATCCATCGTTGTCTCGCAGCATTTCTAGCTGCGGCATTAGCATCTACGCACACGGCAAAATTCTATAAATTCTAAATTATATGGTCCATGTCTAAGCTTACGCAAAAACTTAAAACCTAAAAACCTTAACAGTTTTAAATGTACTGTATTTCTACAGTCTACTATGTTCCACAAAAGAGGCTCTTCACGGCTATCGACAAACCGTTTCGCTTCTCTCGCAAATGTGATGGGGTAGCGTTGTATATCTGGTGTACATAACATCCAGATTACTCCGCCTTTTCCTACTCCGGCTAGTCCGGCAGTCTTGCCGTCTGGTACTGTGAAATACACAGCAGAGCGTTCCTGAGCAGCCATAGGTAGTAAGACCATAGGATCTAACCCATGACCTTCTACCACCTCTCTGAGGTCGTCTGGGCGTAGGTTGGAGGCCACCTCTAGGGCAGCCTCAGTTGTGATTGGGTGTATGTAATTAGGCACGTCTATAAAACATTGGTGAATAGTCCCCTTCCCATGCCATTGCTCGTAGGGTAGCTGGAGCTGGGTGACTTGATTTAAGTGTAATGTCTACGTTTTTATTCTTTTCATAGACTGGTATAGTTTGTATATGTTCTTCTAAATATGGAGCATCAGATACTTCATATTCATCTAATTGATTTGAGTCATATACATCAGGATAGTCAGATTTACCTAAGCGTTTGAGATTAGTTTCATATAGACCTATCTTACCAAAGTGTAACTTAACTCTGTGTACAATAAGTGAAGAATTAACATCGGCAAAAGATTTTTCTCCCGAAACTTTAGTAGGATATATTCTGGGAAACTCTACAAGATATTCATAAAGGTATCCTATCTTTAATGTAACTCCTGACCAGTTTCCCGGAACTGTAAAGCTAGTTGTACTGGTAGCCGTAGGTTTAGCATACCTAGCTATTCTAGTTGCACTTGAGTTTATATCCACAATAGCCAACTCATAATTAGGTGTAGTTACTTGAGGCATCCAACTTACACTGCTGAATGTAGTTAAGTTAGTTGTTGCGTTATATGATCCACCAGATATATCAGTATGGTTATCTAAATGTATAAGATAATTTATATCATCTTGATTAATACTAGGCTCCTCATCTGATTGTACTAATTTAATAGATTGTAAGAAGTCATCTGTATCTACAAAATAGTAATCATCATTAACAATAAAGTGATATTTTAATGGATTATTAAGTTTCCATTTAAACCATGCTTGCTGTTGTTTTCTATCTCCTATAGCTAGATACTTATATCCATAAACAAAGCAGTTACTATCATTAGATTTAGCTGCTAGTATTAAACTATTTTCTCTAGAATTAGTAAGTAAATCTATATTTTTAGGTAGTAGTGAAGGTACAAGCTTACTGATTTCTACAACGTCAGGTTCTCCTTCTCTGGATGTATTAGCCATTTCATTGACTCGACTATACTTACCTGAGTTATCAATATATGATATAGTTGTACCTAATGATATAGGAGGTACATCTTTGTTGTAATTATATGTAGATACACTACGTAGTTTTGCTGTATCTGGGTTCAGAACTGTGTCATCTGTAGATAGTAAGAACTGTTGGTTAGTACTAAATACAAGTAAACCAGCATTAATTTCTATGCCATCAAAAATTTCTGACGGAAACATAGAGGCAGCTGATATATCAATAGGGTCACTAGCTGATACAGTCAGAGCTGATTCTATAAAAAAGTCAGGTTCTCCTAATGTACCGGGTCTTGACAGTATAACATTCTCTCCAGCTAATACAGCTAATCTGTTACGAAAGAATAATACTTTGTTTATACGCTTACCTACAAAGGTAGGCATAGGGTTAGTAATAGTATCTCCTACACGTCGGTCTGCATAGGTAAATTGTTTAACAGTAAATGTAGCTATTTCACTTGATGTACCTTGGTTAGCTAAAGCTGTTCTCTGTATCACTAATGGCATATTAGTCAGAGTTTTAGTTATATTTGGTAAAGCACATTCAACCCATGATCCAGTACCATCTAAATTATTTTCTCCTTGAAATTGTAGGTAGTAATCATCTTCATCAGACATTCTAGCATTAGCTACTTTAACTATGTAACCATGTCTACACATATTAGGTAGTAAGGTAACTTCGTTAATAGATTTCTGAAAGACTCTCATGAGATCTTCTTCTACAATCTCTACGTTAAACGGATTATTACTAGATAAATATATACCCGGTCCTATGACCTTAGCATTAACACCTGATGGTAAATCTGACACAATACCAGCTAATATAGTATCAGCTGTAACTGCTGTATCAGCATCAAAAGGTGTAGGTGTTGGTCGAATGAGTCCATCGCCTGCACTAGATAAAGTAGCTTTAACCTGTGTAGTTTCTATCTCTTCTACACGTATAGTATAATTAGCACCTTCCATAGTAACTGTTACTGTGTTACCTACATCCCATCCTTCACCACCATGTAGTAATACCACTTCTGGTTGATAGCTGCATCTATAGTTAGTACCACCCGGTCCGTTGTTGTTAGCACTATAGTTTGGACTAACACCTTGCTGACCAAGAGTTGTGATTCTAAATATAAGATTTTTTTTAGTTGAACCGGAAGATGTACTAAATACTTCAGTACCTATACTGGGACAGTGACCTGTACCGTCAGATTCATCGAGTGTATTACTACTAATTTTTATACGTGTCGCTCGTTTTACAGTAGTAAGGCTAGAAGTAGCAGAGCTATCGTAAATATTAATACCGTATTGACGTCCATTCTCTGTTCTCAGTAGTTCTATCATAGCACAGTGAGGCTCTGGTCTATCAAATGTAGATCCAGTCTGACCGACTAAAGTATTAGAATTAGAACTATCACGATTAGTAACAAAGGTAGTGTCGTTGATAGTAAGGAATTGTAAGTTTTCGGGGTCACTTGTTGCTAAATAATTTTGTATTGCTGTTTGTCCACCAGTACCATAAGTTATGTTTTGTGCAGCTCCGGCGTTATCACCGCTTGCTTTCCATACTTTAAGTGCTCCTGATGAATCTATTTGTCCCACATATGCACCTTCGTTATCATCACGAAAGTAATGAAACCAAGATCCACCACTTGCTACACTAGCTAATGGTGCAGTACCTACTCTGGCTGCACCCGGTCTTTTAAATAGACCGTAAGTTACGTCAGGTATAGCATTAACTACGTTTCTTACCTGACCTTGGAATTTTAGATGATCTGGCTGTTCAGATATACCTTGGTTAAAACTAGCTATAGTTTGTGTTATGCCTGCCATTATCTTGCTAAGTTCCTCCAAGGTTGATATGTAGTATATGAAGTTTCATCTGGGAATCCCATCATGCTGTGATTACCTTGATTACATTCGTACTCCATAAGACTAGCTCTGCTTAAACCTTCTTGGGTAGTTAGAAGTTGTACTAATTGTGGGTTAGCTACAAGTTGAGTAGCTGCCATTCTAGATGCTCTATAAGTAATATGTCTTCTGAATACTGGAGGTAAGTCTTCAAACTCATATATCTTTGTAACATCTAGTACAAATTTTTCTGTGTCAGGAAACTGATCTGTGTGAGTTATCTTGTCATACAAGAATCCTCCACGTCTTACAAAGTTATATGTTCTTTCATGCCAGTTGTTGTGAAAATCTAATTTAACTACATCTGCTGGAATAGTTACTTTGTTAGTAGTAGCATCTACTTGAAACTCTACATGTTCTTCTTTGTTAAAATGCCAGCCTTCTGACTGTACGTCTATGCTAGCATCTTTTAATAAATTATATATAAATTGTATTTCTGGGTTTGCGTTTGTGATTGCCCCAGTTACAGGATCCTTTAACTGTGTTA
>CACGAJ010000020.1 GCA_902570945.1 uncultured Synechococcaceae cyanobacterium
TGCCCTTCTGGGGTCGCTTATTTTTTAGAAAATAGATTAGTTATGAAAAATATTTTTCCTAATCTTTTCTCAGGAAGAATAGTAAAACCAATTGATGAATATCCATCATATCTTTTAAAAACGCTTCAAGAACTTGCTGTTTGGACTGACACTCCCAAAATAGTTCTACTAACTCCAGGAATTTTTAATAGTGCTTATTTTGAACATAGTTATTTAGCTCAAGAAATGGGCATCCAACTAGTTCAGGGTCATGACTTAGTTTGTAATGATAATTATGTATATTTAAAAACTACCTCTGGACTTAAAAGAGTAGACGTCATTTACAGACGAATAGATGATGATTTCTTAGATCCTCTTAATTTCAGAAAAGATTCCTGCCTTGGTGTTAGTGGATTGCTTGATGTTTTTAAGGCAGGTCATGTTGCTTTAGCAAATGCGCCTGGGACTGGAATAGCAGATGACAAAATGATTTATTCATTTGTTCCAAAAATGGTTAAATATTATCTTGATGAAGAAATTATTATTAAAAATGTAGAAACGTATATTTGTCATTATCAAAAGGATCGAAAATATGTTCTAGAAAATTTATCAAAACTTGTTGTTAAGTCTGTCGCAGAAGCTGGGGGTTATGGAATGTTAATTGGCCCTCACTCAACAACGAGTGAGATAGAAGAATTCGCCAATAAAATTAAAAGTAATCCTAGAAATTTCATAGCACAACCAACATTAGAATTATCTACTGTCCCATCGTTATGTGATGGAGAACTATATCCATGTCATGTTGATTTAAGACCATATATTTTAAGAGGAAAAGATTCATGGGTTAGCCCAGGCGGGCTTACGAGGGTAGCATTAAAAAAAGGATCATTAGTCGTTAATTCTCAAGGTGGAGGATGCAAAGATACATGGGTTGTAGGTAAATAGTATGCTTTTAAGTCGTGTAGCAGAATCTCTTTTTTGGATTAATCGTTATTTAGAACGTGCGGAAAACATATCTCGTTTCGTGGAAGTAAGTGAAGCAATGTCATTAGATTGTCCACCAGGAAGTGCAGAACCTTGGCTCCCATTAATTGATGCTTCGAGTGACAGAGAATCTTTTGATAAGAGATTCCCAGAGAAAAAACCTGATGACGTTATTAATTTTTTAATAAGAGATCGTTTAAACCCAAATAGCATAATTTCTTGCATTCAAATGGCAAGAGAAAATGCAAGACAAATCAGGGATGTCATGACCACAGAAATGTGGGAACAGATTAATATTTTATATTGGAATATGCAAGAAGGAGAGGCAATATGGAATAAACCAAGACAAGAACAATTAAGTGAAATAAGAAGGGAATGTCAACTTTTTTATGGAATTACAGATGCGACTCTAAGCAAAGATCTTGCCTGGAGATTTAGCATTCTTGGAAGATTAATCGAAAGAGCTGACAAAACATCAAGAATTTTAGATGTTAAATATTATTTACTCCTGCCCAGCTTAAATGAACTAGGAGGAGTTCTTGATGAGCTGCAATGGATTGCACTTTTACGTTCAGCTGGAGCTTATCAAATGTTTAGGAAAGCAGTGCAAAATTCTATAAAGCCTAATTCAGTTGCGAGATTTCTTTTACTTGATCCAATTTTCCCTAGATCAGTAAGATACTGTCTTGATGGGATAAGCAATACTCTTAAAACAATTGATACCTCCACATCTACTGAAAATCCTTCAGAATTAGAATGCATGAGAGGTTTGCTTAAAGCAAAGTGGAGTTATATCAGAATTGAAGATATAATAAATAATGGTTTACATGAAGCAATTGATTCATTGCAAATGGATCTAAATAAATTAAATGATCTCATTCAAGAAAAATATTTTATTAATTAAAAAGCTTTTTAATGAGAATTAAATACATTCACAAACTTGAATATAAATACGAGGAACCTGTTCAATTGGGTGAGCACAGGTTATGTATAAAGCCTAGGTCAAATGGATTCCAAAAGCTAAAGAATTTTAAATTAAAAATAACTCCACAACCAGAAATTATTTATCCTTTACTTGCTGCCAGCGGAGAAGAGATTAATAGAATTAGATTCAATGGATTAACAGATAATTTAATTATTGAATCAATTAGCGAAGTTGAAACTATCAAACATCCAAATATTATTGATGGGGTTAAAAATAGAGATTTAACATTACCTTTTTGTAGAAGCATTATTAACAGAGATTTGCAGGGAGCATTAGAAGGTTGGATGCCAAATGGGCAACACGATCCTTCTGCCGTAGAAATTGCTCAAGAAGCTTTGGCAGGAAGTCTTAATAACGCATTATCATTTACATACCAGTTAATAGAGATTATTCAAGATCGGGTTAAATATACCAAAAGACATACAGGTCCAGCATGGCCAGCTAGCAGAACACTTAGAGAACGTATAGGTTCATGCAGAGATTTAGCAATGCTTATGGTTGAAGCTTGTAGGTCCATTGGTATCCCAAGTAGATTTGTAAGTGGTTATCATTTTGAAGATCCGTTACCCTCTGAATTAGATTTACATGCTTGGGCTGAGTTATATATTCCAGGTGCTGGTTGGAGAGGTTTTGATCCAAGCGGAAAAGGATTAATAGACGAAAGATATTTAACATTAGTATCCTCTTCCAAATCTAATTTAACCTCTGTAATTTCAGGAAACTTTATAGGAAAAAATAAACTAGAAAATACTTTATCCTGGGAAATTAAACCTCTTGAAATTAAATAAAAACTAAATTTTTAATCTTTTAAAATAGGTAAAAAAGATAAATAAAAATATGTTTCTTTTTTAGTGTTAATTGATACGTTCTTAGAGAAATATATCTGTTTTGATTTGTTTATACTTTAAAGAAAATTGAACTCAAGTTTAGAAATTCCTGTTATCGAATCAAACAGATCAAAAATGTTTGAATTGATAAGCTATAAAAAATTTCGTGATACAAAAGATGTCAGATTTTTTGATATTAGTATTAATGAATCAAATTTTAGAGATCTAGTTATTCACAGTGGTCCTGCAATTAGTCCGCCAAATGAAGAAGAATTTAATAATTGGCAATTTTACATACATCACAATCAAGAAGATAATCTATTAGCTATCTCTGGAGGTAGAACATTTTTTCTTGTTAATTTTGGATGGGATTATCCTTTTTATAAAGTTAGGTTAGAATCTTGCGGATATATTCTAAGAATACCGCGAGGAACTTTTCATAGATCAGTATCTGACGAGAATGGTTCCATAGTTTTAAATCAAGCCATTAGAGATGAAGGCGGTTCAGTTGAGTCTGAATTCAAGGTTACTAATAGCAAAGATAACAAAAGACTTCTAGATTGCATAACCAATCTTGAACCTAGATTTAAAATTTATAGTGTTAAATAATTTTAAAAAGAAGCTCCAATTTTATATACCAATTTTAAAAATTATCTAATTGTTATAAAATAACAATATTCAAATTATTTAATATGAAAATTTTTAGGTTTTTAAAATATTTTTTATGCATAACTTTTTCTTTCTTAATTTTATCCTCTCCAGTTTTTGCTGGGGCAAATGTAGCTGTTAAGGGCGAGGGAGATGAAGTTCCTAGTTATGTAAGATCTAATATTACAGGATTTGATTTCCATGGAGAGGATCTTCATTTATCTTCTATAGCTGGAGCAGTTGCCAGAGACGCAGATTTTAGTGACGTTGATTTACATGGAACAACCTTAACCCTATCTGATTTAAAAGGTTCTAATTTAAATGGAATCGACCTTACCGATACTCTTTCTGATCGAGTTAATTTCCAAAAAACAGATCTTAGAAATGCTGTTTTAATAAATATGATCGCATCAGGCAGCAGTTTTGCAGGAGCTCAAATAGAAGGTGCAGATTTTTCTTACGCTATTCTTGACAGCGAAGATCAAAGAAATCTCTGCGAAATTGCAGATGGGATCAATCCAACAACAGGAGTTTCAACAAGAGAAAGTCTTGAGTGTAGTTAGAAATTAAAATTATAAGTAAACTTTCAATCCATTACTTAATTTATAAATCCTTTGTTCATCATCTTGAAATATCATTTCACCATTTAATTTGGATTTCTTAAATTTTGAAAGCCTTGCTCTATGTATATTAGATTTTCTATTAATATTATCTTCGTTATCATAAATCCCAATAAGGATATTAATATTAGGATTTGAAGTTGTTTTTTCTTCCTCTCTTAAAAAAATTCTTTCAATATTTTTTTGCTTGCTTTGCAGTTTATTTTTAAATTTGTCTAATTTTAAGTTCTTTTGTTTTTTAAAACTAATTTTTGTGGAGACCAAAAAAATAAACCCGAAAATTAAAAAGACTATAAGTATATTATTCATTACTTACTTACTTAATTTTTATTTTTATATCTACTCCTAAGTTACTTTTAGTAGTTAATATTTCTTTTTTTATAATTCCATAGGTAAAAATTCTAGATAAAGTTTTTAAAGATTTAAAAACCAAAAAAACAGTAAATAAAAAGAAAACAATAATTTTTTCTACAAGAATATTTTTATTTTTAGTATCTAAATTCCTCATGAAAGTCTCAAATCAACTATTTTTCAATGCAATTTGCATATGGACCGAAAAATTGACTAGCATTTCTACCTAACACTTTAGCAAGATTTAAGCTTTTTTCTATATCCCATTTTGATGCCATTCCATAAAGAATACCAGCAGCGAAAGAATCGCCACATCCATAAGAATCAATCTTTAATGCATTGTTTTTAAGAGCCTCATATCTTCCACCAGGGAAAATTATTCCTCCCTTCTCTCCCTCTGTTTTAATTGTATATTTAGGCTTTACTGATAATTCAGAGAAAGAAAAAACTTCGTCAGGATCAAGATTACTGCCTATTAATCCATCCAAAAGCACATTTGAATTATTAATTGTTTTCAACCCAACCCTAGGAGTTGTACAAAGTATTGGAGCTGATCTAGCCATTTTAAAAATCTCCGAATCAGACGCGGTTATAAAGATTCCGTCCATTTTTTTTAAAATACTCCAACTTAAGTTGTCTTCAAAATTTGGAGCCAACCTTTCTCCAATGACTGTAATTGCTCTCTCCATTTGAGAATCAATCAAACTAAATCCCCTTCTTGTAGGTTTATCACGCCATGCAACATGTAAATTTATTCCCATACTTGAAAGAATTTTGAAGCATCTATCCCCATAATCATCATTACCTAATGCAGTAAAAAAATGAATTTGATTTAAAGTTAATTCAGAAAGTGTTTTCGCAATAACAGATCCCGCGCCAGCTGGATACTCTAAAGACTTTTCAGAATGAGAAATAACTCCTGGTTTTGGTAATTGATCGACCTTTAAAAAATTTATCCACTCAACATGACCAACTACGGCAAAATTTAAATTTCCTTTTTTAAATTTATAGTCCTTAACTTTATTATTCTTTTCAACAACCATAAGCTTCTAAATACTATTATTAAAAGGAATATTTTTGAAAAGTGAATTCATTTAACATTTTAAAAGATAATAAACAGTTCTTATCTTATCTTTACCTTTTTCTATCAATTTTAGGAGCTGTCCTTCCAATGATGGCAAATTTCGAATTTGCTAGGGAATATGGGAATAGCTTTGATATAAATAACTTCATTAATTTAGCGAATGCAAACCCAGCAGCTCAATCAATTTCTAGAGACTTATTAGTAGGGGCCAGCGCTATTTTTATATGGATAGTAAATGAATCAAAAAAATTGAATATAAAAAACATGTGGGTAGTTTATATTGGAACTTTTCTTATAGCATTTGCATTTTCTGCACCTTTTTTCTTATTCTTAAGAGAAAGAAGGATTATTGAACTTGAAAAGACAAATTAAAATAATTTCCTATAAAGAATTACAAAAACTATAAAGCAACAGCTTGAAATAGATAACCAAATTATTGAAGCATATCCAAAAATATCTAATATGCGCCCTGAAATAAATGGTCCAAAAAAATAACCCAATGCAAAACATTGTGATAATAAAGCAAGCGCAAAACCTTTTTTGTTTGAAGGGGCTATTCTGAAAACAACGTCAGTAGAAGTTGGAAGAAATGAAGCAGTACCTAAGCTAACTAATATCAATGAAAAAGAAATTGTATAAAAAGCTATGTTGTTTAAATAACTAGAAATAAATAATAAAAAAGAAGCAAAAGAAAAGTTTATCAAACTGAACTTCAGTCCAAATAATCTTCCTCTCTTTGATATCCAAAAACCAACAGGCCATTGTAAAAATAATAGTAAAATTAATTGAATAGATATTACAAAACTAGTAACTTCTTTACTTAATGAGTTCCTGTATACGCCTCCTTTGACAAGATCCAATGGCAAAGTTACTTGTATCAAAGCTAGGGAAGTAGTTATTAATAAGATAGATAAAATTATAATTTTGGAATTTTTATTCCATGTCAATTGTCCCTTATTAATCGGCTCTGCTAATTTTTTTTGGTTATCTTCTAATTTTCTTTTGATAGAAGAATTATTTCTAGAAATTAAATATGTAATAACTATCATACAAAATATATCATTTATAAAAATTGATTTGGCATATAAAAAATTAGTCATAAAACTCCCTAAGAACACCCCTAAAAATATTCCTAAAGCCTCAGAACTCCTTACAAGAGCAAAAGCTTTTCGTGTGTCAATCGGATGACAAAAATAAGGCACTCCAAACTCAGCAGCAGGCCAATATATGCCTGCAGCAGCACCAACAAATGATTGTCCAATTAAGTAAAAAAAAGTATCTCGTGAATAAATGAGTAATAAACTTGCAGCAATACTTAGTATTGATGAAGCAATTAATGGAGATTGTATTTTCCCTGTTTTATTTAGATAATTGCCTGTAACGAATCTTGTGAAGGTTCCTATTATTGCTGATATGGTAAATCCCAAGCCAATATCGGTTGCAGATAACCCAATGTTATTAAATATAAGTGATGTTAAATATATGACACCTCCTGCTCCAAATGCAGCGTAGAATCTTATTCTTGTTATTAACCTCAAAGAAAGTGGAAATTGAATCCACCAATTTTTGCAAATTTTAAAACTTTTAGGACTAATCAAAATTGAAATTTATTATTGTAATTTTTTTAAGTTTTTTTAGTTTATTTTTAAATAATGGTTTAAAGGCTGCAGAAAAGGTAAATATTAGGTTTGAAGAGATGACAATCCCTTTAACTTTAGAACAATTATCAAAATTAGAAGAATACAAAGAAGATTCTACCGAATTAACAGATTGGTTAAAAAAAAATGGCTTAATAAAAGTTTTTGAATTATCAAAATTCTTAAAATTCCCAGTTTTCAAGGAAGAAGGTTTAAATAGAAACGTACTAAGAAGTTGGTTAGGGCGTAAGATTCTTACTAAATTAACAACAGTTATTGAAGTCCCTAATGACAATAATGGAATCGAAATTTTTAACACTATAGAAAATTTATTAGAGTATAAAAAAGAAGTTTCGACCATAGACATCATTAAAGCAATACCTTCAGAAGAAATTTTTTTGGATATTGATAATCTAATTTTAATAATTTCTTATTGGAAAAACGAATTAAAATTGCAACAAGAACTTATATCGAAACTAAATAATCTTGAAAAAACAAACCAAAATTCTTTAAAAATAAGTGAAAATAATTTTAATTCTGATCTTATAAAGATAAATAAAAAAATCCATGCTCCTCACAGATTAGAACCATTTGAAATTGAATTATGGAAAAGCAACACAAAAAACGATGAAAAAGAACTAATAGTTTTTATGCCAGGACTTGGAGGGGAAATTGACAATTTTAAATGGATAGGAAATGAACTTACTAGAAGGGGTTGGCCAATAGTATTTATAGATCACAGAGGAAGTAATTCAAAAGCATTTACAGAAATACTCGAGGGTAAAGAAGTAATCCCTGGTAGCATTGACTTTTTTTTATATAGGATTAAGGATTTAGATGCTGTTTTAAAAGCTCATACTAATGGGGATTTTGGTTTAGTAAATGATTCTTATATCTTAATGGGACATTCACTGGGTGCTTTAATAGCACTTTTATATGAAGGGAATAAACCAACCGATCAACTTGAGAAAAGATGTGAATATGCCTTGAAGGACTTTGCAGTAACTAATTTATCAAAATTACTTCAATGTGAATTAAACGAAATCCCATTACCCAAGAGAAATAACTCAAAACAGGCTACTGCAATAATAGGGTTTAGTTCGTTTGGCAGTTTGGTATGGCCAAAAGAAAATAGTTCAGGTATTAAGGTACCTACTCTACTTATAGGAGGTACATATGACCTTGTTACACCTCTAATAACTGAACAATTCAAAGTTTTTTCTGCATTAAATAATCCATTAAATAGATTTCTAATTATTGAAGGCGCAAGTCATTTCTCTCCAATTAGAATAAATAATTACATTGGTAGTAATGATGTATTCAAAATAAAAGAATCTTTTATTGGCTCAAATCCAATTAAATTCCAGGATTTATCTTCGAAATATATAGTCGAATTTTTAATAAATATTAAGAATCAAGAGATTCCAACTTTGATTAAAAGACAACGAGAAAATGGACTTGATTTCCATCTTTTAGATTCTGAAACCATAAAAGAAATTTCTAAAAATTAGTACTCTAATCTTGGATCTAAATAGGCAATTAATATATCTACAAAAAGATTCAAAGAAACAATTAGCATCGAGGTAAAAATCACAATTCCTTGAACCAAGGTATAGTCTCTCTGAGAAATTGCTTCATGTAATTTCAAAGCAATACCTGGCCAAGAAAAAGTTACTTCAAACAATAAGGCGCCGCTTGCTAATGAAGCCATTGTTAAACCAGAAATAGTGACAATAGGCAAAAGAGCATTAGGTAAGGCATGGTTTAAAAAGATTTTTTTCTTCGATATTCCTCTACATATTGCGGCATTTACATAATCACTTTTTAAAGTATTATCGAGATTTACTCTTAATGACCTACTAAATATGCCACTTAATAGGAAGCCAAGAGTAATCGATGGAAGTGCGAGATGGTGAAGGCAATCTTTTAGAGCAATAATATTATTTGAGAGAATACTATCTAAAACAAGAAAACCAGTAATCTGAGGTTCTTGCTGAAAGATTGGGAATCTACCACCAATTGGGGAAAAATTAAAAAATACAGAAAATAATAATTGAGCTAACATGGAGCCCCAAAAAGGAGGGATCGCATACGTAGCTATACTAAAAATTCTCACAATATAATCAGTCTTTTTATCTCTATTTATTAATCCAAGAAATCCCAATGGGAATCCAATTAGCATTGCACTTAATATTGAAAAGAAACCAAGTTCAAGGCTAGCAGGCAATGACTTAAGAATAATATTTAGGACTGGCTCTTCAGTACTAAGAGATAGACCAAAATTTAAGCGCAAAATATTATTAATATAGGAAAAATATTGATTTATTAAGGATTGATTAAGACCCAATTTATCTCTTAGTATTTCCCTTGAAATCTCGTTAGCACCAGATCCGAGTATCGCATCAACAGGATCTCCAGGAGCGACTCTCAGCAAAATAAAAACTAATGAAGAAATTATCCATAACATTAATGGTATTAATGAAATTTTTATTAATGAATAATTAAAAAGTTTATTTAAATTTCTACTCATTAATTAATTCAAGATCACTTAATGAAATTATTCCTCCACCATTAAAGATAGGTTTTGATATTTTATTTTGAGACCATGCTTTTTGAGAAGATATCCAAATAGGAATATAAGGAATTGATTCTGAAGCTATTTTCTCAATTTTTATTAAATTATTCAATCTATTTTTCCCAACCATAGAGTCACTTTCTTTAAATAAATTCTCCACTTGTTTTGAGGCCCAAAAACTACCGCTCAGGACAGATTCACCTTTTTTACATACATTTTCAACAATTTCACTACAACTTAATAGAGGTTTAAGATAAGCCTCAGGATCAGAGTATAGTCCTGTCCAGTCATAAATTGCAGCAGGATAAATTCCTTTGGAAAGATTGTCATACATTGTTGTTGACTCCACTCCGTTAATATCTATAGAAATACAATCAGATAAATTACTCTTGATATCCTCTTGGATTATTAATGAAATCAATTTATCGGAAGGGACATTAGATCTATATGTTAAAGGGAATTTGAGTTCCTTTCCATTACAAAAGCCCTCTTTTTCTAAAAGAATTCTTGCTTCTTTGGGGTTATATTCTGGCCACAGCTCTTCATTACTTTCCTTAAATATTGGAGGAACAATGTTTCTTAGAGGCTTTCTCAATCTGTAACTGACTTTTCTACTAATTAATTTTCTATTAATACTTTTGGATATTGCCAATCTTATGTTGAAATTATTAAATGGAGATGAATTTGTCCTAAGACTTATAAAAGTTATTTGAGTTTCAGGAGCAACACCTTCTCTGATTTTTTTTTCTTTGCTAGATAAATTTAATTCATAACGTTGAATATCCTCAATTGAATTTGATAAAAGCACATCAATTTGTTTACTTTTAAGAGCCCCATAAAGGGAAGATGAATTTTCATAACCGATAAAATTTATACCATCATTTTTTGGCTTCACCCCCCAATAGTTTTCATTAGGCTCTATGAATTGTTTTTCATTTGAGAAACTCTTGAGAAAATATTTACCTGTTCCAATAAAATTATCATTTAAAAATTTATTTGAATAGTCTTTATAAAAAGTTGGAGAAATAGGTGTTAAATTTACGGAAGTTAATAGAGCATTAATTGAGCTTGATGGTTTATTCAAATTAATAACAAGCTTAAAGTTGGAAGGGGTTTCAATAAAATTAATTTTATCTCCCAAAATATATTTATTTATGCCAATTCGTCTGAACCTATCAATAGAAAATTTCATTGCCTTGGCATCAAATTGAGTACCATCATGAAAGTAAATATTCTCTTTTAAATTAATTGTTATTTTCAACTTATCATCAGAAATGATGGGCATACCTAATGCCAGTTGAGGGTGTAATTTACCATCACTATTAAGAACATATAAAGTATCCCCCAAAGATGCTAATAATTGAAATGATTTTAAGGTTGTTACTCTAGCAGGGTCTAAAGATTCAATATTCCCTGAGCTTGCAACTATTATTCTTTTTGAATTATTTTTGGGCACACAAGAAAATTGTATTAATGATAGGAAACAAATAAAAGAAGATATTAATAATTTATTATGCATTATTGATTTTTAGCTAATAACTTCCTTAGTAAAATCATTAGGGCAGAAAACCTGTATAGTTATTTGACTTATTTCTAAAGCAAATGTTTTTTTAGAATCAAAAGCAAAAGGCCACTCTCTCACCCAACAAATTTTCTTACCTATATTTAAACCAATTACTTGAAAAGTCTTATTGCTATTTTTAATTTTTACACAAGCACCTTTGTAAAGATTTTCAGAATAAATTAAATTATTTTTTTCATTTTTATTATTTAATAGTTTTGAATGAGTCATTAAGGTGCTAAAATCAAACACTTACTTTCTTCGGTTTAACAAGCTATGAAGAAATTTGCAAACTATTTTTTTAAATACAACTTAATTGACTTGCTATAGTTTTGACTTCCATAAGCGAATTTATTTCATCTTTCGATTTCTCAAAACTTCCATTATTTACCTCATGAGTTATAACAACAATTTCGGCATTATCCTCAGATGCATCTAGTTGAACAATTGATTCGATTGATACATTATTATTTCCAAAAATATCTCCAATCTTTCCTATAACGCCAGGACTATCAAGACAAATAATTCTAAGGTAATTTTTTTTATTTATTTCAGAAGATTCTATGATATGACAGTTTCTCCAGAAATTAAAAGATAATAATGGATCGATTGAATTATTATTTTTTTCTGCCGCGGCATGCAGATTTAATATATCTGATACTACTGATGCCGCAGTTGGACCACTTCCTGCTCCTGGACCATACAACATTATTTCTCCAAGAGGATCAGCCTCTATCAATAATGCATTGTTAACTCCCATAACTGTTGCTAATGGATGAGATTTTGGAATCAAGGAAGGGCCTACCCAAATATTCAAAGGAAGTGAATCATTACTATTTATTTGTTGCCTTTCGGAAAGAGCCAAAAGTTTAATTACAAACCCTAATTTATTAGCATATTCAATGTCCTTTAGATTAATATTGCTAATTCCCTCTGAATGTATTTCGTCTCTTTTGATTTTTCCTCCAAATGCAAGTTCACTAAGAATAGAAATCTTGTCAGCAGCGTCATACCCCTCAACATCAGCCGTTGGATCTAATTCTGCATAACCAAGGCTTTGAGCCAATTTTAATGTTTCCTTATAATCAGCTTTTTCATTTGCCATCTTTGAAAGAATAAAATTTGTTGTGCCATTTATTATCCCAACCATTTTTTTTATGCTGTTACTTTTTAAGGATCTTTTTAATGGTTCAATTATTGGAATCCCTCCGCAGACTGCTGCCTCTGACAATATATAAACTCCTTCTTTAGCAGCAGTTTTGTATATTTCTTCTCCATATCTTGCAATGACTGCTTTATTTGCGGTAACAACAGATTTACCTGATTTTAATGATCGCAGAATAATATCTTTTGCCAAATCAATCCCTCCCATTACTTCCACAATTACATCTATTGAGGGGTCATTAATTAATTCAAATGGATTATCAGTTAATAAATTATTATTTAACTTAATATCCCTTTTTTTACTAAGATCTTTAACTGCTATTTTTGCAATTTCTATTTCCTTTAAAATTGGATGTGAATCAGCTTCAGAACTTAATATTTTATAAATCCCTGAACCTACAGTTCCAAAACCTACAATACCAATTTTGCATTTTCTCATTTTTTATTTCTTTTAACTTTGAATTTAATTTTATATTATTAGACCTACAAAAATTCATTTGCTTGAGACTGCATTTTTAATAGTATGTTTAAAAACCCATTTGATCGTGAAGGAGTTAAGCTTGCTTTCAAACCAGTATCTTCAATAAACTTCTTATTTATTTTAACAACCTCATTTGGTGTTAATTCATTTAATCCAGTAATTAGAAATGCCAATAAACCCTTTGTTATTAGGGCATCAGAATATCCTTCCCAAAATAATTTACCGCCTTTAATATTTGCCTTAACAAAAACTTCTGAAACGCATCCCTTAACCTTATTTTCTGCAACAAGGACCTTACTATCTGGTTCTTTCAGTTTTTTCCCTAACCACAAAATGTACTCATATTTTCTTTTTGGGTCTTCTGATTTCTTTAACTTCTCGACTAATTTTGATAAATTATAGTATTTTTCTTGATTTTGCATTTTTTAAAAAACTATTGATAAACCACATATAGATCATTCATTATACAAATATTTCTTTTTCTGTGATAAAACCTGATAAAGGAATATCCCACTCAGCTTTAGTTAATGGTATCGAACTTACACAATTAGAAGTTAATACTCCAATGCATGGAACATTTCTCCAATTTTTATCTCTCCTTAATTTATCAAAATAACCTCCTCCATAACCTAATCTTGTTAAACCTTTATCTACAGAAAGGCATGGGACAAATATCATGCTTATTTGATTATGATTTAATGAAATAGAGTTATTTGGACTTAGTATCCCTTCGGAGTCTCTGGTCAGAGGTTTTTCATCCCATGGATAAAATAACAATTCTTTTTTATCTTTACATCTGGGCAAAGCTAAAGAAATATTTTCCTTAAGACTTCTTAAATCTACTTCTTTTATTAGAGGCCAATATATTGCTATGTAACCAATATTATTTTTATATTCATTAATAAATGATTCAACATATAATTTAACGTTCTTTTTTACATTTTCTCTTTGAATTAGAGAAATCTCATCTCTAAGTTTTCTAAAAGTATCCCTCTCCAATTTCTTTTTTTCAACGTTAGTCATTTTGAATCTTCAGTTGATGCCATCTTCATTTAGTTTTGTTAGAGCAATGGCCAATGCATCTGCTGAATCATCAGGTTTTGGAGGTTTGTTAAGTTCTAAGTTATACATAACAGCATCAAGAACATCTTTCTTTGATGCTTTTCCAGACCCAGCGATGGTTAACTTTACTTCAGCAGGGGAATATTCACTTACAGGAATTTTTTTAGAAGCCAATACCATCATTATCACTCCTCTAGCTTGCACCACACTAATTGTAGTGCTTGATCTGTAAAAGAAAAATTTTTCTACAGCTGCTGCAGTTGGATTCCAATGATTTATTAATTCATTGAGATCTTTGAATATTTCATAAAGTCTATCTTCTTCTTTTTTATCTTTAACTGTCTCAATTACGCCACAATCTAATATTATTTTTTTTTCATTTTCTATTTCAATAATTCCATAACCAACTCTAGCTAATCCAGGATCAATACCTATTATTCTCACTATAGTTAAGCTTCTGCAGATAATTGAAATTTTGAAAGATTTTCTTTTTCATCTAAATCAAATACTTTACAAAAGGCTTGAATAACCCTTTCACCCGAATCAACTTGTTCTAGGGGATCTTTTCTTAGTCTATGTCTTAGAGAACAAGAAATAACTCTTGCTATGTCACCTTCTTGGACTTCAGTTCTGCCCTCAAATGCTGCAATTGCCCTTGCTGATCGATTTGTAACAATATCTCCACGTAAACCATCAACATCTAGTTCTCCGCAGATTGCAGAAATATTTAATCTTAGGTCATCGTCCATTTGAACAGAATTTAAAATTTCTTGAGCTTTAATAACTTTTTGTTGGAGTTCATCCTGTTGTTTCTCAACACTCAATGAAAACTCGTCAGGATTATCGTCAAAGGAAGTTCTTTGATCAACTACTTGAACTCTTAATTCAGCATCTCTAACTGTTTTAACCTCAACACTCATTCCAAACCTATCCAATAGCTGAGGCCTTAATTCACCTTCTTCTGGATTACCTGAACCAATAAGGACAAACCTTGCAGGATGTCTAACTGAGACTCCCTCCCTCTCAACTGTATTCCATCCAGAAGCAGCCGAATCTAAAAGTACATCAACTAAATGATCGTCAAGCAAATTGACTTCATCAACATATAGTAAACCCCTATTAGCTTTTGCTAATAAACCTGGTTCGAATGCCTTAACACCTTCACTCAAAGCCTTTTCTATATCAATGGTTCCACAAAGCCTGTCTTCAGTAGCCCCTAAAGGCAAATCAACCATTGGCACTTGTTTTTTTATGCTTTCTAGATTTTCTCCTTGAACAACTTTTTCTAAAACTTCTTTGCTCTGCAAATCAGGATCAAAGAGAGAACTATTATATGGATCGTCTTTAACAACGTCTATTGCCGGCAACAAATCAGCTAATGCTCTGATTGTTGTAGACTTTCCAGTCCCTCTATCACCCATTATCATCACTCCACCAATTCTTGGATCAATAACATTTAACAAGAGTGCTAATTTCATTTCTTCCTGACCAATTACAGCGGTAAAAGGAAAAACTCTTCTTTTCTTTGTTGTATTCACAGTTTTAGTTTTCTTTAATATTCAAATAATCAATAGATGCTACTTCAGAAAATGTTTTTAGTAAATATCCCTATCAAATTTAAACTCCAGATAAATAAAATTTAATTTATAATTTCCTAATTTTTTTTTGAATTATTCAAGAACCAGTTTATTTGATGGACTATACCTCTTAAGATATTTACTTCGTGAATTGAGGTATTTGCCCTAAGAATATAATTCTTAAATTTACTTATTTTTGTTCTCGAGGTATGTTTTAAAAGATATCCAACCTCCAAAAGCATTTCCTCTATCTCCACAAATGCATCATGTATTTGTTTCGATGATGCAAGATTAAAAACTTCTAATTCCTTACTAATTTTTTTTTTTAGAAGACTTATTTAATTCATACAAAACTATTGAAACTGCGTGTGAAAGATTTAAAGAAGGATTATCATGAGAAGTTGGAATATTAAAGATCTTATTTGCCATAAGCAATTCACTATTAGTTAAACCTCTATCTTCTCTTCCAAATATAATTGCTAAATTATTTATCTTTTTTGAAGGATAAAGTCCAATCAAATATATCTTCAGAGGACTCATAAAATGAATTTTTACTTACGTCAATTCTTCCACAAGATGCCAGGACTAAATCACAATCAAAAATTGCTTTTTCAAGATTATCAAAAATCTTAGAATGTTCAAGAAACTTTTGCCCTTTAAGAGCCATTTTTTTTGCCTCTAAACAAAATATATCGCATTTTGGAGAAACAATTCTTAATTCATCAACTTCAAAGTTAGAACATAATCTAGCAACGCTCCCTACATTTAAAGGGCCATTTGGTTCAACTAATATTAACTTTAAATTAGAAAAATTTTTCTCCAAAATCATTCAAGGCTATGAAGATATTTTAATAAATTAGACATATTTACAGGATCAATTTCAAAACTTGGCATAGGAGGAGTCAGGCCCCCAGTAACTTGTTTAATTATCTCTTTATCATTCAAACGTTGAGTTACTGAGTGCAAGTCCGGTCCCACTAATCCTCTTGCTGTAATTCCATGACATCCAACACAATTTATTTTAAAAAGTGCATCTCCCTCTTCAGCAGAGCCATTTAGCGAAAGAGTTTCAATAATATATTTATTATTTTCATGATGATTTACGAAAAATATTGAAAAACATATCGATAAAATTACAAAAACAATAAAAAAAGTTTTCAAGAATTCTCTTTTAAAGTCCCTTTCTGCTGCAGATGATGAAGATGTTGACACAAAAAATAGTCTCTATGTAACAATTGTGATTAAGAAATTCAAAAAAGGCAAAAAAATGATAGAGCCTCTTCTATGTGGAATTGTTTTAGGGTTAGTTCCCATAACTCTTCTTGGATTATTTGTAAGTGCATGGAATCAATACAGAAGAGGTTCAGGTATGTTGGACATTGATTAAAAATGTTAATCTTGACTGTCCGTAATCTCTTATATCTATAGTTTCCCATAAAGTACTTTTTTTAATATGTATGTTTGGAGAATGTTCACAAATAACCGTTGCATTTTTTTTTAAAAAATTACAATTGAATATTTGATTCAAAACTAATTCGTGAAAATTCACATCATATGGAGGATCTAGATAAACAAAATCAAATTTCAATTTTCTTAAATCCATAATCTTAGATGATAAGTTCCTGTCATAATTTGGTTTAGTCCAATTCAGAACGTCCTTACAAATTACATCAATATCATTTTTCCTATTTTCTATATCCTGCAAAGAAAGAAGATTTTTTAAACAAATTTTTGAGTTGTTTTTGTTTTTTTCAATTGCAATTATTTTTCTTGCCCCATGATTATATGCCTCACAAGATATGGCACCAGTTCCACTAAATAAATCTAACCAGTTACTATCTTCAACTTTATTGTTCAATATATTAAATATAGCCTCTCTAACTCTCAAAGTTGTTGGCCTTGTATAAATATTATTTGGACTTTGGAGTCTTTTACCTCCTATTAGTCTTAAGTTTGTCTTCATCCCTAATTCTTAGTTATTGAATATTACTAAGCCATCTTCTCAAAAGTTTTTCTCCGGTTTTCCCAGATTTTTCCGGATGAAATTGACAGGCCAATAAATTATCATGCTCAATCATCGCTGTTAATTTTTCAGAACCATAGTTAACCTGTGCTGCAATAATATTTAAGTCATCAGGAATTGCATGATATGAATGAACAAAATAGACCCAATTACTTAGTTCTTCTAACTCTAATAAAGTATTTGGTTTTGTAGGTATAAGTGGGCACCAACCCATGTGGGGGATTCTTTGGTTAACAATGTTAGGTATTTTTTGTATTTTTCCAGTTAAAATTCCTAGTCCCTGGACTTTCCCTTCATCACTAGATTCAAAAAGAAGTTGAAGACCCAAACAAATCCCCAAAAAAGACTTACCACTTTTAATCCAACTTTTCAAATCAATTATTAAATTAGTATTTGTAAGATTAGTCATCGCAGGGTCAAAAGCCCCAACTCCAGGAAGTATTATCGCCTTACACGAATTGGCTTCATTAAAATTTTTTATTAATAAAATTTCTTCTCCAAGACTTTCTAGAGATTTTTTTACGGAATGAATATTACCCATTCCGTAGTCTATAAGTCCGATTTTATGCAAAGCTCTTTATTTTATAAATGCTTAGTTAAAGTGCTCGAAAGAGTTGCTTTTGGTACGGCTCCAACAACGGTATCAACCTTTTGACCTCCTTTAAAGATCATTAATGTAGGAATACTTCTAATTCCATATTGACTGGCAACATTAGGGTTCTCGTCTGTATTTAATTTAAAAACTTTAATTTTCCCTTCAAAGTCTTTTGAAATTTCTTCAACAACTGGTGCAACCATCCTACATGGACCGCACCATGGTGCCCAAAAATCAACCAATACTGGTAGATCACTTTGCAGTACATCTTTGTCAAATGAAGAATCAGTTACGGCTGGAGCTGATGACATAATTTAAGTATTCCTTTTAGAAAATTTAGCAGGCAATTCTTTTAAGTGATGATTTCATTACAGATAAAATAATATAAGTAACAAAATATCTAAAAAAAGCCCGATTAATCGGGCGATTTAGTGTGTGAGGAGTATGGGGTTTCCCCCATCATTTAATAATAACTCCAAATGAGAAAATTTTTTCAATTTAATGATTAATTCACTAAGAATTTATAATTTAGCTCTAAATAAACTACTTACCCATTCCAAGCTGCTGAGCCTTTTGATAAACCTTACCCTCTGTCAGAAGAGAGGGTGCGATAACTATTTCAACCGCTTGCATTTCTTTGATATTTTTAGCCCCAAGAGTACTCATTGACGTTCTTATAGCGCCTAATAAGTTATGTGTCCCATCGTCAAGTAAGGCCGGGCCTTTAATTATCCTTTCCAATGATCCTGTAGACCCAACTTCAATTCTCGTACCCCTTGGCAATACAGGACTTGGAGTGGCCATACCCCAGTGAAATCCTTTACCTGGAGCATTTGATGATTTTGCTATTGGAGATCCAATCATTACAGCATCTGCACCACATGCTAAGCATTTACAAATATCTCCTCCGGTCACAATTCCTCCATCACCAATAATTGGAATATAACGACCACTTTCTTTAAAGTAATCATTTCTTGCCGCACTACAATCAGAAATTGCAGTTGCTTGAGGAATTCCAATTCCTAATACACCTCTTGAAGTACATGCAGCTCCAGGTCCAATACCAACCATTAATCCAGCAACGCCAGCCTTCATAAGAAGTTTAGCAACTTCGTAAGTAACGCAATTGCCAGCTACAACTGGGGCATTCATAGATTGACAGAGATCTTTAATATCTAAAGTTTCCTTACCTTCCATACCAAGATGCTCAGTCGAAACAACTGTTCCTTGAAGGAAAAATAAATCAATCTTGGAATCATTAAGTGTCTTTTTAAATCTAATAGCAGCTTGAGGAGTTCCACTAAAAGCGGCGATACCTCCTCTTTCTTTAACCGCATTTATTCTCTGCAAAATCAATTCTTCCTTAACTGGTTCGCTATATATCTTCTGCATTAATGGAACAAAATCATTTTTCCCGACAGAAGCTATTTGATTTAATATTTCATCAGGATTTTCATATCGTGTTTGTATGCCCTCCATATTAATAACACCTAGTGCACCTAAATTTGTAAGTTCTACAGCGGTATCTACATCCACTACACTGTCCATAGCACTGGCTATTATAGGAACCTCTCTTTTAAAATTACCTATTGACCAGGAAGGGTCAGTCAAGTCGTAATCAAGCGTTCTATTGCCTGGGACTAAAGCTATTTCATCAATGCCATAAGCCCTTTTGACTTTTTTATTTAAACCAAGATCAATATTCACGGAATTATCACTCATTTTGATTAAACTACCAATTAAAGGGGTATTAAGCCAAGGTTTATTCAAAAACAACAGAATATTTTTTAATTTGTGTGTAAATAAGAGTATTTGGGAATTAAATAAACCTTTTTTTTTATTCATTATGACAATCAGCGATTATTATTAAGAAAAGGATTTTTATATGTCTGATATTGAAGATTCCGGCAACTCTGGATTAAGCGAAAATAACGACCGAATTATTCAAACTGACTTAAGAAATGAGATGTCTCGCTCTTATCTTGAGTATGCCATGAGCGTTATAGTGGGACGTGCTCTTCCGGATGCAAGGGATGGATTAAAACCTGTTCATAGAAGAATTCTTTATGCAATGTATGAACTTGGTTTGACTAGCGGTAGACCTTACAGAAAGTGTGCAAGAGTTGTTGGAGAAGTGCTTGGAAAATACCACCCTCATGGTGATACAGCTGTATATGATGCTTTAGTTAGGATGGCTCAGGATTTTTCTATGAGGATGCCACTTATAGATGGCCATGGAAATTTTGGTTCTGTAGATAACGACCCTCCAGCAGCAATGAGATATACAGAATCTCGTTTACAGTCCCTCACAGATGAAAGTTTACTAGAGGATATTGAATCTGAAACTGTAGATTTCGCCGACAATTTTGACGGTTCTCAACAAGAGCCAACAGTTTTACCAGCTAGAATCCCTCAACTTCTTCTTAATGGATCATCTGGAATAGCGGTAGGAATGGCAACTAATATTCCACCTCATAACTTAGGGGAATTAATTAATGGTCTTAAATCAATAATCAAAACCCCTTCTATTGAAGATAGAGAACTTTTTGAACTTATAAAGGGTCCTGATTTTCCAACTGGTGGTCAAATCTTAGGAAGAGACGGTATCAGAGAAACATTTAAGACAGGAAGAGGTTCAATAACTATGAGAGGTGTAGCAAATATTGAGCAAATCAAATCAGTTGGTAGAGCAGAAAAAGATGCAGTAATTATTACTGAACTACCATTTCAAACTAACAAAGCTGGCTTAATAGAGAGAATTGCAGATCTGGTTAATGAAAAAAAATTGGAAGGTATTTCTGATATAAGAGATGAAAGTGATCGTGATGGTATGAGAATTGTTATCGAGTTAAAAAGAGATGCTTATCCACAAGTAGTTTTAAATAATTTATTTAAGTTAACACCGCTACAAAATAACTTTAGTGCAAACGTTCTAGCCTTAGTTAAAGGTGAGCCCACAACTCTTTCACTTAGAAAAATGTTAGATGTATTTCTAGATTTCAGAGTGGAGACAATAAGACGAAGAACAGGATTTCTATTAAAAAAGGCAGAAGAAAGAGATCATATCGTAAAGGGCCTTTTATTAGCCTTAGGTGCTATGGATGAAATTATCAATCTCATAAGATCTGCGAATGA
>CACGAJ010000021.1 GCA_902570945.1 uncultured Synechococcaceae cyanobacterium
ATAATTTAAATTTATACGAGATCTTACGTAATACACTTAACGATTGAAATGGATAGTAAAAAGTGGAATGAGAAAATACAAAATAATTTCAATGATGCTGCATATCGGTATTTAGAGCATTCAAATATTCAGAAATTTTTTGCAAAAAAGATTGTTCATCTTATCAAAGAATTAAATCCCAAAAAAAAAGGTGAATGGATAGATCTAGGATCAGGACCAGGACTATTAGCAGATGAAATAGAAAAAATTTCTTCCCAAAAAGTATCCAGAATTGATTTCAGCAAGAAAATGCTGCTTGAGAATAAATTATCTAGAAAAAAAATTTTATGGGATTTGAATAATGCTTTACCTTCAGAAATAAATAACTGTTCTCTATTAACATCTAACTTTTGTATTCATTGGTTAAACAACCCAAAAAAGATAATAAAAAATTGGTTTAGCAAATTAACACCTGGAGGTTTTTTAATCATTTCATATCCAACAAAAGATTGTTTTCCTGAATGGAAAGATACTTGTAAAAAAATTGATATTGAATATAGTGGTCTTAATTTCCTTTGCTCTAAAGAATTATTAAAAGATTTCAAATCAACTGAAATATATTATTCAAAACAGTTTAATTATCTTGAAAATTTTGAAAATGTATATAAACTTTTTAGAAGCATTAAAAATGTAGGAGCACAATCAACAAACTGTAAACGCAAAACAGTGAAAGAGTTAAAGGAAATTCAAAAGTTTTGGCCAAAGAATTACAATAATACAGTAAGTCTTTCATGGCAAATTGAGATTCAAATCATAAAGAAATTATGAGAAGTCACAAAAATATTTTCAAATTTATAATTTGTGGAACAGATACTGATATTGGGAAAACTTTAATAAGTTCTTTTTTCGTTAAAGGATTTAATTCCTTTTATTGGAAACCTATTCAAAGTGGGATTGAATCGCAAACTGATAGTCAAACTGTTGAAAAACTTGCACAAGTAAGTAAAGAGAAAATAATCAAAGAAGCTTATGTCTTTACAAAACCTCTATCTCCGCATTGGGCTGCTGAAATTGATCAAAAAGCTATTAACTTTGACAAGTTGAGATTGCCAAAAGTGCAAGGCTCACTAATTATAGAAACTGCAGGTGGATTAATGGTTCCAATAACACGCAATTTTTTGCAAATAGATCAAATAAAAGAATGGAATCTTCCCGTAATACTTGTATGTAAGAGCTCACTTGGCACTCTTAACCATACCCTACTTAGTATTGAGGCCTTAAAACGAAGAAATATTGAGATTTTAGGTTTAGTAGTCAATGGGGAAAAACACCTAGATAATCCAAAAACTCTAGTTGATTTTAGTGGTATTCCTTTAATTGCTGAATTTCCTTACATCAAAAAAATGGACTCAAATAATTTAGATATACTATGGAAAGAACTAGACATCAAGAATAAGTTGATCTCGCTATTAAACTCAAAAATAAGTTAAATGAAATCTTTGGATTCAAAAACTCCAAATCAAGATTGGCACCCAAATATTTGGCCACCTTTTACGCAAATCAATAAAAGCAAACCGCAGATAGAAGTAACTCATGGTAAAGATGCCCTCCTATTTACTAAAGATCCTGAAAAAGAACTAATAGATGCAATTAGTAGTTGGTGGGTAACTCTCCATGGTCATAGTAACGAATATATTGCGGATGCCATTTTTGATCAATCAAAAAAACTTGAGCAAGTTATATTTGCTGATTTCTTACATCCACAGGCAAAAAAATTAGCGGAAAGACTTAGTGAATTAACAAAACTAGAAAGATTATTCTTTTCTGATAACGGTTCTACTGCAGTGGAAGTCGCTTTAAAAATTGCCTTCCAATCATGGCAAAATATAGGAGAGACAAGAACTCAAATAGTAGCTTTTGATGGCGCTTATCATGGTGATACATTTGGCGCAATGGCTTTAGGTGAAAGAAATATTTTTAATGAGAATTTCGATAATCTTATGTTCCCAGTTAGAAGAGTCCCATGGCCTTCAACTTGGATGAACGATGAAGAAGTAGAAAATAAAGAAAATAAGGCGATCCAAAAATTAGAAACTCTACTTAAAACTCCCACAGTTGCAGTAATCCTTGAGCCACTTGTTCAAGGAGCAGGAGGGATGAATATGGTTAGGCCTCAGTTTATAAAAAAAGTTTCAGAAATCATAAAAAATAATAATTCTTTGTTAATTGCCGATGAAGTATTGACTGGGTTTGGAAGATGTGGAAGCCTTTTTGCTTTTCAAAAGGCAACAATCATTCCTGATTTAATAAGTATTTCAAAAGGTTTAACTGGTGGATTTTTACCGATGGGAATAACTTTATGTAAAGAAAAAATTTTTCAATCCTTTATTGATGATTCCCCAAGAAAAACTTTTTGGCATGGACATAGTTTTACTGCTAATCCTTTAGGTTGTGCTGCAGCAAACGCTAGCCTTGATTTATTAGAAAAAGAACCACAAAAATACCTTTCATTTGAAGAAAAACATTTATCTCATCTAATTAAATTTAAAAACTTATCTTATATAAAGAAGGTAAGGGTATCCGGCACAATTGCTGCCTTCGATTTAGATATTGGGAACAAAAAAGGTTATTTCAATAATATTGGGAAAGAAATAAAAAGTCTTGCAATTGAGCAAGGTTTATTCATTAGGCCCCTCGGGAATGTTATTTACCTCTTGCCGCCTCTCTGTATAACAGATGATCAATTGGGGAAAAGTTACTGGATAATAAGGCAAATCTTAGACAATCTTTAGATAGAAGTTTAAAGTTTAAGGTCCCTGCAGTATTGCATTTTCCACATCTTCTCTATTAATGCAGTAAGAAAATAGCCTTTTAGTTTCTTGTCCTTCACTTTCCCATATAACACTTAAATCTTCTTGTTCAAAAATAATAGTTGCATTCCAATTTGAAAGTAACAGATACCATTTAGATGGATTTTTAAGATCCTTCACAGCACCTAAATCAGTTAACCACAATTCCAATGATTGCAGTGAATTTTGATTGATAGGTTTTTTAGATGGATTCACAGACTTTTTTAAAAAATTATTGTATTAGCCAAAGCGGTATTGTCTCTAATTCTTTTCCTGTAAAAGAAGCAATAAAAATTGAACCAATTAAACTTATAGAAATGATGATAATTAAAAGAAACAACGAAAACAATTCTCCATTAGAAAAAGGTCTTCTATTTCCTATTAAATTTTGATTATTAGAATCGATTACTAAATTATTTAAAACATTAGTATTATTTGTAACCCTAGATTTTTCTTTTAGTTTTTCATCATATATTTTCCTTAAATTACTATTATTTAAATGTTCATAAGCCTCAAGAACTTCTTGAAATTTACTTTTAGCAACGTCTATTTCTAATGAAGTTGTATCAGGATGTAACTCAATAGAAAGTTTACAAAATGCCTTTCTTAATTCATGATTGGATGCATTTTCATTTACACCTAAAACTTTGTAATAGGAAGTTTCCCCTTTCAAAATAATCTTTTATTAATATTGTAATTCTAATAAATTTTTACTAAATAGAATGTATTTAATGGATGGTTAAAATTCATATTTACAACGAAATGAAAAAACAAAACATTCCAGAAGAAATTCTTTCCTTAATTACTGAAGAAGAAATAAATTTATTTCAAGAGTTACAAATTAAAATTAAAGAATTAAATAATAAAACCAATCTCACAAGATTAACTGATGGTGATGATTATTGGGTATCTCAAGTTTTTGACAGCATTTGGCCATTCAAAGCTTTCACGAATATTAATTTTGATAATAAAAAATTTTTAGATATTGGATCAGGCTGTGGCTTCCCAGGTTTAGCTTATGCAATAACTCATCCTAATTCTGAGATATACCTAATTGATTCTTTGAAAAAGAAAACAGATGCAATAAAAATTTTAGTTGAGCAGATCAATTTCAAAAACAATATTCATGTAATCAATGATCGTGTTGAGAATTTAGCCCGCCAGTCGTCAATGAGAAATAATTTTAATATTGCAACAACTAGAGCGGTTAGTAACCCATCAACAGTTTCAGAATATATTCTACCAATGTTAAAAAAAGAAGGGTTTGGAGTCCTATATTGTGGCAAATGGACGAATCAAGAAAGCAAAAATCTAGATAAAACTTTAGAAATATTAGAAGGGAAAGTTAAAGGTAAAAAAGAGATACTATTACCAAGAAATAAAGGCACCCGAAATATTATTCTTATCCAACCAAAGAATTTTTGTCCTGAAATTTACCCAAGAAAAGTTGGCAAACCTGAAAAAAATCCATTATGAAATTATTTTCTTGATAATCTTTTAGCATTCTTATCTCCAAACTTTTCTTTTAAATTTCTCAATTTTTTTATAACTTTTTTAGGATTTATATGACCTTCTAATACTTTCAATAATTGCCCTTCAGAAACATCTACATCTAGTAAATTCGCGTTGAATCCTGGAAACCAGTGGCTTCCATTACCAAGCAATTGATATCTAGCTTTTGCATATCCTTCCATACCCAACCAATCAATTAAATTTGAAAGCCAAAGCAGAACAGGAATATTAATATTTCCCGGAGTATATTCCCAACTTGGTAAATTTCTATTCCAATTTTGATGCCACTCTAAACCTAAGGAATTAATTGATTCCTGCCTTAATTTGTTAATTATCTTAGGCACATACTTCTCAGATTCTGATAACAACGATACAGCTTCTAAATGCAGAGCAAAATCTGTCTCTTTTGCAATACCGACACTCAAAGTATGGACATTTTGATTTCTTAAGCAAAAAAGATCATTAAAAACTATAGGATGAAGTGGTTTACAAAATTCCAACATTTTCCTTGAGGGAGTATGAAGATGTCCCCCTTTATCAGTGGGACTTATTATGAAAACCCCAAGATCATGCTTATTGGCTAAATTAATAACCTTTGTATTTTCCTGATTAATGAAATACCAGTGCAAATTTACATAATCAAAAAAGTTTGTTGATATGGCCTTTTCAATAAGTGAAGATTTTCCATGGGTTGAAAATCCAATAGATCCAATTAAATTTTCTTTTTGAAAATTCCTCAAAATATCAATGCAACCTCCATCTCGAATAGCCTGATGTAAATGTTCAGCAGTATTGATACCATGTATTGCTAACAAATCAATTTTTTTAACTTTCAATTTTTCAATGCTAGATAATACATCTCGCTCAAAAATTTCCGGATCACTATTTGGTGGAATCTTTGTTTGGATTATATTTGGGATTTTCTTAGTATTCTTAAAACACATCCCTAATTGCACCTCAGAAGTTCCATAGTACTTGGCGGTTTCAACATGACTTAAGCCATATTGTGTTGCAAGATCTAATATATTTTCTACTTTATTTTGTTCTTCGTATGAAACCTCAGAAAAATCTAATTGATCCCAACTTTTTTGAAATCTCATACCACCTAAAGATAAAACAGGAATCTTCAGATTGGTTCTACCAAATCTACGATATTGCATCTTTTTGCTATTAGTGCTTATTCATTCTCGGTGGTTTTCCAAATGTTTGAAACATATCCCTATCGAGACTATTCTCTAAATCATCTAATTCTTCAAATTTGACCCAATGAATACAATCAACAGGGCATGTATCTATTGCTTCTTGTATGACATCAGAACTATCTCCATCTTGCCTAATAGCTCGACTTCTACCATGAAATTCATCAACAGTGAAAGTGTTCGAAGCGACGTGAACACAGTACTGGCAACCAATACACTTTGCTTCATCAACCCATACAGCTTTTTCGACTAGCTGACCACCTAAAACGGGCTCATAGCCTGTAATCTCAATATTTTCTTCAGTATTATGAAATGGATCCGTAAAATCCATATCTTGACATTAGTTTTCCCACTTGGTTAAGACCAATTCAATAGAACCATCATTTTTATTTTTTTGCTCTACGATTTGATATCCATCTTCTTTCGTTTTAGAAATGATTGTTTGGTAAGCATACATTTGTGTAACTTTTGAGATAAATCTTTCTACTGGAATTTCAAATTTCCATAGATCAAGGTCAGTAACTAATTCATATGCATTAGAATTATTATCCCATTTAAATCCAACTTGGGTATCACCAGGTAAATTCATACTTATATCAACGGCTGTGAATTGACCTTTATATCCTTTTACAAACTTTTCTTCTTGATTAATACTATAACCGAAGTGATTTAAAGCCTTAATTAATGGATCTACTTCTTTGAGCTGAGTTTTAATTGTACTAAAATGTGACATTAGATTCGTTATTTAATTGTGTTAAGTTTTCACTTTGATTAGAGATGAAAGCATCAGAAATTTTATTTTTAACTGTTACTTTACCGAGAGCGTCTTCGAGATTTTTAGTAGCTTCATTGCATGAATTACCAGTAAATCCCTCTACAGTCTCTTCAACTCTTCCGTCTTGATGAATTTTGAATCTCAATGTTTTTTGAGGCATTAAATTCAACTACTGGGTAGTTTTACTTTATATAGAATAACGAAAATATTTTGTTTCAGTTGGTACAAGTTAATTAATTTTAATTTTTATATTGAATATCTAATAAATAAACTCATTCAGTCGTGTGCTTATCAAAAAAAATTAAGAAATTTAGTTATAAAAACCTTGCATCCCCATTGAATCCAAGGCAGTTTTCGCTTCTTCCATAACAGAAGGTTCTTTATCGAATAGAGCTATCTTGGTACATTCATCAACGAAACTTTCTTGAAATGTATTATTTAATTTTTCGTACAATCTACATAATGACCAGATGCAATTACTTCTTACACCTGGTTCATTATCTATTTTTAAACTTATTAAAAGTTGTTCGGCTGCCAATTGAGCATTCTCCAAAGAAACATTGCCGATTTCAGCTAAAGAACTAGATGACCATAACCTTACTGCAGCTACATCGTTCTTCAAAGCATTTATTAATGGCTTCAAAACAATTTGATTATCATAATTAGCCAAGCTCCATGCTGTTGCTCTCCTGACATAAGCATTATCGTCAGTCTCCAAAAGACTGACAAGTTTCTCGACCGCGCTAGGACATGGATTACGACCTAAAGCATATACCACACTCATTCTTTCAACAGGACAAGGTTGATCAAGTAATGGTAACAAAAGAGGAAAAGATCTTGAATCTCTATATTCACAAAATATTCTTAAGCCCTGTATTCTTTCTTCTCTGTTACCTTTGAGCATTTTTAATGCTTCATTGCACTCTTGAGTTATGTTTAAACCTTTTGGAAAAGAATCTTCATCAATTTGTGCTAGAGGATCTATTTCAATTTCTAAGGCTAATTCTCTCGCTAAAACCTCTGGATCAACAGCGATATCAACTAAGCTTTCTTTATTAGGATCCTTATTTTTTGTCATTTTAAAAACTAAAAATATTAATTTATGGGAGCAGGAGACATCATATCTCCTGGTAACCAAATTCTTGCACTAACTGCTAAGAAGGCAATCCCAAAAAGGGAGACAATAGCGAAAGGTAAAATTTTTGTCTTAATAAAACCCAAAGATTTAAGATTAATTAAAACAATAATAACCTGTTTAAGAAACTTTTAAAAAATTTTTAATGGATAATATTATTTAATTTTTGCATTTTGTCTTAGCTGACCACATGCCGCATTTTTGTCTAAACCTCTACTTTTTCGCAAGCTAACTGCGATGCCATTACTAGAAAGTCTAGATTGAAATGATTGAAGATTTTTTAGAGAGGCTCTTTGAAATTCAACCTCATCAATTTGGTTGTATTGTATTAAATTTACGTGGCATTGAAACCCTCTCAGCAAATTACTTAATTCATTAGCATGTTCTAATTTGTCATTAACCCCATTTAGCATTAAATATTCAAAACTTACCCTCCGACCAGTATCTTTTACGTATTGCTTACAGTCTTCAATTATATTTTCGATCTTGTAGTTTTTTGCACTTGGTATTATAGTTTCTCTTGTTTTTTGGTTTGAAGCATGTAAACTTATTGCTAATGTAAATTGACAATTACCTAATATTTGGAAAGACTTTGCAGATAATTTATTTATCATTTTTGGAATAGCGACAGTACTTACAGTTATCTTTCTCTGACTAATTTGAAAATCCTCATTTATAGATCTAATTGACACGAGCAGGTCATCAATATTCAATAAGGGTTCACCCATACCCATGAAAACAATATTGGTCACTTTTCTATTCAATTCATTTTCGATAAATAAAATTTGATCTAAAATTTCACTTGCTTTTAAAGATCTCTTCAAACCTTCCTTGCCAGTTGCGCAAAATTTGCAGTCCATTGGGCAACCAACCTGACTAGAGAGACAGGCAGTTAGTCTTTTTTCAGTTGGTATGCCAACGCATTCAATATTTTCATTATCGTTTGTAGTCAGTAACAACTTTAGAGTGCCATCGTTAGCTAAATTTCTTTCTTGAATATTTAGCTCACTTACTTTAAAACCATCATCCTTTAACTTTTTTCTAAAATCTAAAGGTAAAACTTCTATTTGATCAATATTTTTCTTCTTATTTCTATAATTATAAATCCAATTGTAGATTTGGCGACCTCTAAAAGCAGCCTGGCCATAATCCAAAGCCACATTTTCTAAATCTTTAACACTACTTCCAAGAAGATTTTTCAAATTTACTAGTCTTTATTTCAAAACTATTTTCACCATAACAGCAAACCATGTTTTAAGAAGAATTCTGTAAGAATAAGCGCAATAAAACCAATCATGGCAATTCTTCCATTAAGTCTTTCATTATAAAAATGAAATCCATAACGAGGTAATTTTCTTTTGGGAACAATCTCTGGCTTAATCATCACTTACAAATTTAAAAAATCCATTCTAGTCAATAATAATAGAAAATATTTATTCATCAGATAGAAGGCCCTCCTCCTGCAATCCCTCCAAAGCTGCAGGATCTGGTAATTGATCTTCAGAAAATTGATTTTCAGCACTAGGTCTAGCAAAGGCAGCAAAATTACTAGATGATGGGTCAATTCCATGGCGATTCCGAGTTGTTTCCAAATCTTCATCACTGGGATCATCAAGTATTGCAGTAGAACTTACGGTAGGAGATTGTGGCATATCCACGGTGTAGTCAGGCCTTAGATTCTGTGCTCTTCTATATCCACCAGATTCTTCCGCAAGAATATCAGGATGAGGACCAGCTTCTGAAGCTAATTCCTCTACAAATCCGCTGAAACCTGTACCTGCAGGTATTAATCTACCGATAATAACATTTTCTTTTAATCCCCTTAACCAATCAGACTTTCCTTCAATTGCAGCCTCTGTAAGAACCCTTGTAGTTTCTTGGAATGAAGCTGCTGATATAAAGCTATCGGTATTTAGTGAGGCTTTAGTGATACCCAACAAAACCGGAGTAAATTCTGCTGGAGCTCCTCCTGTTATTGCCATTGCTTGGTTTGTATCCTCTACTTGCCTCATTTCTATAAGTTCTCCAGGCAAGAGAGTAGTATCCCCAGCATCTTCTACTCGAACTTTACTTGTCATTTGTCTAACAATAACCTCAATATGTTTATCATCAATTGCCACACCTTGAGACTTATAAACGTTTTGGACTTCACTTACCATACTTCTTTGTAGTTTTGATATGGATTCTCGAGCTGCATCTATAAGAGGTTTTTTATCTCTTGAGTCAATAAAGTAGCAATCTAATAATTCATGCGGATTAATTGGACCATCAGTTAAGAGCTCTCCTCCCGAAACTTGTTGTCCATCACTAACCATTATATTTTTCCCAGCTGATAGTTGATATTCGTTAACTACATCATCGTTTTCAATAATTGATAAAGAAACTGATTCCTCATCTTTACCTTTTTTAATCTGAACAATTCCGGATTTTTTACACAATATTGCAGAATCTCTGGGTCTCCTAGCCTCTAACAACTCTTCAATACGAGGCAATCCTTGAACAATATCTCCTGTTTTCTGCCTTTCAAAAACAAGTAAAGCTAAACCATCTCCCCTAAGAACTAAATCTCCGTCTTTAACATGTAAAACTGAATCAGGAGAAACCATATATGGCCTACCAAGCCTCAAAGTTACTGAACTATTAGAAATTTCTTCGATTTCTCCACAAGAAGTAGATTTTTCAGATTTACTAATATAATCGCCATCGACTATACGATCGCCAATATTAACAACTGCTTTATTACTTATTTTAAATTTAATTTTATCTTCTTCTCTTTCAACGATTAACCTTCTTATAGGATCATTTTCAACAACATTAGGTAATTGAACCACTCCCTCTTGTTTGCACAGAATTTGAGTAGTTGCTATAACATCTCCTGCTTTAACTCTTTGACCATTTTTAACTTGTAATTCTGTATGTGTTGAGCCATGACTGGAGTCGGATATAGTATCTCTTCTTACGAGAATAGACTCTAATATAACTAAATTTAATCTATTGATTGAAGAATCATTTTTATCTTTAATAGACTCGACATCAATAGTCATTTGAGGAGTAGCGTCGAAACTTTCAATGCTTAAATGTGTTCTAAGCAATTCAACTCCTTCGACAGATTTTATCAATTCACCATCTTTATAAGTAAGCCTTTGAACAGCTTTCAAACCTAAATGTGGTCCTTTTTCCTGCTTAACATGTGATAATTGGGGTAATTCTGCTTGATCAGGAATAGTAAATTCTTCTACAGTTCTTAGTAATAAGCCTCTACATTTTGGGGTTTCTAATTTTTGAACAAATAAAATTTCTTTATTATCAATACCATCCAGAATCTTTTCACCTGGATTTACTAAATTGCCTTCCTCTGAAAATCTATTCAAAACTTCTTCATCATCGCACTCATGAAAAGTTCCATTTCTTACGGTTATTTCACGGAGAATATCATTTTTCTGAGTCACCGTAACAATGCCTGATGTTTGACTGAAAATATCTTTTACAACTTCAGTTCCTGCTTCAATCCATTTCATATCTTCAATCATTAAAAGAGATATATCCTTGTTTATTTCATGCGTCTCTTGAGGAATCCAAAGTAACGTACCACCTTGACTAACTTCAAAACCATTTTTAGATGACCTTGCTTTTTTGACACTTAGTTCCGGTGAATATTTTACTAAGCCACCAGTTTTTGTACAGAACCTTTCATCTGTTAAATCTGCAATAACCTGGCCATTACTAATTTTACTACCGGGAGAAGTATTCAAACGATAAGATGCTCCATCACCAGATTCCAAGTGATATATTTTGCCTGAGTGGGAAGATTCTTCAATAAGATTAAAGTTACTTAAAGACATTGATGTAGTAACAATTTGAACTTCCCTTGAATCTCCTACTGATTCTCTTAATCGAACTTCTCCACCAAACTCACTTGATTGACTTGCCTCTGCGAGAACAGTTCCTTGATTAACAGACTTTCCTGATGAAACGACTGGTCTTGCATTAGGAGGTAAGTTATATACATCTCCAGCCAAAACCCATAATCTTCCAAGTCTTTGAGCTTTTAACGTTATATTTCCCTGTCTATCTGTAACCTCTTTTGGTTGAATAACCTTATCGTATCTGACTTGACCAGCTAAATCACAAATAACATCCTTTGTAGCTTTTTCAACGCTCTTTTTGACTGCCCCAGCGATTATTTGGGCAATTGTCATATCAGATTTAACTTCTTCACCATCATCTACGAATATAAGCGATCCACTCGAAACTTCAATTTTTTGTGCTTTTTTAGAACTATCTCCTTGAGGAACTATTTTTAATAAGAAATCAACTTCAGCTTGTTTAGCTTCTACTCCATGTGGAGTTCTATAACCTCTTACTTTTGCTTTTGAGCTAAACTCAACCTTACCTGATATCTTTGATCTTACTAATCCACTCTCAGCAGTTGATACACCTCCAGTGTGGAAAGTTCTCATTGTCAATTGAGTCCCTGGTTCTCCAATAGATTGAGCAGCAATGATTCCTACTGCTTCACCTAAGTCAACTAGATGATTATGAGCTAAAGCCCATCCGTAACATCTTCTGCAAACCGATCTATTTGCTTCACATGTTAGTGGAGATCTTATTTTAACCTTTGTAATGGATGCTGTTTCAATTTTCTCTGACAATGATGGGTCAATAGCAGTATTTTGAGGAATAATTAAGTTGTCTTCAGAATCTAAAATGTCAACAGCGGTAAGTCTGCCAAGAAGCCTTGCTCCATATTTACCATCTTCTGCTTCAACAACTATTGAACGTTCTGTTCCGCAATCTTCTTCCCTAACAATTACATCCTGAGCTACATCAACTAATCTTCTAGTCAAATAACCAGAATCCGCGGTCCTTAAGGCAGTATCCACTAGTCCTTTCCTTGCCCCATACGAAGATATTACATATTCAGTTACGGTGAGTCCTTCTCTAAAGTTTGTTCTTATTGGTAAGTCAATAATTTCTCCTTGAGGGTTAGCCATTAATCCTCTCATGCCTACAAGTTGTCTAACCTGAGACATATTACCTCTAGCTCCTGAATTAGCCATCATCCAAACGGAATTCAAAGGATCATTTTGATTGAAATTATCTTTAACTGCATCCACCAATCTCTCATTAGTTTCAGTCCATGTATCAATTACTTTTGTATGTCTCTCAACTTCTGTAATTTCACCAAGTCTGTAGCACTCTTCTGTAGCAGTTATTTGCTCTTCCGCTTGCCCTATCAAATCTTGTTTGGCTTCTGGCACTTTTAAGTCATCTACTGAAATAGAAACTGCAGCTTGGGTAGCATATTTAAATCCCAAGTCCTTTAAATTATCAGCCATTGCTGCAGTTATAGCGGTACCATGAGTTTTATATGCCCATGCGACTAAATTTTTTAAGGCCTTCTTATCAACTACTTTATTCTTAAATGATGGAGGCGTTTTAGCTAAAGCAGGCATTATGACTGGATTATTTTTTTTTGAGTTTTTAGGAGTTTTGCGAACTCTAGAATTTTTTTTAGGTTTAGATGATGTCATGATTTTTTAATGAATGAAAAATAGTTTTTAAAGATTACGTTTTAGATACAGAATCAATGATGGTATAGTTCATCACTACTCTCCCAACTGTAGTCAGAACAAATCTACTTATTAAATTATTCTGAGAGTCAAATCTATCTCTTCTAAAATTCCATATTTCTAACCTTGAACCATCTTCTAGCTCATCAGTTTTTTGTGGACTACTCATTTCATCTTCATCTTCAACTTCTCCATTAAATCTTACCCATACCCATTCATGTAGGTTGAGTCTTTTGTCTTCAAAAGCAAAAATTACATCTTCTAGTGAAGCAAAAGTAGTCTTATTATCTCCAAAACCTGGTTTTTGATAATTTGGTTGCAAAGCAGTCAGATAATAAGATCCCAAAACCATATCTTGTGATGGAGTAACAATTGGTTCTCCAGTAGCCGGTGAGAGAATATTATTACTAGCTAACATGAGCATGCGTGCCTCAGTCTGTGCTTCCAAAGCTAAAGGAACATGAACTGCCATTTGATCCCCATCAAAGTCAGCATTGAATGCGGGACATACTAAAGGATGTAATTGTATTGCTCTACCTCCAACTAATTTTGGTTCGAAAGCTTGAATTCCTAACCTATGAAGTGTAGGTGCTCTATTTAAAAGGATTGGGTGACCTTCAATAACTTCCTGAAGTACCTGCATAACTTCATCGTCTGCTTTTTGTATTAATTTTTTTGCAGCTTTGATATTGTTCACAATATTTTGACGAATTAATCTATGTATCACAAAAGGTTGGAACAGCTCAATTGCCATCTCCTTTGGTAGACCACACTGATGCATTTTTAATTTAGGCCCCACAACTATTACAGATCTTCCTGAATAGTCAACACGTTTACCGAGAAGATTTTGTCTAAATCTTCCTTGTTTGCCTTCAATGATGTCACTTAGGGACTTAAGGGCTCTATTATTTGCTCCCACCACAGTCCTTCCTCTCCTTCCATTATCTATAAGAGCATCTACTGCCTCCTGAAGCATTCTTTTTTCATTTCTAACAATAATCTCAGGAGCTAAAATTTCTTGAAGCCTAGCTAGTCTATTGTTTCTATTTATAACTCTTCTATAAAGATCGTTTAAATCAGAAGTTGCGAATCTTCCCCCATCGAGTTGAACCATTGGTCTCAAATCGGGAGGTATCACTGGAATAGCATCTAAGACCATCCATTCTGGTTTTGCACTAGTTGCAATGAAATTATCAATAACTCTTATTCGTTTTATAAGTTTTGCCCTTTTCTGGCCTTTACTGTGTGAAATTTCTTCTCTTAAATCCTCAGCAACCTGATTTAAATCAAGGTCCTCAAGTAATTGTTTAAGGGCCTCAGCTCCAATACCTACAAAAGGTTCATTTTCAATAGTTGAATCTTCAGCATAGATTTCATCTTCAATTTCAAGCCATTCATCCTCAGTAAGTAATTGTTTATATTTGAGATCTTTATGATCCCCTGGGTCTAAAACAACATAACAATTAAAATAAACTATTTGTTCTACATCCCTAAGTGGGATATCCAAAAGAATTGCAACATAACTAGGAATTCCTTTCAAATACCAAACATGGGAAACTGGCGCAGCAAGTTTTATATAACCCATCCTATGTCTTCTAACTCTACTTTCAGTTACTTCAACACCACATCTCTCACACACAATCCCACGATGTCTAACTCTTTTATACTTACCGCAATGGCACTCCCAATCTTTAGAGGGCCCAAAAATCTTTTCGCAAAACAAACCATCCATTTCTGGTTTTAGAGTCCTGTAATTAATTGTTTCAGGTTTTGTAACTTCGCCAACAACTTGTCCATTGGGTAATGTTCTCTGACCCCAATCCATAATTCTTTGTGGTGAGGCTATTGAAATCTTGACGTAATCAAAGTGATTTTCAGTTCTTAAGTTGCTGTTTGTCATTTTGGAATATTTAAATTAAAAGTTTTTTATTGAGTATTTTTTAATCTTCCTCATATTCAGAGGTACCTAGAGATTCGTAAGTCGGCCTCGACGGAGTATTTCTTCGCGGATTAATATCCTGCATTAAGTCTACCTCTTTACCCTCATCTGTATAAACCCCAATATCTAAGCCTAAAGATTGAAGCTCTCTCATAAGAACTTTAAATGACTCGGGAGTACCAGGCCTAGGGATTGGTTTACCTTTGACGATTGCATTTAGAGCTTCATTTCTTCCTTGCATATCATCAGATTTCACTGTTAAAAGTTCTTGCAGAGTATAAGCTGCTCCATATGCTTCAAGAGCCCAAACTTCCATTTCTCCAAGTCTTTGGCCACCTTGCTGAGCTTTACCACCTAATGGTTGTTGTGTAACCAAAGAGTAAGGACCTGTAGACCTTGCATGAATTTTGTCATCCACCAAATGCACTAACTTAAGGAAGTGTGAGTATCCAACTGCAACTGGCTGATCAAA
>CACGAJ010000022.1 GCA_902570945.1 uncultured Synechococcaceae cyanobacterium
AGAGTTAAGGATTTGCCAGGAGTTAGATATCATATAATAAGAGGAACATTAGATACAGCTGGAGTCAAAGATAGACGTCAATCCAGATCTAAGTATGGAGCAAAAGCTCCAAAAGATTAATTTGTAAACATCACTTTTTAAAAACATGTCACGTCGTAATGCAGCAGTAAAAAGACCAGTTCTTCCGGATCCTCAATTTAATAGTCGTCTTGCTTCAATGATGATTTCTCGGTTGATGAAACATGGTAAAAAATCTACAGCTCAAAGAATATTATCTGATGCTTTTTCATTAATAAGTGAGAGAACAGGTGGAAATGCAGTCGAATTATTTGAAACAGCCGTAAAAAATGCAACTCCTCTTGTAGAGGTACGAGCTAGAAGAGTTGGTGGCGCAACATATCAAGTACCTATGGAAGTACGCCAAGAGAGAGGTACAGCAATGGCATTAAGATGGCTTGTTACATTTTCACGTGCAAGGAATGGCAAAAGTATGTCTCAAAAACTTGCTGGTGAGTTGATGGATGCAGCAAATGAAACTGGCAGTGCAGTTAAAAAAAGAGAAGACACTCATAAAATGGCTGAAGCAAATAAAGCTTTTGCACATTACAGATATTAATTTCATCAAAAAGGTACTTAAGTAGTTTATTATTATTAAAGTTTGCTTTTTGGGTGAACTATACTTATCAAAATTATTTTAATTTGGAGCTTTAAAATTGGCACGCGACTTTCCCCTAGAACGAGTAAGGAACATAGGTATAGCCGCTCATATTGATGCAGGGAAGACTACAACTACAGAAAGAATCTTGTTCTATTCAGGTGTTGTTCACAAGATAGGAGAAGTACATGATGGTGCTGCCGTAACAGATTGGATGGCTCAAGAACGAGAAAGAGGAATAACTATTACTGCTGCTGCAATATCTACTAGTTGGCAAGATCACAGAATTAATATTATTGATACTCCAGGTCACGTTGACTTTACTATTGAAGTGGAAAGATCAATGCGAGTACTTGACGGAGTCATAGCTGTATTTTGCGCAGTTGGTGGAGTTCAACCTCAATCTGAAACAGTTTGGCGTCAAGCAGATAGATACTCTGTCCCAAGAATGGTTTTTGTTAATAAAATGGATAGGACTGGTGCTGATTTTTTAAAAGTTAATAAACAAATTAAAGATCGACTTAAGGCAAATGCACTCCCAATTCAACTACCTATTGGAGCTGAGGGTGATCTTACAGGAATTATTGATTTAGTTGCCAACAAAGCATATCTTTACAAAAATGACTTAGGTACTGATATTGAAGAAGCACCAATTCCATCTGAAATGGAGGATGAGGCTGCTGAATGGAGATTAAAGTTGATGGAGAGCGTCGCAGAAAATGATGAAGAGTTAATTGAGATTTTCCTTGAAACAGGAGAATTATCTACACAACAACTAAAAAAAGGTATTAGGGAAGGTGTTTTAAAGCATGGATTAGTCCCTGTTCTGTGTGGGTCAGCTTTCAAGAATAAAGGAGTCCAACTTGTTTTAGACGCTGTAGTTGATTATTTGCCAGCTCCAGTTGATGTGAAACCAATACAAGGTGTTTTACCGAGCGGCAAAGAAGATATTAGACCTTCAGACGATAACGCTCCTTTCAGTGCATTAGCTTTCAAAGTAATGTCAGATCCCTATGGGAAATTAACTTTTGTAAGAATGTATTCTGGTGTACTTTCAAAGGGAAGTTATGTAATGAATTCTACTAAGGATGCTAAAGAGAGAATTTCTAGATTAGTGATTCTTAAGGCTGATGAAAGAGAGGAGGTTGATGAATTGAGGGCTGGGGATTTAGGAGCTGTATTAGGTCTTAAGAACACAACGACTGGTGACACTTTATGTAACACAGAAGATCCAATTGTTTTGGAGACATTGTTTATCCCTGAACCAGTCATCTCAGTTGCTGTTGAGCCAAAAACTAAAGGCGATATGGAAAAATTATCTAAAGCTTTAACTGCCTTGTCTGAAGAGGATCCAACCTTTAGAGTAAGTACAGATCCTGAGACAAATCAAACTGTTATTGCAGGTATGGGTGAGTTACACCTAGAAATCCTAGTAGACAGAATGTTAAGGGAATTCAAAGTTGAAGCAAATATAGGAGCTCCTCAAGTTTCATATAGAGAGACAATTAGGTCTAGTTCTAAAGGTGAAGGTAAATATGCAAGACAGACTGGAGGAAAAGGTCAATATGGTCATGTAATTATAGAAATGGAACCTGCTGAAGTTGGTAAAGGTTTTGAATTTGTAAACAAAATTGTTGGCGGAGCTGTACCAAAAGAGTACATTGGTCCTGCATCTAATGGAATGAAAGAAACCTGTGAATCTGGTGTTCTTGCCGGTTATCCACTCATTGATGTAAAAGTAACACTAGTCGATGGATCATTCCACGATGTAGACTCATCTGAAATGGCCTTCAAAATTGCAGGTTCCATGGCTTTTAAAGACGGGGTTAAAAAATGCAATCCTGTCCTTTTAGAGCCTATGATGAAAGTCGAGGTCGAAAGTCCTGACGACTTTCTTGGATCTGTAATTGGTGATCTCTCTTCTAGAAGAGGTCAAGTAGAAGGACAATCTGTTGATGACGGATTGTCCAAGGTACAGGCCAAAGTGCCCTTAGCCGAAATGTTCGGTTATGCCACTCAACTCCGATCAATGACTCAAGGTCGGGGTATATTTTCAATGGAGTTCGCAAATTATGAGGAAGTTCCTCGTAATGTTGCTGAAGCTATCATTTCCAAGAATCAGGGCAACTCCTGATCTCTAAACTAAAACACTCTTAAACCCTCGATTCTTTAATTCAAAATGGCTCGCGAGAAGTTCGAAAGGAACAAACCACATGTCAACATAGGTACTATTGGCCATGTCGATCATGGAAAAACAACACTAACTGCTGCTATTACAAATGTATTAGCCAAAAAAGGTCAAGCGCAAGCGCAAGACTATGGAGACATTGATGGTGCTCCTGAAGAAAGAGAGCGTGGCATTACCATTAATACAGCTCACGTTGAATATGAAACTGAAGGCAGACATTATGCGCATGTTGATTGCCCAGGACATGCTGATTATGTGAAAAACATGATTACAGGTGCCGCTCAGATGGACGGAGCTATTCTAGTTTGCGCAGCTACTGATGGTCCCATGGCACAAACAAAAGAGCATATTCTTTTAGCTAAACAAGTTGGAGTTCCTGCTCTTGTAGTTGCTCTTAATAAGTGCGATATGGTCGATGATGAAGAAATTATCGAACTTGTTGAAATGGAAATCAGAGAACTATTAGATAGTTATGATTTTCCAGGAGATGATATTCCTATCGTTCAAGTCTCTGGTTTAAAAGCTCTCGAAGGGGATTCAACTTGGGAATCAAAGATTGAAGAATTAATGAAAGCAGTCGATGCTAGCATTCCTGAACCAGAAAGAGAAGTTGATAAACCATTTTTGATGGCAGTTGAAGACGTTTTCTCGATTACTGGTAGAGGAACTGTTGCTACTGGAAGAATTGAGAGAGGTAAAGTTAAGGTTGGAGAAGAAGTCGAAATAGTTGGAATAAGAGACACAAGAGTAACAACTGTTACTGGAGTTGAAATGTTCCGAAAACTTCTTGATGAAGGTATGGCTGGCGATAATGTTGGTTTACTTTTACGTGGTGTCCAGAAAGAAGATATTGAGAGAGGAATGGTACTCGTTAAGAAAGGATCGATTACCCCTCATACACAGTTTGAAGGAGAAGTTTATGTTCTCAAAAAAGAAGAGGGCGGAAGACATACCCCTTTCTTTGCAGGATATAGACCTCAGTTCTACATCAGAACAACTGATGTGACAGGTCAAATAACCGCATTTACCTCTGATGATGGTTCTAATGTTGAAATGGTTATGCCAGGAGATAGAATCAAGATGACTGGAGAATTAATTTGTCCAGTAGCTATTGAACAAGGTATGCGATTCGCAATCCGTGAAGGTGGACGTACAATCGGTGCTGGAGTTGTTTCTAAAATTCTCAAATAATTTTTTTGAATTTTAAAAATTTAACCTCAATCATCTAGAATATGCATACGGATAAGGGTCATTTTTATCAATGACCCTTTGATAAAAGTTACCTCAAACTATGACCGCATCAATTGCACAACAAAAAATTAGAATAAGACTGAAAGCATTTGATAGGAGAATGCTCGATCTATCTTGCGATAAAATAATCCAAACTGCTGATACTACTTCTGCTTCCGCAATAGGTCCAATTCCTCTTCCTACAAAAAGGAAAATTTATTGCGTTCTAAGGTCGCCACATGTTGACAAAGATTCTAGAGAGCATTTTGAAACAAGAACTCATAGAAGAATAATTGATATTTATAGCCCTTCCGCAAAAACTATTGATGCCTTAATGAAATTGGACCTACCTAGTGGTGTAGATATAGAAGTTAAACTTTAATATATCCCGAAAACGCCCTAAATTGATTATTATAAAAAGACATAAATGAGGTTTAAATGGGAGATATCTCAGTAAGAGAATTACCTCTATTCCCTTTACCAGAAGTTGTCCTGTTCCCTCAAGAGGTGTTGCCCTTACATATCTTCGAATCTAGATACAAAATAATGCTTCAGTCAGTTCTTGAATCTGATTCTATGTTTGGAGTTATTAAATTTGATCCTAGTACAAAAAGCATGGCCAACGTTGGATGCTGTGCGCAAATAATAAAACATCAAACTGCACAGGATGGTAGAAGTAATATTATTACTCTTGGTCAACAAAGATTTCAAGTTTTAGAAATCATTCGATCAAGTCCATTTTGTTCAGCGATGGTAAGTTGGATTAGTGATGATAATGTTGATAACCTTCAAAAATTAGATTCTTTAAAAGATTCAGTAAAAGAAGCCCTTAGCGATGTAGTTAATTTAACAAGCAAATTGACAAATAATAAGAAAAATCTTCCTGATAAATTACCTAACAACCCTATGGAATTATCATTTTGGATAGGAGCTCATTTGGGAGGGGCTGTTGCGGAAGAACAACAAAGGCTTCTGGAGGAAAGAAACACATATACTCGTCTGCAGAGAGAATTTGAAATGCTTGATCATACGAGAAAACAACTTGCAGCAAGAACTGCCTTGAAAGAGAGTTTTCCTGATATCAAAGAAAATTAGATGTTTCAATCTTTTTTACCTTTTTGTTTACTATTTTTATTCTTTTTAGCTTTATTTATTATTTGGAGAATTAATGCTAGAAAATATATTTCATCTGGTACGGTAGCATCAGCCTATGATGCTTGGACCCAGGATAAATTACTCGAGAGATTGTGGGGAGAGCATATACATTTAGGCTTTTATCCTTCCGGGGAAAAAAATACTGATTTTAGAAAAGCTAAAGTACAGTTTGTTCATGAGTTGGTCAAGTGGAGTGGTTTAGATAACTTGCCAAAAGGTTCCAGAGTACTTGATGTTGGTTGTGGAATAGGAGGAAGTTCTAGGATTCTTGCAAAATATTATGGATTTAATGTTACTGGAATTACAATTAGTCCTGCTCAAGTAAAAAGAGCAAGGGAACTTACTCCTGTTGGACTAAATTGTAACTTTCAAGTCATGGATGCATTAGACTTAAAATTTGAAGATGGATCATTTGATGCTGTATGGAGTGTTGAGGCTGGTGCGCACATGCATGATAAAACTAGGTTTGCAGATGAAATGCTGAGAACTTTGAGACCTGGAGGGTATTTAGCATTGGCTGATTGGAACTCAAGAAATCTCAAAGCATACCCACCATCTTTCTTTGAGAAGTTGGTTCTTAAACAACTACTTGAACAGTGGGTACATCCCAATTTTATTAGCATAGAAGAATTTGGTAATATTCTTAGAAAAAATAATAATAGTTCAGGAAGAGTTGTTACTGATAATTGGAATTCTTATACAAATCCCTCATGGTACGATTCCATTATTGAGGGTATGCGAAGACCTTATACAATTTTGTCTCTTGGCCCTTCTGCAATAGTAAAATCTCTAAGAGAAATTCCCACAATACTTCTCATGAATTGGGCATTTAGAAAAGGTTTAATGGAATTTGGAGTTTATAAATGTAGGGGATAAATTATTCCAAATCAACTTTCTCGGAATAATAATTTCCAAAATCTACAAAGTTCTTGCAAAGTGGTTTCAAATTGTTCTTTAAATCTAAAAAATCTTCAATATTATTTTGGTTATTTATCTCTAAATCTATGTAAATAATGTATTCGCCCAACTCTCTTTTAGATGGTCTTGATTCTATTTTACTCATGTTAAATCCAAAATCTGCAATATAACTTACAGCTTTGAGTAAAGCACCAGGTTTATTTGAGATTAATGAGAAAGCGAAACTCGCTATATTAGCTGAATTAGAATTTATCTCTTTGCTCAATAATACAAATCTAGTGCAGTTACCTGGAACATCATTAATAGGAAAAGCTAATTCTTTAAGTCCTTCAATTTTGATTAATGATTTTGAACCGATAGCTGCTCTAAATTTACTTCCTTTTACCATATTGACAGCTTCTGATGTTGAGTTTGTAGGGAGAGGGATTGCATTTGGAAGATTTTCAGATAGCCATTCTGAACATTGAGCTAATGCTTGCGGATGAGATAATACTTCTGAAATCATTGGAAGTTCTCCATCACTAATCAACGCATGTTTTATGGGTAAAACAATCGCTTTATTGATGAAAATATCAGGAAATTTCCAAAGTGCATCTAGTGTGGATGTTACTCCACCTTCCACAGAATTTTCTATTGGAACGACGGCAGCATCACAATTGTTGTAGGCTATTGATTTGATAACCGAATGTAACCCATTACATGGTACAAATATAGGTGTCTGAAAATTGGCAAGCTTGGATAGTATATGAGCTGCCTTTTCTGCGTATGTCCCTTTAGGACCTAAATATGCAACTTGTTTGCGCATGAGTAATTTTAAGAAAAAAAGAGATCAAATAAGCATTGGAGGTATATAGAAAATGCTATTATCTTTTGATGCTAAACAGAAATTAAAGCTTTCTATAAAGCGTAATAAAGAATATCTTTCTAGATATCTTTTGGAAGAAGAAAGAGTTGTTGGAGCAATGCTAGACCCCAAAAAATTGGTTCCTGAAGGGGATGGTAGGTATAAGTATACAGTAACAAGTTTTAAGGTTTTCCAATTAGATATTAACCCTGTTGTCTTAATTGGGGTAGAGAATAAAGATGGAATTCTAAGAATGAGTGCACTTGAAAGTAAATTGTATGGTTTGGGTATCGTAGATGACTTTAATCTTATTTTGAAGGCGAATTTGGAATCTACTGATATTGGATTGGAAGGAGAGGCGCTTTTGGGTGTATCTGTAAGCCAACCTTCCCTGTTGAAGTTGGTCCCAAAGAAAATTCTAGAATCTACTGGTCATTCGGTATTAAATGGAATTTTGTTGGGTATAAAGTCAAGAGTTCAACAACAATTAATAATAGATTTTCAAGATTGGTGTGAATTAAATAAGATCTGATTTTTTAAAAAACTTTTCCTATGTAGATTAGTTATTCCCATCTTTTTGATACTTGAAAAATGCTCCCTGGTTCCATAACCTTTATTTTTAAATATTGAATATCCTAAGTATTTATTTTCTAACCTTTCCATCAGATTATCACGAGATACTTTTGCAAGTATGCTTGCTGAAGCTATTGAGGTAAATTTCGAGTCTCCTGAGACTATATTTTTCTGAATTCCATTCCATGGCCTTAATGCTAAGGGACCATCAATCATTATTACAGATGGTTTATCTTTTAATTTTTTTAAAGCTCTTATCATTGAAAGTTCAGTAGCAACTCTGATTCCAAGCTTATCTATTTCTCTTACCGAGGATTGCCCAATTCCGTAATCTGAAGAAAGTAATAAAATTTTTGGGAAAAGTAATCTTCTTTTTTTTGGAGTTAATTTTTTGCTATCGTTGACACCAAATTGTTTTAAGGTGAATTTATTTTTTTCAGTTAATACTACAACTGCTGAGAAAACTGGACCAAAAACTGCACCCCTCCCAACTTCATCTATTCCAACTTCTGATATTTTATTCAATACTTGCTGAGGATCTTCTTCTTTTTTTTCTAGCATTGTTTATCTCATCTTTCAGTACAATTTCATCCTTCTTATCTAAAAAAACAACTTCTTCATTATCATTAATTGTTTTTGTTGATTTATTTTTTAAATTTGCGTTTACTTCATTACTAACTTCTATCCCTTCTATCTCTTTAGATTTTGAGACTTTTTTTGCATGTTTTGTTTTTGTTTTTTTATCTAGAATTTTCCCTTTTTCGTTACCATTATCTTTTAAACTCACGAAATTATTGCTAGTAAGATATTCTTTCCCTAATTTTATTAGCGGATTAATACCTAATTGACTGAAAACAATTTTTTCATCCTCAGTAAGATCAACTGTTATTATATTTTTTTCTTTTGAATATGATGTGTTCAAATAATCATTATCAATTTCTTTCTTATTAAAGGAATCCTCCTTATTAAGATTTTTGGGGTTAGGTAATTCATTTTCAATTATATTTTCCTGCTTATCAGTCGATTGAGAAGTAAATGCATCTGAAGGTTTTGTATTATTTGATTTATTAGGGGGTTCTTCAACTTTTTTAATTTGTTGATTGGAAGTTTCATAACTCAATTGATTTTCTATATATCCTGTACCATTGCACTTAGAACATTTACCCCCGAATAATTCATATATATTTTGACCTTGTCTTTTTCTGGTTAACTCAACTAAACCTAATTCAGTAAGCTGAGCTATTTGAGGCCTTGCAGAATCATCTTTTATTGCCGAAGTAAAATGTTCAAGTAACTGGAATTGATCTCTTCTAGATTCCATATCAATGAAATCTACTACGATAACTCCGCCAATATTTCTTAATTTCATTTGTCTTGAAATTTCAGCCGCTGCTTCGCAATTCGTCCACAGAACAGTTTGTCTTGAGTTGGCAGATCTAGTAAATGATCCTGAATTTACATCAATTACTGTAAGAGCTTCTGTTGGTTCAATAATTATATAACCCCCTGAAGGAAGATCTACTCTAGGTTGAAGAGCTTTTTGAATAGTTTTCTTAATTTCGTATTTTTCTAAAATATGATGGTTTAACTTGTTATCGTGAAATTCAATATCTATATTAGATTCATAATTTATTAAAAAATCTTTTGCTCTTTCAACTGAATTTTTACTATCGATAATTATGCTTTTAGTTGATGATTTAATGTTATCTCTTAAAATCTTAAGAGAGAAATCATCATCTCTTTTTATTAAATTTGGTGGATTAGAAGTCTCAGATACTTTTAAAACATTTTCCCATTGTTGAATTAGATTTTCTAAATCATCAATAAGTAGTTCCTCTTTTATTTTTTCTGATTCTGTTCTAAATAGTAAACCTGTGCTGGGTGGTTTTATTAAAACTCCAAGTGCCTTTAAACGGCTTCTCTCTGTTTCTGTATTTATTTTTCTGGAAATATTCACCCCTTGACCATAAGGCTGTAATATTAAATACTTTCCAGGTATTGAAATATTCCCTGTCAGTCTAGAACCTTTAGATCCTGTTGGTTCTTTCATAACCTGTACTAGAACTTTTTGTTTTGGTTCTAGTAATTCAGTTATTCCTAAGACACCTTTTTTTAATCTTAATGGACCTAGATCTGATACATGGATGAATCCATTTTTATCACTTTCACCAATATTTATGAAAGCGGCATCAATACCAGGGAGAACATTTTCAACTGTTCCTAAAAATATATCGCCAATTTGATATTGACCTTGTGCGACGATTAATTCATCAACTTGATCATCTGTGAGTAGCGCTGCAATTCGAGCCTGCTCAGCGATGATAATTTGCTGAGACATATAATTGATTCTGAATGATTTGGACTTTGAAAATCTTCTAAATTAAATAGTTGGCTTTATCTTTTAATAAAGCATTTTTAGCCATTGGTATTTACTTTTTAAAATTAATAAAGTTGATAGTGATTTAATTATGCTATTTATAAAGCTTTAAACGATTTTCAAACTGATAGAAATTGATTTAACAGCTATGATTATTTCTTAAATTAACCATAACTAGAATTATATTAACATCTAATTACCACTAAAGCACGTTAATACATTATTCTAATATAGGTGAATTTTTTTATCTAAAGTGGTTCAAGTAAACGAAAATTATTTAAAACTCAAAGCAGGCTATTTGTTCCCTGAAATTGCTAAAAGGGTAAAAATATATTCTCAATCAAATAAGAGTGCTGAAATTATTAAGCTCGGTATAGGAGATGTTACAGAACCATTACCTAGAGCATGCATAGAGGCTATGGGTAAAGCTTTAGATGAGATGGGAACAATAGATGGTTTCAGAGGTTATGGACCAGAACAAGGTTATTCTTGGCTGAGAGAAAAAATATCTGAGCATGATTTTATTTCAAGAGGCTGTCAAATTTCACCTGAAGAAATCTTTGTTTCTGATGGTTCTAAATGCGATAGCAGCAATATTTTAGATATTCTTGGTAAAGATAACTCAATTGCTGTAACCGATCCTGTTTACCCAGTTTATGTAGATAGTAACGTTATGACAGGCAGAACTGGTGATTCTCTCGCAAATGGTACTTATCAAGGATTGACATATCTTGCAATAAATGAGGGGAATAACTTTCTGCCAGAACTACCTGAAAAAAAAGTTGATATTTTATATCTTTGTTTCCCTAATAATCCGACTGGAGCAACAATCAATAAAGCAGACTTGAAAAAGTGGGTTGACTATGCTCTTCAAAACAAATCCTTAATACTTTTTGATGCAGCTTATGAAGCATTTATCCAAGATAATGATATTCCACATTCAATATATGAGATTGAGGGAGCAAAGGATTGTGCTATTGAATTTAGATCTTTTTCAAAGAATGCAGGATTCACTGGAGTTAGATGTGCTTTTACAGTAATACCTAAAAATCTCAAAGGTTTGAGCTCAACAAATGAGGAAATAGAGTTATGGCCTCTCTGGAATAGGCGACAATCTACAAAGTTCAATGGAGTAAGTTATGTGGTTCAGAAAGGAGCAGAGGCTGTTTATTCTCTTGAAGGGAAGAAACAGGTGAAAGGTTTAATTGATTTTTATATGGAAAATGCAAAAATAATGAAAAATAAACTTCAGAATTCAGGATATAAAGTTTATGGTGGAGACAACGCTCCTTATATCTGGATTAAAGTTCCAGATCAAATGACATCTTGGGACTTTTTTGATTTCCTTCTCCAAAAAGTTAGTGTGGTGGGAACACCTGGGAGCGGATTTGGATTAGCAGGAGAGGGTTATTTTCGATTGTCAGCATTTAACTCACGTTCAAACGTCCTTCATGCAATGGAAAGAATAATTAATATATAATATTAGTACAAATTAAACTGTAGGAATTTAATGTTATCTATAAAGTTAGAACAAAGTGTAAATAATAATTCAGTAGTGCTTGAAAAGAAACCTGCTGAATTAAAAAATAAATCTCCAAAATATAAGGTTTTACTTCATAATGACCCAGTTAATTCTATGGAGTATGTCGCTAATTCACTGCGAGAAGTTGTGCCGCAATTAAGCGAACAAGATGCTATAGCAATAATGCTTGAAGCACACAATACGGGTGTGGGTTTAGTAATCGTTTGTGATTTAGAGCCAGCAGAATTCTACTCAGAATCATTAAAATCTAAAGGAATTTCGAGTTCAATTGAGAAAGAGGATTAATAATTGTTGAATTTATTATTTAGAATGAGCTAATTTCCTTTCTGATAAAGGACGGACTTTTAAGGATTCTTTTAAAGAGGATTTTCCATATTCTCTCTCAAGAATATCTATAACTGTTTTGCCAAATTCGTCTTCTAGATTATCAAAAGCTTCTAAGCAAACCTGACCAAGTTTCTTCCCTAATGAGCCTGGATTCCAAAGAAGTTTTCTCGCTGTCCAAGGCATCATGCTCATTGGATTATAATTTGGCTTCAGAATTTTATGTTCCAAGGCATACTTCTCAAGAAGAGTGTGAGGTTGCAAACCTATAAAGAATATAGCTGGATCAACTAAGCCTTTACCAAAAATATTTTCTAATTCTCTGTGGTAGGCAATTGTTTGTCTTATGGTGCTGGGCGTTTCATCAAAAACATTAAATGAATAATTGACTGAAACATGATTCTTGAAACCTGATTTGACTAGCATTCTGCAATTATTTAATACAGTCTCAAGGTCATAAGCTAATCTCATTTTTCTAACAAGTTCTTGAGATCCAGAGGTGATACCTATTTCGAAATAGCTCATGCCTGTATCAACCATAAGCTGAGCTAGCTCAGCATCAATATTATCTGCTCTGATGTATGCAGCCCAATTAATATCATCCCAGCCTTGGTCCTTAATTGCTTGCAGCAGTGTTTTTGCATCTTCAATATGTTTTTTGGCTGGAATAAATTGTGCATCTGTGAACCAAAATCCCCTTACGCCAAGATCATATAATTGCTTCATTTCTTTGATTACTTCATTAACAGGATTAACGCGAACTTGCTTACCCTCCACAACTGTGTAAACACAGAAACAACAATTATGAGGACAACCTCTTTTTGTTTGTACTCCAACGTAATAATCGCCACCTTCTATATACCAATCGAACTCAGGCCATATAGATTTAATATATTTATAGTCGCAAGCAGTTTTAACAGTTCCTAAAGGTTGTTCATGTATTAATTTGTTTCGAGGTTTTTGTCCAGCAATGTAACATCTTTCTTCCTCTATTGAATCTCCTCTAATGATTTTTTCTATGAGATTTTCGCCCTCTCCAACTGATATAACAGTGCCTTTTGGGAGTAGATTACCTAATTGTTCATAAAAGACACTAACAGCTCCACCTCCTAAAATTACTTTTATATTTTTATTGTATTTTTCTGCTCTTTTTAGTCCCATCTTGACTAAAGAAGTATTTCTATATATTTCTCCATAATGAGATGCAATTAATTTTAATCCTCCCCATGAACCTCTAATTTTTTTAAGGATATTTTTTGAGTAGAAAACTTCAAAAGAGTTTTGTAGGGGATTTCCACTCCTACCATCAACAGGTGCATAAATTTGTATATCTCTCCATGAAAAAATTATTAGGTGTGGTCTAAATTGATCAATTTTTCTAGCTAAATATTTGGAAACTTTATTAGATGGAATTATGGCTAGATCAATGAATTGCTGCTCTAAAGCTGGAAAACATTTATGAATATGGTCTGCTAAATAAATAGGTCCTATTGGAAAGATTGGATTACATGGCAATCTTACAGTTAGTATTTTTCCATAGTGTTTTCTTTGGTAATTTTTTTTATTTAATTTTTCCAGCTTCAAATTAAAATTCATGTTATGAAATTTAATGAATTTATTTCCCTTAAGAATCTAACTATTTTATTACTAATTTGGAGAAATTAAAAATCCTAAGAAAATATTCGCGAAAATTTTATTTAATTCAGATATCAGAAATCATATAAATCCAGCATACTTTGAGAAGTTTTAATCCATCAATCCATCTTGATATATTTGGCGCTCCAGATTTTCTAGCGTAATATCTAACAGGATAATTTAGTATTTTAATGTTATTGTTCGCAGCTTCAAATATTATTGTAAAGTCTCCAAATGGGTCAGACTTGGAATCCCAACTTCCATTTTGTTTCATAAGTTTAAAGAATTTTCTTGAAAAAACTTTTGTTCCACAGAGTGAATCTGATACTGGCTTATTTATGAGAATTGATAGAAAAATTGCGAAGAGTCTATTTCCTATGTAATTTGCCCATCTCATCGCATCTTTTTCCATTGGAAAAGTTGTGCGGGCGCAATTAATTAGGATATTTTTATTTTTGGTTGATTCCATAATTGCTGCAATACTGTCATCAATATCTACAGTAAAATCACTATCAATTATTGCGAGGGTCTCACCTGAAGAAATATTAAATCCCTCCACGACTGCATTTTTCTTCCCTTTAGAAGTTTGTTTTAAAAGAGATATCTTGAAGAAATTTGAAAAATTTTCTTTTAATTCTTTCAAAATTTCATATGTATTATCATTGCTATTACCTTCAACAAATATAATTTCTAACTTATTGGGTATATTTTTGAATTTATTTAAAGCATTAATTAAAAGTTCCTTATTACCAGCTTCATTTCTTGCAGGAATTACTATTGATATTAAATGTTCAGAAACATTTTCACTATATTTATAAAAAACTATTTCGAGTTCATAGGCGAGTTGTTTAATGATTGGTATTTTCCGAAAAATATTCTTAATAGATTGTGGAATTACACCAGTAGGCATTGGAGTTAGTTTTTTTGCTTTCCATCTTATTGATCTGTAGTTATAAATTTCTGCTAGAGATTCGATATCGCATAAAGTTATTCTTGCTTTGCTAGTAGTTTCTCTAAAAATTCTTGAATCTAATCTTAGCCATCTAGTGATTGGCTCCCAAGTATTACCACGGACTTTAATAG
>CACGAJ010000023.1 GCA_902570945.1 uncultured Synechococcaceae cyanobacterium
GGAATGCCAGGAATGGGGGGTATGCCAGGCATGGGAGGAATTAGTGGTAATAAACCAATGAAAAAACAAAAAAATAATAAGAAGAAAAAAGGGTTTGCTGATTTATAGTTTCAAAATTTTTACCTTTAAATGATATTATTATTAAAAACGTATTAATTTAAAATGATTAAACTGCGCCTTAAGCGCTTTGGAAAGAAAAAAGAGGCAAGTTTCAGAATTGTTGCATGCAATAGTACTTCCAGAAGAGATGGTAGACCTCTACAAGAACTTGGTTTTTATAACCCAAGAACTAAGGAAACCAGGCTTGACACAGAAGCTTTAAGATCAAGAATTACGCAGGGTGCTCAGCCAACTGATGTTGTCAGGACATTATTAGAAAAGGCAGGATTATTAGAAAAAATAGAAAGACCTTCTATAGCTATTGGTAAGGCAAAGTTAGAGAAGGAAAAATTAGCTAAAGCTAAAACCAAAGTCGAAGAAAATAATAGTAAAGCTGAAAGCGAAAGTAATGAAGCTGATAGCTAGTGGTTTGATAAATTTATATTCTTATATAACAACTAGATGAAGGAAGTTTCCAAAATTGGTCACTTCACAATAGATTTGCCGAGCCCTGATGCTGCAACAGCATTATCCGGACCGGGGAATTCTTTCTTAAAAAAGTTCGAGTCTCTAACGGGAGTTTCTCTAACTATTAGAGGCCTACAACTTGAGATGAATGGCGTTATGTCTAAGATTGAGAGAGCATCAGCATTAGTAGAGCTGACAAGACCAATTTGGGAACAAGGGTTAGAAGTGCCAGAGGTAGATCTAAAAGCGGCTTTAAGTTCTTTAAATATGGGAGAGTCATCTTTGCATGCGGCACTAGGGAAAAAGGTTCTTGCGCGTTCTAAAGAAGGAAGATTTTTAAGGCCAAGAACTATAAGGCAAAAAGAATATGTTGACTCAATTGAGAACTTTGATCTTACCTTCGCAATTGGTCCTGCTGGAACGGGTAAAACATTTTTATCAACTGTTTGCGCAGCAAGACTTTTGAACGAGAAAAAAATTGAGAAAATTGTTCTCACTAGACCAGCCGTAGAAGCTGGTGAAAGTTTGGGATTTCTGCCAGGCGATTTGCAACAAAAAGTAGATCCATATTTAAGACCCCTGTTTGATTCTTTACATAGTATCTTTGGTTTTGATAGGACAAATTCGTTAATTGATAAAGGAATTATTGAAGTCGCACCTTTAGCATTTATGAGAGGCAGAACCTTAGATAAATCAATGGTTATCTTAGATGAAGCACAAAATACAACTTGCTCCCAAATGAGAATGTTTTTAACCAGATTAGGTGAGAGATCAAAAATGGTGGTAAACGGAGATATTACACAAATTGATTTAAAAAAACATCAGGAAAGTGGCCTTATCGAAGCATCAAGAATTTTCTCTGAAACTGAAGGAATTAAATTTTGTTATTTAACTGTTGAAGATGTAGTTCGTCATCCTCTAGTTCATAAGATTATTGAGGCGTATCAATAACTTTAAAACTCTGGTGATCCGTACCCTGAAATTTTAAAAATCAAGTAGAATGAAGTAACATTAAATAAAAAAAATGCCAGCAAGTAGTAATTTTAATCAAGCTATTCGAGAAGCTCAGACAAGAGCAATTGTTGGACCTAATGTAGTTCAAAAAGCCCTCCCATACGTTGGCGGAGGAATGGCTCTTACGGCCTTTGGAGCTCTTGGAGGTTTAACATTATCTCAAAGCACCATTTACGGACCATTGTTTATGGTCGCGATCATTGCACAATTAGTTTTGTTTTTTGTAGCTTCTAGCGCTGCTAATAATGCAAATAACACCAAAGCTTTGCCATTATTAGCTACATACAGCTTGCTTACAGGATTTACTTTAAGTGGAATTATTGCTTATGCAGCCTTAACTATTGGTGTTGGATCTATTGCTACAGCAGCATTAGCTACAGGTATCACATTTATTATCGCTTCTTACACTGGCCAAAGGATGAGTGATAATGTTGGCCAGGCACTTAGTGGAGTAGTCGGTCTAGGCTTAATTGGACTTGTTATTGCAATGGTAATCCAATTAGTTGGTAGTATTTTCTCTCCAGCATTTGGAACAGGTGGTTTTGAATTATTAATTGCGGGATTTGGAACAGTTTTATTTGTAGCAATGTCTTTTGTTGATTTCTACACTATGCCCAGAAGATATACAGACGATCAATATTTAGCAGGAGCTCTTGGGATGTACTTAACCTATATAAATCTTTTTGTATTCATTCTTAGGTTAATGATTGCATTAAATGGTGGTGGAAGAAGAGACTAAACACATTACGTAAATAACTAATCTAAAGCGTAGACTTGTTTCTACGCTTTTTTAATTGGCGATATCAAGAATTTGTTTTTTTATAAATTCCTTTTGCTCTGAATCATACTTTACTGAATTATCAAAACTATTGCCCATATCATCTAAGTCTCTAAGGACTTGATTGACAGACTTTGTAACTGACTTAGTTTCTAGTAGTCTTAAAATAGCCTTACATCTATCTGAAATGTTTTCTGAGGATATCTCATATTCATGATTATTATCTCTTCGATGAATAATAATTTGAGCGGAACTCATTATTAAATTTTTTACTACTATTTCTGTTACAGCATCACCACCTTCGTTAAATTTGTAAATAAGTGAAAAAGGAAGTTTATCTAACAAAAAACAATCTTTATCTGATAAAGCGTATGCAAAAAATCCTCTAAGTCCATTTCTTGTTTTAGTTAGCTCTGCGATTCTATCTGCTAAAACCTCTTCGCTGAGTAAATCTTCACCCCACTCTTTGCACCATTGTGCGGATACGTTTATTGCTTGCGTGAAGGAAGCTTCTTTTAAATTTATGGTTTTTTTTCCCATTTTTGATCAGAATTTTATTATTGATACATTAAAAGTCTTTGGCCAATTATAGATCTGGGTTTGTAACTTTACTAGGAAGGCCAAATGTTGGTAAATCTACTTTAATAAATAAATTGATTGGAGAAAAAATAACAATTACTTCTCCAATAGCGCAAACTACTAGAAATAAATTAAAAGGAATACTTACTAAAGACAATGGACAAATAATTTTTGTTGATACCCCAGGTGTTCATAAACCTCATCATCGACTTGGAGAGATATTAGTAAAAAACGCAAAATCTGCAATTAATGGAGTTGATATGGTGATTTTTGTAATTGATTCAAGTGAAGAACCTGGTAGAGGTGATGAATATATTTTGAACTTTCTAATCGCAAATAAAACTGAGTTTATTGTGGCATTAAATAAGTGGGATTTGGTTAATAAAGAATTTAGGAATTTACGATTAGATCAATATAGAAGATTTTTTGGAATTAATAGAAACTTTCAAATTGTAAGTGCTTCTCAAGGAGAGGGATGTTCTGAACTAGTCGATATGGCACTTAATTTTCTTCCAGAGGGACCAAAACTTTATGGCGAAGAGATGATTTGCGACCAACCTTTAGATAATTTATTATCTGATTTAGTGAGAGAGCAGGTATTAAAAAATACAAGAGAAGAGGTACCTCATAGTGTGGCAGTAAAGATAGAAAAGATGGAGGAAATGAAAAGAAAAAATGGCAAAGTTTTTACAGCTATTTTGGCTAATATTATTGTTGAAAGATCAACTCAAAAAGGCATTCTTATTGGAAAGAAAGGTTCAATGTTAAAAATGATTGGTCAGTCAGCAAGAGCAAATATGTCAAAATTAATTGATGGTCCAGTTCATCTAGAGTTGTTTGTGAAAGTTATTCCAAATTGGAGAAAAAAAGAATCAAGGTTAATTGAGTTTGGTTATGAGGAAGATTTCTAGATGAGTGGTTTTAATTTTGATGTAATTACATTGTTCCCTAAAGCTTTTGAATTGATAAATAATTTAGGGGTCATAACAAAAGCTCTAGATAAGAATTTGATCGATTTAAATTTACATGATTTGAGAGAATATGGAGAAGGTTCTTATAGACAAGTAGACGATAAGCCTTATGGAGGAGGAGCAGGTATGGTATTAAAACCTGAACCTATTTATAAGGCATATGAATCAATTAGAAAATTACCCAAAAGTAAAACTTTGCTGATGACCCCACAGGGTAAAGTACTAAAGCAAAAGGATCTTGCGAGATGGTCCACTTTGGATCAAATAATAATTATTTGTGGTCAATATGAAGGTTTTGATGAAAGGATTAGATGTTTAGCTGATGAAGAGATATCGATAGGCGATTATGTACTTTCTGGAGGTGAAATACCCGCTATATCAATAATTAACGGTTTGACTAGATTATTACCAGGAACTCTTGGTGATCCAGACTCCTTAGTCGATGAGAGTCATAATTCTTCTTTATTAGAATATCCTCAATACACAAGGCCGATAACTTTTAAAGATATGAAAGTGCCAGATATTCTTGTGAGCGGTAATCATGAAGAGATTAAATCGTGGAGAAGAAGAAAAAGTTTTGAAAGAACATTAGAGAGAAGAAGTGACTTAATTTCAAATGAAAACTACAAAAAATCCCCACAAAGTAAGAGAATAATAAAAGAAAATAATCAATTCATGAAATTTAGAATAGGTAATGGATACGATATTCACAGACTTGTAGAGGATAGAGATTTAATTATTGGAGGTGTAAAATTGCATCACCCTGAAAGTTTAGGATTGGATGGGCATAGTGATGCTGATGTTTTAAGTCACTCAATAATGGATGCTTTATTGGGAGCTCTTTCGTTGGGCGACATAGGAAAGTATTTCCCCCCATCTGATGAAAAATGGAAAAATGCTGATAGCTTGTTTTTGTTATCAAAAGTAATTGACTTGATAAGACAAGATGGTTGGGAAATAAATAATATTGATAGCGTTCTTGTTGCTGAAAGGCCAAAAATCATGCCACATATAAAACTAATGAAAAAAAATATTTCTGAAATTTTAAATATTGACGAAAATTTAATTGGGATTAAAGCAACTACGAATGAAAAATTGGGTCCAGAGGGGAGAGAAGAGGGTATAAGTTGCCATTCAGTAGTTCTTCTTGAGAAAAAATGAGATTTAATTTAAATTTGAAAAAAAAAATTCAAAGATTTTGTCTATCATTAATTTGCTTAGTAGTTTTAACTGTTCAATCTGATATTCCCAATTTAAAAGCTCTTACAATGGATAATTTTCAAAGTGAAATGGTTACAGAAGAATTAAGACTCAAAGTACCTGCTGATGTAAAAGCAGCTTGGCTAAATGCGGAAAAAGAAATATGGGAGCCATGGTTATCTTCTCAAGATGGTTTTTTGGGTAGACAATTATTTTGGGATAAAGAAAAAGAAGAAGCTTTAATATTAGTAAATTGGAAAAGTAAGAAATTATGGAAAAGCATACCAATGTCAGAAGTAAATGTAGTTCAACAAAAATTTGAAGATAATGTTAAAGCTGCTCTAAATGTAGGCGATAATCCTTTTGAATTGATTTATGAGGGAGAATTAGATAAACAAAGATGAATTTTGATATCAAGTTTGATTTTCAAAGAAGAGATAGGCTTGGACTCATTGAGGCTATTTGGGGTCAAGATAAGAGTATCGACCAATTAGAAAGATTATGTGGAAATGTATTAAGTAAGAATGAGGTTGTATTCATTACTAGGATTAATAGTGAAAAGGCTAATTATCTTTTAGATTTGTATGATGATGCACGATTCCATGAAGAAGCAAATTGCCTACTAATTGGGAAAAATTTTAATAAAATAATCACGAATAAAAAAGTTGCCATAATTTCAGGCGGCTCAAGCGATTTGGCCGTCACACTTGAAGCACAATTAGCGCTCGAAATTTATGGAGTGAATTGTCAATCTTTTATAGATGTTGGAGTAGCTGGACTTCATCGATTGATGAGTCAGTTAGAAGAAATTAATAAATATGATGTATTAATAGTTTGTGCTGGAATGGAAGGGGCTTTGGCAACAGTTGTGGGAGGATTGTTGGCTCAACCGATAATTGCAGTACCTGTCTCAGTAGGATACGGAGTCAGCAAGGATGGAGAAACTGCTTTAAATAGTATGTTGTCTAGCTGTTCTCCAGGTATTGCAGTTATGAATATAGATAATGGTTACGGAGCAGCAATGGCCGCTCTGAGAATTATTAAAAGTATTTCCTAAATAATCACTTTTTTTCTATTTCTAACAGGTTTTCTATCCATAAATTTAGTTGTTTTGATAGCATTCCTTCTTCTCTCATTTTGATTGCTTTAATCACGACTTCTGTATTTACCCACTCTGGGAATCTTTTCGGCATTTATTTTTATATTCAGTATTTTTAATTTGGTACAAATTCTTATAAAAACAAGATCTAAGTAACAAATTTAATCTTTTATGTTTAATTTTGTACCTAATCTAGAAAGCTCAGATGAGGTATGTTCACTTTCTACATTTTTTAATCTTTCAATCAGCTCGGAGAGATCTTTATGTGCTAACTCCCCATTTTGCTCCCACTTTAGAGACCTTGAGTTGTTATCAATTTTTTCTTTCATTGTTAAATTTAAGTATTAAAAATATAAAACGAAAAAAGGAGAAATTTGGTTATTGTTTCAAGCCTAAACTTAAAAAATTATGAAGATTTTTAATGCATTGAATATTTTTCTTTTATCCGCCACCAACTATTGAAACAATTTCTAAATTATCACCATCTTTAAGCTTCACTTTTTCCCATTTCATTGAATTTACAATTAAATTATTCAACTCCACTACAATTGTGTTTGGTTTATATCCCATATGGTGAAGAGCTGTAGATAGTAGAGCATTATCTTGATCAAGTTCTATTTTTTTTTCTTCTCCATTTACCCTAATTTTCATGAGACAACTTTTTTAGGATCATCATAGCGTCTTCTTTAGGATCTTCAGAATTCATTAATTGTGAAACTAAGGCAACTTTCTTAAACCCATTGCTTTTTAAATAGGAAATATTATTTGACTTAATTCCTCCGATGGCAAACCAAGGAATATCTAAATCTTTGGTTAATGTTTTGATTTTTTCAATACCAATGGGTTTTTTGTCCTTCTTTGTTGCAGTTTCAAATACCGGTCCTATTCCTATGTAGTCACAACCCTCTTTAAGAGCATTAGAAATATCAATTTCATTATTTGCGCTTATACCAATAATTTTTGAATATCCTAATAGTCTCCTTGCGGTTTTTAAATCTAAATCGTCTTGACCAAGATGAATCCCATCAGCGTTAGATGCCAGAGCTATATCAAGTCTATCGTTAACGATAAACAGAGAATTATATCTTTTACAAAGATTTTTAATCTGAATTGCTTCTTGAAGATGATCTTGATCAGTTCCCGTTTTAAATCTATGTTGAATAATTCTTACTCCAGCAATTAAAATTTCCTCTATTATTTCTAATAAATTGTCTTTTTGATCTGTGATTACATATAAGTCATTTTCTTTTAATATTTCCTCCGACTTCTTAAACTTGCTATAACTTAATAAGTCAATTTCAATAGTATAAATTTCATATCTAATTTCGGAAGCGATTTTTGAAAGCTCATGATTCTGAAGTCTTGAGAATTCTTCTATTACTCGTAATGCTTCTTGAACTCTGGCTGAATTAGAACTTATAATTTGCTCAGAAGTTTTTCTGTTAAATTGCTCTTGATGAGTCAATCCTTTGCATTTGTCATCAATGTTATTTCTTGATTGTTTATAAACTTCTAAATGATTTTTTCCTAAAATTTGTCTAAAATTTTTAATCTTTTCAACATATTTTTCTTTGCCTAGACCAAATCTAGCCCAATCCTCTAATACTCTTAGCCCTTCTCTGGCTCTATCTAGATTAGCGTCAATAATTTGATAAATTCTTAAATCTTCAGCGTCTTTAGGATTGGAATTCAGCATTTTTAATTTATTTTTTGTAGTTTTTAAAAATTTTCAGAGCATTATCTCTATCTTTTTTAATTTGATTAGAAAGTTGATCTATATTTTTGAACTTGATTTGAGATCTAAGTTTTTCAATTGGTTCAACAGATAGATTTAACCCATATAGATCAATATCTTTATTTATTAAATGAACTTCAACTGCAGAAGGCAATAAAGGATTTATTGTTGGTTGAGAACCAAGATTCATAACAGATTCAATTTTTTTGTTGGAATTTTCTATGGTTGTCCAAGATGCGTAAACTCCTTCTCCAGGTAAAAATTTTCTGCCATCTATTTCAAGATTTGCGGTAGGCCATCCCATACTTTTCCCAATTCCTTTACCTTTAACTACTTTTCCATTAAAGCTATAAGGCCTATTAAGAATTTTGAAAGCATTTTTCAGATCACTTTTCTCTAATAGATCTCTTATTCTGCTGCTGCTGATTCTACCTTCCTTGTCTTCTAAAATTGGAATAATTTTTAGTTTAATATCCGTATTCTTAATCATATTTTTTATGGTATTTATATCTCCACTTCTTCTGAAACCAAATTTAAAATTAGCACCTACAGAAATGTTTTTTGCTTGTAATTGATTTATTAAAATATCTCTTACGAATCTTTCCGCACTTAATTTGGATAGTTCCATATCAAAAGGAATCAAAACTAATTGTTCAATCCCCAGATCTTCAAGAATAGATAGTTTTTCATTAGGGAGATCAAGTCTAAGACGCATCTCTTTGTAAAGAACTTCTCGGGGATGAGGCCAGAAGCTTGCAATTGTTGGGGTATATTGATTTTCTTCAACTACACTTTTTATTAATTGTCTGTGACCAGCATGAAGGCCATCAAAACTCCCAATAGCTATTGAGGTAGGACTCTTAACTTCAGATGGCGATATTAAAGAGATCAAAAGATTACGTGCAATTTTATGATTTTAGTGGCAAATTTGGATTGATTATAGTTTATTCAATCAAATGAATGTCTGACAAAATGGATTTTCAGTCCCTTTCATTTGGAGTGCGACGCATTGGATGGATACGCTTTTGGGTTCAGTCCATTTTAGGTGTTGTTGTTGCAGCTGTTTTGCTTTTTTCAAATGTTGTAAATAACAGCGAAGGACAGCTTGGCTTAGCTCCTGGTCTATCACTTACAACAATATCTCTGATTTTACTACTTTTTAGTCTTTGGCAAGGTTGGTTAATAGTTAAAACAGGAAGAGCAATCGCAAGCAACGCAAGACCCTCAAGAGGACAAACCGCTAAATTGATAAAACGAGGCCTAATAGTTGATTTGTTTGGAATTTTGTTTGGATTAATTGGATATCAAGCTCTTATGGGAGCCTTATTTATACAAGCATCCTCTCAAACAACTGGACAATTGATAACAGCGACATCTGATATCCCTATTACTGGTCTTGAAATATTATCAGTACTCAGTAACACGCAAGTTATCGCTGCACATTTTTTTGGACTTTGCTTTTCTTTATGGCTTTTAAGAAGGATTTACAAATGAATTATTAATTTTAGGTAAGTCATTTAAATCACCTCTCCAAAATAAATCTGGTTCTACAGGTGTAAGAGATATTTTATTTTCTTGTATTTGAGATACATCGCTTGGCCAATTCTTAGGACCGTAACCTTTCGATTTAAGATCTAAAACAACTTCACCTGCTAACCAATAATAATCATCACCCCTCGGGTCTTCCCTTTTGGAAAATTGATTTTTATATTTTCTTACCGATAATCTTGTCCAGGATAATTCTTTTATCTTGTTTTGTTCGCAGGGGGGTATGTTCAAATTTAACAAAAGTGAAGCTGGCCAACTATCGTTAATTGCTTGTTCGGCAATATTCATTGCAATTTCGCCAGCAAATTCAAAATTCTTCCATTTAAAACTAGCAACACTTATTGCCATGGAAGGAACATTTTCTAAAGTGCCTTCCATAGCTGCAGCGACTGTGCCTGAACAAAAAATATCTGTCCCTAAATTGGGTCCGTGATTTATTCCGGATAATACCAGATCAGGTTTATGATCCAAGAGTTCAGATAGTGCTAATTTGACACAATCAGCAGGTGTGCCGGAACATCCCCAAGCTTCAATTCCTTGTCCAAATAACTCGTCAGCTTTTTCCACTCTTAATGGGGATTGTAAAGTAAGACCATGACCAGTAGCTGATCTTTCTTGGTCAGGACAAACTACTTTTACCTTATGTCCTCTTTTTTGGGCTGATTTTGCTAAAGCTCTTATCCCCGCTGCGAAAACACCATCATCATTGCTAATTAATATATTTAACGGTTTCATTAATCAAGACATTTTATTTATGGACGATATTTAAGTAAGATAAAGCAATACTTATTTTTACTATATCAGTGAGTCAAATTGAATCATTAAGTCAAATTGAGGAAAAACTAAATAATCTTTCTCTAACAGCAAAAAATAATATAGATAATTCTAATACTCATGAAGAACTGGATCAATTGAGAGTTTCCTTGCTAGGGAAAAAAGGTGATTTATCAATTATTTTGAAAACAATGGGTCAATTATCTGCTACTGATAGACCAATTATTGGCCAGAAGGCAAATTTAATAAAGATAAATTTGCAAGAACTAATAACTGAAAGAAAAAATAAACTAAACAGCGAAGCCTTAGATAAAAAAATTAAAAAAGAAAAAATTGACGTAACTATCCCTTCAATTGGAACCCCCCCTGGGAATAAACACCCTTTGATTTCAACTCAAGACGAAATAATAGATATTTTTTGTGGTTTGGGATACTCAGTTGAAAGTGGCCCTGAAATAGAAACTGATTTTTATAATTTTGAGTCTCTCAATATACCCAAAAATCATCCCGCAAGAGATATGCAGGATACTTTCTACTTAGATGAAAATCGACTTTTGAGGACCCATACTTCTCCTGTTCAGATAAGATACTTAGAGAAGAATCCTCCTCCAGTAAGAATTATTGCTCCCGGGAGAGTATATAGGAGAGATGCAGTAGATGCTACTCATTCCCCTGTATTTAATCAGGTTGAGGTTTTATGTATCGATAAAGATATTAATTTTAGTCATTTAAGAGGAACAGTTCTTACATTTTTAAAGGCCTTTTTTGGAGATATTCCTGTAAGATTTAGAGCTAGTTATTTCCCATTTACTGAACCTTCTGCAGAAGTAGACGTCCAGTGGAAAGGTAAATGGTTAGAAGTAATGGGTTGCGGAATGGTAGATCCTAAGGTCTTAGAAAAATTAGGAATAGATTCTGAGAAATGGACTGGTTTTGCAGCAGGATTAGGAGTTGAGAGATTTTGCATGGTGAGACATCAGATCGACGACATCAGAAAATTTTATACAAATGATATTAGATTCTTAGAACAGTTCTAATGGTATTTAATTTTAAATTAGGATTGTCCAACAAATTAGTTTAAGATAGTCCTAGTTTTAATTTTTTGATTGGTACGTAAAGCAGGACTAATCGTTAATGATGGAAAGGAACTAGCTGTTCAAACTGCAACTTCTGTTCAAAAAAAATTGGAAAAATCCAATTATGAAGTTGTAAGAGTTAGTAGCTCGGGTGGAATGGTGGGATTCGCTAATCCTGATCAACATGTTCGTCCTTTGGGATATACGAACTGTGTCCCCGAAGGTTTTGATTCTTCAATGGAATTTGCAATTGTTCTTGGCGGAGATGGAACAGTACTTTCTGCGGCAAGACAAACGGCACCTGCTAAAATTCCAATCCTTACAATAAATACTGGTCATTTAGGCTTTCTCGCGGAAGCTTATTTATCTAATCTTGATGAAGCCATAGATAAAATCATTGAGGGAAATTGGGATATTGAAGAAAGAACATGTTTTATCATTAGTGTAATGAGGAATGATCAGAGGAGATGGGAGTCTCTTTGCCTTAATGAGATGGCTCTTCATAGGGAACCTCTTACAAGTATGTGTCATTTTGAGATTTCTATAGGGCGACATGCTCCTGTAGATATCTCTGCTGATGGAGTAATTTTATCTACTCCAACTGGATCTACTGCATATTCATTGAGTGCTGGAGGACCAGTTATTACACCTGATTGTCCAGTCGTGCAATTAACTCCAATTGCTCCACACTCATTGGCATCTAGGGCATTAGTTTTTAATGATTCAGAGCCAGTAACTGTTTTCCCCGCAACTCCTGAAAGATTGGTAATGGTTGTTGACGGAAATGCGGGTTGTTATGTTTGGCCTGAAGATAGAGTTTTAATAAGAAAAAGTAAACACTCAGTAAAATTTATTAGACTTGAAGATCATGAATTTTTCCAAGTTTTAAGAAATAAACTAGGCTGGGGTTTGCCCCATGTGGCTAAACCTAACAAATAACAATTATTTAAATATATTTTCTCCCTTTTAATATAAAAACAGGATTATTTGGTTCTAATCTCATTCCTTCAACGATACTTAAGTTTTTATAGGTCTGAATTAAATTTAAATTTGTTTTGAAATTTTTATCTTCTAATTCCTCTTTCAATTCTTTAATAGATTGAATGTCAATTATTGGTATAACAACAATATCTCCAATACTCATCCCCCGAGCCAGGTTATCAATAACTTGAAATTTAGTTTTTTTATCACATCCTCCAATTACTAATCGATTTGGTTTTTTAAAAGAACTTAAATTTCTTTTTTTCAAAATATTATTTATGTCTTCCTCAAAAATAAATTTTGGTTTAACGCCAAGCCTTTCTGAGTTTTCTAGTATTAATGCTTTTGAGCCAAGTCTCTTATCGATACAAAACAAATCTAAATTAGGCCTTAGTTTTAATGCCTCTAAACCAATCGACCCGCAACCTGCTCCTATATCCCAGATGACACCATTTTTAGGGAGTTCTAGATCAGCTAAGATTTGAACTCGAACCTCCCTTTTAGTTAATAAATTTGGTCTATCGTCAAAAGTTTTAAAAATATGGTCACTGATTCCGAAAAGAGGGAGATTATTATTTGAGTAATTTTTCTTTGTTTTTGTAAGAATAACAATGTTCAAACTCGATACATCAGATGGCAATGACTCTTTAATATTTAATTTTCTTATATTTTCATTGTCGAAGCCTATTTCTTCACAGAGCCAAAAATCATAGCAGTCAATCAGATTTAATTCCGATAAGTTTTTTTTGATTATTTCTAAACTTTTTTTATTTGAATCTGTAATAACAGCCAAACTTGAAGGTCTTGCTTTTAGAGCCTTAATTAGCTTAGTCGAATCTCTTCCATGAATACTTATATTCGCAGTATCTTGCCATGGGATCTTTAATTTACTAAATGCTAATTGAATGCAAGTATTTGAAGGGTAGAAATTTAATTCATCTTTTGAAAAATTTTCTAGGAGTATTCTCCCTATTCCAAACCAAAGTGGATCTCCTCTTGAAATTAAAATAACATCAGATTTTTGAGATTTTAGCCATTTAATCAGTCCATTA
>CACGAJ010000024.1 GCA_902570945.1 uncultured Synechococcaceae cyanobacterium
AGGATCGTCAATATGGAAAGGATATTCATTTTTTTCTCCTTTATAAAAATACCAATTAAATAAAGCAATAGAATTAAAATCCATAACCTCATTGAAAATCTCAAGTTGATTGGCTGGATTTGCAAGATGTTCCAAAACATCAAGACAAATTATCGTATCAAATTTCGATATTGGTGCATCTTTAATTTTCTTGCAAAAAGTAATCTTTTTTTCGACTCCCAATTCCTCAGCCCTGTATTTAACAAAGTTTCTATTTGTTTCATTTATATCTACAAAAAAAACATGCTCAACTTTTGAAGACATCGCGTTTGCTAAAGCATGAGTTCCAATCCCTCCTCCAAAATCTAAAACCAAATCTCTAGAGAATCTCTGCTGAAGCTTTAGAGTATCTGCGATGTAGTCCTTGCTTGTAATATGCCAAGCAGCTAAATCAGCTACATGCCGATCTCCAACAATCTCACTATAAAAATCTGAAACATCATTTAATGTATCGCCAGGATGTGAATTTGCTAAATTCATCTTTGCATTTGCAAGGAGCCCATCTAAATCACATTCTTTAATGGATAAGTACTCTATTAAATGCGATTTTAAATTAAAAGCATTATCTAAAAACTCATTTAATATAAAACTATTGTTTTTCAATTTCTAACTTTAAGATTTCAATACAAAAATCATAAAATGGTCATAAAGCATTCTCAAAGTATTCTTAATATTAAAAATGGAAACTAAAGATGGATTCTTAGTAATTAACAAAGATAAAGGCTGTACCTCGCATGATTGTGTTAAACAAATAAGAAAGTTACTAAATACAAAAAAAGTCGGGCATACAGGAACTCTTGATCCAGAGGTTACAGGAACATTACCAATTGCGATAGGCAGTGCAACAAGATTTATTCAATATCTTCCTCAGGGGAAAACGTACATAGGAAAAATTAAATTAGGGATAAAAACCAAGACAGATGATATTCACGGAGAAATAATTAATCAAAAACTTTGGCCTAAAATCAGTGATGAGCAATTAGATCATTATTTGAATAATTTTAGAGGAATAATTAAACAAATTCCGCCGGAGATTTCAAGCGTGCACGTCAATGGAGAGAGAGCTTATAAAAAGTCTCTTAATAATGAATATTTTGTATTAGCACCAAGAGAAGTAAAAATAGAAGAGCTCACTTTAATGAAATGGGACCAAATAAATGGAATCATAGAAATAAAAATTAAATGTTCCGCAGGCACATACATAAGGTCAATAGCAAGAGATTTGGGTAAAGTTCTTAATTCCGAGGGTTGCCTTCTACAACTAAAAAGAATTTCAGCTTGTGGATTTGATGAACAAAACTCTATAAAAATATCTGATATCGAAAAAGAAAAAGTGGGCGGTAACGCGACAAATTTTATTATTCCAACAATTTCTGCTCTGAATCACATTTCAACATTAATTTTATCTAATGAAGAAGAAATCAATTTTTGGCAAACTGGAAGATCAATTAAACTTGATAAAAATTATAAAATTGAATGCAACACTTTTAATTATAAAAAACCCTTGAAAGTAATAGATAAAAAAAATAATTTACTAGGGATAGGATTTTTAAATAAAGAACTAACTAATATAAATCCAAAATTAGTCCTTAATGCAAAATGATTTTTATAGGTAATCTTTTGAAAAAGGCTTAATCTCCACTCCTCTGTAGTAGTGCTTTAATATTTCTTCAGCTTTTTTGCCTTTTGAAGCCATATATTTAGCTCCCCATTGACTCATTCCTACTCCATGTCCAGATCCCTGCCCAAAAACTAGTAACCCTTTTTTAATATGGAATTTATTATTTGGTTCTTCATCAAAAAATTTAAATCTCATTAAATTGCTATTAAGGTCTAATCTTTTTCTTAGATCTACTCCGGACATTTGATCAGAACCATAAAACCCAAAAAGTTTTACATTTTTTACCCTCCCTGTACTTGTAATATTTAGAATCTCTATATCTTTTAATCCTCCAATCTTAGGAAACAAATCTACTAATTCTTTATTTGAAAATTTTTTTTGCCATCTAAACTTTGGATTATCTTTATCAAAATCTTTTACACTTGATAAATATGGATATTTATTCTTCCATACATCTTGACTATTTTCTGTCATTCCACCTGAACTACTATGAAATAAAGCATTAATCAGTTTATTTTCATATATCAAAACCAAAGATCTTGTACTTCTAACGGCTTTTATAGTTTTATTAGTTCTTGATTCCAAACCATTATAAACTTGATTTGTCTGAGTAGAATCTATATCAAAGAGATCGTTTCCCTTTTGCTTTAAAGCATAAGTTCTAGAAGCTATTGCTTGTGCTTTCAATGCTTCCAATGGCCATTTTGCTGGCATTTCTGAACCCACTACACTACTTAAGTATTTTTCAATTCCTAGAACATTAACTACTAATATTTCAGAATCAAGCACAAAGAGATTAAGTTTACCGGGAAATCTTTTCTGACCTACCCAGATACCTCTCCCATCAGAAGATTTAATTTGTAATTCTTGATTACTTTTTAAATCATAAATTTCCTTTTTATTTTTATCAAAGTATAAGATTGTTCTATTATTCTCATTTTTCAAGGTTAAACCACTTATTTCTTTATTTGAGAAGTTTATTCCTTCTATAATCAACGGAATTGATTTATCTGATCTGATTCTAATAAAGTTATCTTTTGATATCAAAACTCTAATTATTGGCTCTTCAAAAGCAAAAACAGATTCACTCTGAATAACACAGAAACATAAAATACTTATCAAAAAAGATTTACTATAAATTTTTTTTAATTTAAGTATCACTTTGTTTAAAAAATAAATTCTTAATTTGCCTAATTTTGACTAAAAGTCTAGATTTAATCCAGATATCAAAATAAAAATATCACAATATAGTGAATATCACCTTCCTAGGAACAAGTTCTGGAGTCCCTTCCTTAACAAGAAATGTTTCTTCCTTAGCACTTAAATTATCACAATCTTCGGAAGTATGGCTTTTTGACTGTGGTGAGGGAACACAGCATCAAATAATGAAAAGTAATATTAAATCTTCTCAAATCAAGAAGATATTTATTACACATATGCATGGAGACCATATTTATGGTTTACCAGGCCTTTTGGCGACCCTAGGTTTATCAGGGAATAGTAAAGGTATTGAAATTTACGGTCCTTCAGAGTTGAGAGGTTTTATAAATTCTGCGATTAAAAGTAGTTTTTGCAAATTATCATTTCCACTGCATTTCGTGGAAGTTGAAAATTTTGCATCAGAAAATAAAGTTTTATTTGAAAACGAGAAAATAAAAGTTAACTGCGCCTGCCTAAAACATAAAATACCTGCTTATGGTTATCGAGTAAACGAAAAAGACAAGCCCGGTATATTTGATATCAAAAAAGCTGAGTCTTTAAAAATATCGCCTGGACCAATCTATTCAGAACTACAAAAAGGTAAAAAAGTAACATTAGCAGATGGGAGAACATTTAACGGGGAAGATTTCTGCGGACCTCCTAGGGAGGGTGAAAGTTTTGTTTATTGCACGGATACTGTCTTCAGCGAATCAGCGGTGTCATTATCAAAGAATGCCGATTTACTCGTCCACGAATCGACGTTTTCAAACCAGGATGAGAGCATGGCTTACGAAAAATTACATTCCACAACAATAATGGCCGCAAAAACAGCATTATTATCTAATGCAAAAAAATTAATCATTACTCATTTAAGTCCAAGATACACTAATAAAAATGCAATTACTCCAAGCGATTTGCTTAAAGAGGCTCAAAAAGTTTTTCCAAATACTCAGCTTGCAAAAGATTTTCTAACTGTAGAAATAAACTAAACTGCAACAGTTCGTTAGAAGAAGCTTCGTAAATGACCAACCCATGGAATAATAGTCATAGGTTTTCTATATTGATGTTGATCGAAATGGTTTCTATTTTTTCATCACTACAAAAGTCTTGTAAAAGACTTTTTATATTTCTTCCGTTAATTTTTGGTTTACTTATTAATCCAATCTCTGCAAACGCACTCTATCCTAGTGATCCTTCATCAGTTGACGTACTAAAAGATGATCTTCACGGTGCCGACCTTCATAATACTGAATATGTTAAATATGATCTATCTAATCAAGATCTAGGCGAAGCTAATCTTGAAGGAGCATATATGAGCGTAACAACTGCAAAAAACTCTAGTTTTAAAGGGGCAAATATGAAGGACCTTATTGCATATGCAACACGCTTTGATAATGCTGATTTTACAGATGCAAATCTCACTAATGGTGAGCTAATGAAAAGTGTTTTTGATGGAGCAATTATTGATGGGGCAGACTTTACTGATGCAAATCTTGATCTTTCTCAGAGAAAATCATTATGTGAAAGAGCCTCTGGTACCAATTCACAAACTGGAGTTGATACAATCGATAGCCTTGAATGTACAGGCTTAAAAGGTTACATGCCTCCAAAGCCAAAAGCATAATATTTAAAGCTAACTTACTTAAGAAGGAAAGATATTACCAGGCTCTTTTGAGCCTGGTTTTTTGCTATACCACCATTCTTGTATATCAGAAGAAAATTTCTTTGAAAAAATAGTTATAACTGTTTCAACAGGTTTTGATCCAGGTTCCAAAATCTGAACCGAGTAAGAGGGACATTTTCTTGAAGCGATATCAGCTACAAATCTTGAACCTATTCTTCTCCAACTAGGCTCCTTACTTCTCCAAGCAAGTCTTGAACAAGGCCAAGGTAATTCCTCCCTATCATATAATCTGCAACATGGTCCAATTACCTTATAACTGTACTGACCTCCATAACTAGATTGAACACTTCCAGTTTTTAAAAATTCAAATTTATTCATTCATAAAAAAGCCACCTTCATTGAGGGTGGCAGAGAAATAATGAATAATCAACTTAAAAAAATTAATTTTTTATATTTAATACAATTCTTCCTCAGCATGAGTTGTAATTGTTACATCAGATGTCGGATAAGCAACACACGTAAGAACGAAACCGGCTTCTAGTTGGTCATCATCCAAGAAACTTTGATCTGATTGATCAACACTTCCTGAAGTAACTTTTCCAGCACATGTTGAACATGCTCCAGCTCTGCATGAATAGGGGAGATCGATGCCTTGCTCCTCGGCTGCGTCTAAAATGTATTGGTCGTCAGGTACTTCAATAGTTGAATTGAGACCTTCACCTTCGCTGATGAGAGTAACTTTGTAAGAAGCCATTTAAAAAAAAAATTGTTGGTAATTAATACCTATCTTTTACATTTTTAACATCGATTGCGTCGATATGTGAGATTTTGAAGTAAAAAATGACACAATAAAATGTATGAAAGAGTATCTATAAGAAAAACTTATAGTTAGACTGCATTGCTTGCTTTTTGCGCAGAAATGCATACCCAATCTTTTCTAGTTGATACATCTAATAATTTCAAGTTATTTTGTAATAATATTTTTATAATTTCATCTTTTTGTGAATTCAAAATTCCACTGAAAATTACTTCCCCATTCTTCCTCAAACATTTATAAATGTTCGGAATCATTTCTTTGATTACTTCAGCGAGAATATTGCATAAAACAATGTCAAATTTTTTAAGTTGATTTTCTAAAATCACTTCATTAAAAGATCCCAAATGGGTATTTAAGTTTTTTAAATTACCGAAATTTAGTTGATAATTAGAATTAGTTGCATTTATAGCTAAATAATCATTATCCACTGCACAAACCTCATTAGCGCCAAGCAATCTTGCGGCAACGCTCAAAATTCCACTACCACTTCCAATATCTATCACCTTTTTATCAGAAAGTAACATATTCTCCATTTTTTCCAAACAAAGATAAGTCGAAGGGTGACTTCCTGTACCAAAGGCTGCTCCAGGATCAATTTTTATGACTCGTTTATCTTTAAATTTTTCATTTAGATTTATCCAACAAGGCAATATTAAAAAATGATTTCCTACTAATTCAGGCGCCCAATATTTCTTCCAACTTGTCAACCAATCCTCCTCTTTAATTACGCTCCAGTCAAAAAATTGATTCTTAGGGGAATTAATATTTAAAAGTTTGCTAATTATTTTTTCAAAAGCATTTCTAGAACTTTCGCCCCAATCATCAATTGGCATCCATATATTCACCTCTTTTTTATGTTCATTTTTAATTGAAAATTCAAATGAAAAACTAAATATTCCCATCTCATTTAATTTCCAAATAATAATATCTTCTGAATCACTTTCTATCTGAAAAGTTAATTTATACCAATCTTTAATTGCCATTAATAGAGCAAGCCTCTTTATAAAGTAACAGGATTAGCGCTGGTAATTCCCTCTACTTCAATAATGGTATCAAGCAACTTATTAGGTATTGGATCATCAATACTTAGAACCATAACAGCTTCCCCTCTAACTATTTTGCGCCCAACTTGCATTGAAGCAATATTTACATTGTTGCTACCTAATAAAGACCCCAGCTTGCCAATAATACCAGGCATATCTCTGTGCCTAGTAACCAACATATATCTGCTAGGCGATACGTTAACTGGGTATTGATCAATACTAATAATTCTTAATTCTCCGTCAGCGAAAATACTTCCTGCTACGCTATGGTCTCCATTATCTCCATAAGTAGTTAATTGAAGCGAACCACTAGCAAATTCAGGTCTTGCCTCATCTTTACTTTCGACAACTATAATGCCCCTCGCATCTGCTTCTAAAGAGGCATTCACATAATTGATCCTATCTCCCAAAGCTTTACTTAGCAGGCCTTTTAGACTAGCTATTATTATTGGTTGGGAAGGATGTTGAACAAATTCGCCTTGAAGCTTCACCTCTAGTTTTTGAATCTGACCACCTGAAAGCTGACTTATGAGCAGACCCATTGTTTCAGCCAACTGCAAATGAGGTTTTAGACTGTCCATAATATCAGGGCTCAAACCTGGAATATTGACTGCAGTTCTAGCAGATAAACCAAGCAGGACATCTCTGATTTGTTCTGCAACATCAACAGCTACATTTTCTTGTGCTTCACGAGTAGATGCTCCTAAGTGTGGTGTGAGAATAAGATTCTTTTCAACCCTCAAAAGTGGTGAATCACCTTCCAAAGGTTCTTTAGAAAAGACATCTATTGCAGCGCCTCCAATCAATGATTTATTCAAAGCTTCTGCTAATGCTTCTTCGTCAATTAAGCCTCCTCGAGCGCAATTAATTAATTTTGCGCTACTTTTCATACTTTTAAGCACTTCTATATTTACTAAATTCTCTGTATCTGGTGTGCGAGGCAAATGTAAAGTTACATAATCAGATTGTTGGAATAGATCCTGTAGTTCAGATAACTTAACTTGTATTTGTTGAGCTCTTTCAGTTGAAACAAAGGGATCATATCCGTAAACTTCCATTCCTAGTGCATTCGCAACTTTCGCTACATGAGCACCAATTTTCCCTAAACCTACAACACCTAGTTTTTTCTTGTAAAGCTCATTCCCAACAAATTTCTTTCTTTCCCATTTACCTGACAAAGTACTACTATTAGCAATTGGAATATTTCTAGATAAAGCCAACATCATTGCTATGGTATGCTCAGCAGCAGCTATCGTGTTACCTCCTGGAGAATTTACAACAAGAACTCCTTTCTGCGTAGCAGCCTTAACATCTACATTATCGACTCCAACTCCCGCTCTTCCAATAATTCTCAGTTTACTTGAAGAGTTAATCACTGCTTCAGTTACTTGAGTACCAGAGCGAATCATTAAAGCATCATAATCTTTAATAATGGAAGCTAGCTCAGAGTTTGAGATTCCTATCTTCTGATCAACCTGAGCTACTTGTGAAAGAATATCGATTCCTGTTTGATCAATTGGATCTGTAATGAGAACTTTTGTCATTTAAGATTGGTTCTTTAATCTTTTACTTTAACTTAATCTATAGTGTATATATCTTATTTTATTAATTTGAATAACACACAAACATTTGAGGATTGAAATTTGACTAAAAGTATTGTGATATTTGAAAACATTGATAAATGTATCGAGCTATTTGAAGTTTTCAAAGAAAAATCAGTAATACTCTCTGAAGCTATTTTAATCCCACCATTAAGAGAGAAAATATCATCTGATGAAACAAAATTGCTTAATGAGAAGGCAAATATCCTATTCAAATCTCAAAATTTTGAAGATATAAGAACCTTAAATCCTAAACTGGATAGAAAGATTAGACAAAAAGAAATGAGTAGATGGCTAATGCCATTTGGTTTTATAGCTGGAATATCTTTTTCTAATATGACAAATTTAACTACTTTCAGCTTTCTTGGTTTGAATAACATCGGCGAATCCCTAATTGGAGGTCTTTTAGGAATGGGTTCAGGATATTTAGGAAGTGTCGTTTCTTCTGCAAGTATAAACATCAATAAAGATAAAGAGTTGAGATCAATTATTAATTTAAACAAAGAGGGCAAATGGCTCGTACTTCTGGAAAATCAAATTGGAACTGAATTACCTTGGGGTTTGATAAAACAATCAGATGCAAAAGATATAATTTTTTTAGAAGGCTAAATGATTGACTTAAAAGAAATCTTAATAAATTCAAACTACAAAAAAGAAACTGAGGAATTAATAAATATTGCTAACTTAGCTTACAAACACTGGGAAACTTATTGGACTGGGTTTAATTCAACTTATGTTTGCGAAGAAATTCTAAAAGATTTTGAAAATTTAAATGATTTCAAATTTTTTATTTATGGAGGATTCTCCTCTTCTCAAAGATCTAGGGTAGCTTGCTTTAGAGGAGATAATATTCCTGAAGAGGATGCGCTAAAAAGAAATTTTCCAGCTCAAGGAATTAAAATAAATGGGAATTTTTTGTTTGATAATGCTACACAAGACGACTTTAGATCCCTCTTGATTGAAAATGGGGTAAATCAAATAAAAGTTGGAGATATATGGACTGTTGGCGATAGGGGAGCACAAGGGATAATTGATAGTTTAGATATTAAGCATCTAGATGAAAAGGTTTTTTATTTGAGAGACGTAAAAGTAAAAATTAATGTAGTAGGTATAGATGAATTACAAATACCTTCTGGAAGGTCAAAAAAACTTGTTAATACAGTAGAAGCTTCAACAAGATTAGATGCTATAGCCTCAGCTGGCTTTAGGGTATCACGAACCAAAATCATCGAAAGGATAGAAAATGGAATGCTCAGATTAAATGGGAGCAAAGTTAATAAGCCAACTATTAATCTAAAAATTGGCGACAAATTAGAACTTGAAAATAAAGGATTTATCGAAATTTTAAATTTAGAAATAACCAAAAGAGAACGGTGGAAAGTTAAATTACTTAGAAAATGAAACGCAACCTGCTATTTTCTTATAAGGGGGATTAAAAAATTCTTCAGGTTGGGCGATTAGCTCAGTGGTAGAGCACTACCTCGACACGGTAGTGGCCACTGGTTCGAATCCAGTATCGCCCATTAAAACTTTTGACGACCTAGATATATCCACAGAAAATAATTTCATTTTTTAGATTATTAATAAAGATGAAACTTAATCAAATAATTAATCTTCATAAGGGTCTTACAGCATTTGTTGTCGTTGGACTTATGATATTTTTTGATAATTTTACAATCGCTCCTTACGTTTATTTAGCGCTACATGGTACTTATGGATTACTTTGGCTACTCAAAGAAAAGATATTTCCGGATCCTTATTTTAAAGAAGAAATCAATTTTTTAACTTCAATTACTGGGTTTATTTTCCTTGGAAGTTACTGGATATCTCCCTATATTCTTATCTCATCTGAGAAATCTGTTCCATATATAGTAATAGCTGCATCTATATCTATAAATATAATTGGTGTGTTTTTACACTTTGCTAGTGATGCCCAAAAATATTTTTCTCTTAAATTAAAAAAAGATCTAATTAAAGAGGGATTTTTCAAAAATATAAGGAATACAAATTATCTAGGAGAAATACTAATTTATCTATCATTCGCAATCCTTTCAATGGATCCCATTCCATTTCTGATTCTTTTAATATTTTTCTTTATAGTTTTTCTTCCAAGAATGCTAAAAAAAGATAAATCGCTAACTAAATACAATTCATTCGAAGAATACAAGAAAAAAACTGGTCTTATTTTACCTAAATTAAATGCTTGAGAACAACTTACCAAGTTGGAGGCAAGATTTAAAATCTTCTAGGAAAAAAGAGGGTAAATCACCCTCTAATAAGTGGATGCAGCTTGCAACAGTTAGCGAACAAAATGAGCCAAGATTAAGAACTGTTGTTTTCAGAGGATGGTATAAAGATAGTTCAATGATTATTTTTACAGATAGAAGAAGTGAAAAAATTGAGCATTTAAAATCTAACCATAATGCAGAAATATTATGGTTTTTTTTGAAAACCAAATCACAATATAGATTTAAAGGAAAAATAAGTGAATTGAGCGATAACAAAGATTATTGGGATAAATTATCAGAAAAATCAAAAACTTCTTGGTTTTGGGGATCTCCTGGAGAGAAACTAAACCCAAAAGTCCAATCTAATA
>CACGAJ010000025.1 GCA_902570945.1 uncultured Synechococcaceae cyanobacterium
GTTCCATTAATAAATAAGTATTTGAGTGATAATAAATACAATCTTAACGATGCACCAAATGCAATTATTTCTTGCTGACTGTCAATTCTCAGATATTGAAAACCAAGTTAAAGCTTATCAATTATTTGTGGAAGCTTGGGAAAACGGTGAAATTGCAAAATCAGATAAGACTGACAAATTTGAGATGTTATTCAGAGTGCATGCTCCAGGTGAAGGTAGGGTAGTTTGTTTATGTAAGGCACATAGTGATAAAGAAATTTTTGCGCATTTTGCTCCCTGGAGAGCCAAATTTGGCATTCATATGGAATTTACACCTGTAATAAGTTGTCAAAATGTTGTTGACTACCATAAAGATCTATTCAAAACATTAGGATAATCAGCTTAAATCTCAAATTTATCGTGATTAAACCTTTCTCCAATCTTTTATATAAAAAAAAAGATTTAAATTTTTCATCAAAAATTAAGCCTAAGCAAGAAGACAACGGCAAATCTATACCATTAATTATATTTGGTTTAATCATCTCATTAACTTCCATTTTTTTGCTTTTATTTACGATTAATAAAATTTGGATGATTTATAAGTAATTTGAACTATTACTTAACAACAAATATGGTCTATCATTAATTTAAAGATTACTAATTATATGGCATTTAACGAAGGGGGAATGGCCTCAGGCCTTCTTATCATTGCAGTATCAATTGTTTTTGCTGCAGGTTTTGGATTTTTAGTATTACATTTTGTTCCAGGGACCCCTTTTTAAGAAGACAAATTTATTAAAAATTTTTGTTCTGCTTAAGTATTAACAGTTTCTAAATCTAGTGCTTGATTATCATCAGTATTAGATTTCTTCTTTAATCTATAGGCATAGAATAAAGATCCTACAGCTATTGTACTAGAGGCTAAAATTCCTGATAAAAGTATCAAAGCAAATAGACCTCCTATTAGTCCGCCTTTTAATCTAAGCAAATTTGATTTAATTAAAAGTATTGATAAAAAAACGATCGTGGCTTTTAGTGAAGAGATTTTCAAAAAAGTAAATGGATAAAAAGGATTTAATAACATTTCTTTAGCAGAATATAATTTATCTGATTCTAAAAATAAATTTTAAAAACCGCAAAAAAAAAGACTCAAATGAGTCTTTTAAAATCTATATTAAATTTGATGTTTTATGCATCAGGGTCAAAGTTCTTGAGGTTTGGACCAGCAACAAGACCGACAAGGCCAAAAAGGACTAAAGAACCAATTCCAAAACCCGCTGCCCAAGGATTGAAACCACCTAAAGCAAAAGAAGCTAATAAATTCATGATTTTAAAAACATAATATCTCCGAGTTAGCATACAGATTTTTATGAAAAATATACCTATATTGAGACATTTCTTCGTAATTATAAGAATCTTTTAAATAATTATCTTAGTTAGCAATCCACAAGTTTTTTATTTTTTATTTTATTATCTAGGTATTATCCTTTTGTTGACGTACTTTAAGACGATTAACACTTTCTTCTAATGTCTTCCAACTATACCTTTATTTATGACGGAGAATGCCCATTCTGCAATCATTTTGCTGAGCTCCTAGAAATCAAAAGCAAGATAACTAATATTAAAATTCTTGATGGTCGTAAAAATTTAACTCTAATAAAATCCCTCTTAGATAAAGGTTATGACTTAGATAAAGGCGCTATTCTCATGAAAGACGAAGATATCTTTCATGGGGCAGATGCAATTAATACTATTTGCAAAGAGATAAATACTCCCTCTAGTAATTTACTTTTGTTACTTTCAAGAGTATTTAAATCGAATAAACGAACAAAGGTGATATTTCCTTTACTAGTCAGAGCCAGAAGATTCGCCTTGATATCAAAAGGTATATCAACATCTCTTGTCTAAAAATAAAAACTTTCTAAACATTAAATAACATATTTATAAGCTTCTGTATCAATAAATGATAATTGATTATTTCTTAGCTAGAACTAGATTATGAATTTCGATATTAATGATAGAAAACTTCAATCCCTTTATTTCATTGGGCGGTGATAACCAAAAAGTTAATCATATGGCTGAAGCGGCACTTGAAATGAATTTAACTTGCAATGATTTAAAGAAGGATTTAAATTTAACTGATGGTGATGTAGTGGATATGTTGCAACTAGTTATGGATAGGTTTAAAAATAGTAATTAAGTTTATATCGTTATTAATTAATCACTAAATATATTATTTTTAATGAAAACAGTACAAATTGAGTTTTCGAAATATGAATCAGTCAACTCTTTATGGTCTGAATTAATAGAAGATTACGGATTTGACAAAGCCAGAAAAATAGTTTCTCAAGCTATTGACTTACAAAAAATGAATAAAACGAAAAATAATACAATGCCAATCATATTTTCAGGAACAGGAGGATTAGCTTTAATCCCAATACAAATGCTAAAAAAAGAAGATTTTAAAATTAGTTGTAAAGATAATCAAGTTTTAATATTTAATCTAAAAAGAAAGTCATTTCAAATCTTAAATGAAGCAAACTAATCTAAATTAGTAATTTCTCAATAAAGCCAAAATTATTTTATAGTCTAATAAAACAATCTATTGATAATGACTTTTGAAGCGACCTACCTTGGTTCAAATGGTTGGCTTATAAAATTTAAAAAAACCAATTTAATTATTGATCCGTGGCTCAAAGGAGATTTAATATTTCCTCCAGGTGAGTGGTTTTTTAAAGGATCATTAGAAGAAGAAATTTCAATAGATAAAAAAATAGATATTATTTTGTTAACCCAGGGATTACCCGATCACTGTCATGTTCCAACATTAGAAATGTTCAGAAAGGAAATTCCTATAATTTGCCCTAAAAGTGCTGTTGAAACATTAAAAAAAATTGGTTTTAGTTCAATTAAAGTGCTTACGCCAACTGAAAAGACAAATCATTTTAATTTAAGTTTTGAAGCCACTGCCGGGGCTCCAGTACCACAAATAGAAAACGGATATATTGTTAAAGACGATCAAGATAATGGGTTTTATATAGAACCCCATGGATATCTTGATGAAAATATAAATAAGCAAAATCTTGATGTAGTCATTACTCCTACAAAAAATTTAGAATTACCCCTAGTAGGTTCTTTTGTAAAAGGTGCTGATGTAATCCCTAAATTGATTAACAAATTCAATCCAAAATATATACTTTCAAGCACCATAGGCGGAGATGCAAAATATTCAGGTTTTTTAAATAATTTTATTTCAGTTCAGGATTATCACGAGAAATTAAATTGTAACCTTGTAGATCTAAAGAGTATGCAATCTATTATGATTTAAATCGATTCAAAAAGATCTTTAATTAAGTCATTTAGCTTGAAAGTAAATCTACTTATAAAGGAGCTCAAAAAATTCATTCATTTTTTTTTACCTCAATACTTTTATTAGCTTTAAATATTAGCTATGTATGTGAAAATTCAAAGCTTGATTTTGTGATGAGAAATAATATTAATGGTGACTTTTCCATAGTAGAAGAGATATCTGAGTTAAAGCCAGGAGCATTTATAAATATTAATTGGAATAAAAAAAAGCTTATGCTTCCATATTCTCTAAGAAAAGATTATATTTCCTTTACAGATAAAAAATGGGACTGGAGGTACCAATTTAATAAGGACGGGTCGCCTGATATTAATAATCCTTCTTTATACGAATTACTTCCTTCAGGAAAAGTTAAAGTACATTACTGTCAATCAGAAGATAAAAGTTCTAACGTATAATTTTAAATTATTCTAGATTTTTAACTTCTGAACTTCTTTGTATAGATGAACAATCAAATAAACCAAAAAAGTATTTCAAGATATGTAAAACTTAAAGATTACAAAGTTTTTGATTATGAAATTCCAGAAATCTTTTTGGACTTCGTAATTAAGAAAAATGCTGTAAATGTTACGACCAAACTAAAATTGGTAAAAAAAAATAAGGATACAAGAAATCTAATTCTTGATGGTACGGATATATTAATAAAAAAAATATTTATAGATGACTCATTACTAGAAGAGGAATACTACAAACAGCAAAAAAATAACTTAAAAATTAAAAATATAAATAAAGATAATTTTTTATTAAAAATAGAAGGAATAATTAAACCAAAGGAAAATACATCCCTTTTAGGAATGTACGAGAGTAATGGAATTATAACTACACAATGTGAGGCAGAGGGATTCAGAAGAATAAGTTTTCACTCTGATAGGCCTGATATCCTAAGCAAATACACTGTGAGAATTGAGGCCGACAAGAATGATTATCCCGTTTTACTTTCAAATGGTAACATCGTAAAAGAAAATGATCTTACAAATAATCGACATGAAATAATTTGGGAAGACCCTTATCCAAAACCCTCATATCTATTTGCATTGGTAGCGGGTAAACTTAATTGTATAAAAGATAATTTCATAACAAAATCGAATAAAAAAGTAAAAATAAATATTTATGTTGAGTATGGTGATGAAAAATATGTCCAACATGCAATAAGTTCCTTACAGAAATCCATGAGATGGGACGAAGATAAATATAACCTAGAATACGATTTGTCATTGTTCAATATAGTTGCAATCAGGCACTTTAATATGGGAGCAATGGAAAATAAAAGTCTCAATATTTTCAACTCAAAACTAATACTCGCTAATTCTGAAACAACAACTGATGAGGAATTAGAAAGAATAGAGGGTGTGATCGCCCATGAATACTTCCATAATTGGACGGGTAATAGAGTAACTTGTAGGGATTGGTTTCAATTATCTCTAAAAGAGGGTTTAACAGTATTCAGAGATCAACAATTCACTGCAGACCTTCATAATTATGAAATCAAGAGGCTTGAGGATGCAAAATTCCTTAGAAGCAATCAATTTAGAGAGGATTCTGGTCCTACATCGCATCCTGTAATGCCAGATAAATACCAAGAAATAGACAATTTCTATACGACCACGATATACGAAAAAGGATCAGAAATAATTAGAATGCTGTATAAACTTGTAAAAGATGAAAATTTCTATAAAGGATTTAGTAATTACATCTCAACATATGATGGGAAGGCAGCAACAATAGACCAATTTGTCGAAAAAATTTTGGAGCACAATAAGGAAATCGATCCTAAAGAATTTAAAGTGTGGTACAAACAAAATGGAACACCAAAAGTTAAATTCAAGAGAATCTGGGATCAAATAGAAGAAAAACTTACAATTCAAATCTCTCAAAGTAATCCAATAAAGAAGAACCCATATAATGATTTACCTTTAATAATTCCTATAAATCTGGCTATATTTTGCGGTGAAAATAAAACAATAAAAAAAACAGTTGTTTTAAAAACAAAAAACCAAGAATTTATTTTTAGGAATTTAAGATCTCAATTCCAAATCCCCTTGGTAACTTATTTTCGCGAATTCTCTTCACCTGTTGAGTGGGAAACAGACACTACCTGGGATGAAAAATTTTTAATCTTAAGATATGAAAAAGATTTTTTTACACTATCTAATACTGTAAAAGTATTTTATAAAAAAATCATTTTATGCAGATTAGATGAGAAACCAGATCATGAAATTGAAAATAAATTAATAAGCACATTAATATCATTTATAAAAAATAAAGATATTAATTTATCCCTTTTATCAGAATTACTAAGTATTCCGACATTTGCTGAAATTGAATCGGAGATGGAAAATATTGACCCTTTAAAGATATATAAAACTATTGACGAATTAAATCATTTATTCGGTACCAAATTAAAAGAAGAATTATATTTTAAGCACCAAGAAATTGAGAATAATCTAGATAAAGTTTGGCCAGAAGGTAAAAATGAAAGAAAACTAATCGAAACTATTTGGAAACTACTCTTGCACAGTAATGATGAGGAAATTAAATGCAAAATAATTAATTATGTCGACAGTAATTCGATGACTCTAGCAAAAGCTGCATTAAATTCTTTCAGTAGAATTAATTGTCCTGAAAGAAAAATTATTTCAAATATATTCTTCAATAAATGGAAAAATAATAGTATCGTTTTGGATAGTTGGTTCTCATTCAATGCTTCTATAGAAATTGATCAAAAAACAAAGAGCATTGAAAAATTATTTGAAAATAAGTTTTTTGATTCAAAATCACCGAACACTTTAAGAGCCATACTAAATACTTTCGTAACAAGAAATAGTACTTTTCATGCAATGGATGGTTCTGGTTATAAATATATTGCAAAAAAGATAATTGACTTTGATAAATTAAATCCAATCGTAATTTCCCGTTTTGTAAAAGTATTTAGTAGATACAATTATTATTCAGATCCTTACAAAAGTAATATGGTAGAAACAATAAAGCAGATTAAAAAAAATAAACTATCAACAAATACTAAAGAAGTATTAGATGCAATAATAGATTGATTAATTGATGTTATTTAATTAAATATAATAAAAAAGTTGTAAATAATAAAAATAAAATAAATACAAGATACTTATTAATAAAAATATAATCAAATATATTTTTATTATTATCTTTATTCCACTTTTTATTTACATATTCTTTAGTTATAAATTTATTAGGTCTGCCACAATATAAACATGTTGGGGAAGTTATTAAAATTAAATTTTTACATTGGGGGCACTTTTTCTTTTCCATAAATTTATATTAATGAATAATATTGAAATCAGAAACAATAAATAAAATAAGTAATTTAAATTTTATTTATTATATTTTGAATAATTAAATATCATTGCAAAAAAAATTTGATTCTAACAATTTTAAAAAATTCAATATAATGTAAGATTAGTATTTGGTTTGAAATGTTTGCTATTGCACTTGGAATGTCCCCTGTCGAAAAAATCACTGTTGCAATATCTGCTTCAATTTTTATAATCGCCTTTACATGGGTTTCGATTAAGGGAGATTTGAGAAAACTTGCTAATGAACTAATTGAAGATAATGAAAATAATCAGGATAATTAAAAAAATCTTTTAACTTACTTTTAATGCAAACTTGGATAATCAATAATATGCCTAATTTCTTTTAGAGAAGAACCATAGATTTTTTTACCATTTAGGTGAACACCAATCCATTTTTCCTTTTGATTAAAAAAACTATTTTTAGTAGTATCCCTCTTGAGATAATCTTTATTATCCCAATTTAAATTTATATCCCAACCTTTATAATTTTCTATCATTATGAAATAGAGAACATACTCAAATAATACCCAGAGAGACCTAGAATAAAAACAAAGGAAATAAGTATTTTTTTCGTTATTTTTATTTAATATTTATGTAGTACTGACTTTAATTTTACGAGCAGCTGCATCTGCATTTTTTCTAGCCAAATTAATGTCAGAATTTGATGAGAGAACAACACCCATTCTTCTGCCTTTTCTGGAAACTGGTTTGCCAAATATAAGCACTTTAGTCTTTTCAAATTCTAATGCTTCATTAAGACCCTCATAAATAGGATTTAGATACTCTTGATTAGAAAGTATAACTCTGGTTGCAGAGGGTTCTATTAGATCTATATGCGGTATTGGTAAATTTAAAAAAGCTCTTAAATGTAATTCAAATTCATTAATATTTTGACTAACTAATGTAACCATACCAGTGTCGTGTGGTCTTGGAGATAGTTCTGAAAATATAACCTCACTTCCTTTTATAAAAAACTCTACTCCGTATAATCCAGCTCCATTAAGGTTATTTAATATTCTACTTGTCATTCTCTTAGCTTCAATAATTAAGGACTCCTTGATCTCTATAGGTTGCCAACTACATTGATAGTCTCCATTAGATTGAAGATGTCCAATTGGTAAACAAAAAATATTTTCACCATTTTCTTTTCTTACAGTTAGAAGAGTAAACTCAAAATCAAAATTAATAAATTCTTCAATAATTACACCTTTAACCTTCCCTCTTGAATTTGCTTGTGCCTGTTCCCAAGCATTTTGTAAATCATTTTTTGTTTCAACCAAACTCTGTCCTTTTCCTGAAGAGCTCATTAAAGGCTTAATTAAAAGTGGGAATCCAATTTCATCTGCTTTTTTTTCTAAATCATCAAATTCAAAAATATAATCAAACTTAGCAGTTTTAATTTTTAAATCTCTAGAAGCTAAGTCTCTAATTTTATCTCTATTCATTGTAATTTCTACAGTTCTGGCGTTGGGAACAATATTGAATCCTTCATCCTCTAGTTCTTTTAGGGCTTCAATTGAAAGTGCCTCTATTTCTGGGACAACATAGTCAGGCTTAAATTCTTTTATAACACTTTTTTAAAATATTTTTATCTCCCATATCAATTACTCTTGAATAATCAGCAACTTGCATTGCAGGTGCTTTTTCATATCGATCAATAGCAATAACTTCTAATCCTAATCTTTTGGATTCTATTACTAATTCTTTCCCAAGCTCGCCACTACCAAGCAATAAAATTCTCTTTTTAGAAAAAATTGATTCTTTCATATATAAAACTTATTCGTCATCACCAGAAGGTTGTGAAGATGTATCATCTGTAATTTTTTTATCTTTAGAATAATTAAATAAAAAATTTCTACCATACCAATTTTGACTTCGCATGCTACTAGTTATTGATCTTGAAATTGCCCCTAAAAAAAAGATTCCAATCATTGCCCAAATAATTCTTTCTAAAGCAATTGCAGGTGAAAAACCTTGACCAGAATTAATAATTTCAGTAAGTGGGTCTAGAGGGTCCAAATTTAAACTGATTATATAATATTAATTATAAAGGGTTTAATAAATGAAAAATTAAAACTTATAAAAGAAATAACTAAAGCCACCATATAAATTAAACACAATAAAGTGTATACAATGCTATCTTCAAAGGGTGATTTTTTTTAGACATGCAAGTTGACGTACAAAATACTACTGTTCTTTCCTCGGACGGATCATCCATAAAACTGGGTGAATTTTCAGGAGAAGTAATTCTAGTTGTTAATGTTGCTAGTTATTGTGGAAATACTGCTCAGTATGAGGATCTTCAAAAGCTTCATGATTTATATTCAAGCAAAGGCCTAAGAATACTTGCATTCCCTTGTAATGATTTTGGAAAACAAGAACCCGACTCTCTTTCAGAAATAAAAAATTTTTGCACAACAAAATATGGTGTTAAGTTTGAAATCTTTGAAAAAGTTCATGCCAAAGGCAATACCACAGAACCATACACAACCCTTAACAAATTTGAACCTGAAGGAGATGTTGAATGGAATTTCGAAAAGTTTCTGATAGGAAAAGATAGTAAAGTAATTGCAAGATTCAAACCAGGTGTTAAACCGTTTGACGAAAACTTAATAGTAGCTATCGAGGTAGCTTTAGATTCCTAACAACCGATTTATAATTCAAATTAAAATATTAAAAATAAAGACCCTTTATATTGAATTTAAAAAATAACAAATTATGCTTTTAATAAGCTATTTTAGGATTCAAGTATATCTAGAAATCTTTAATTTAATTTAATTTAAAATCTTATTTATTATCGGAATTAACTTATACGTCTATTATTTCATCTTTAACAGTTCTTTTTTTAGGTTTAATTGATTTTACCTCTTGATCTATTGTTTCTTTTTTTAGGTTTAATTGATTTTACCTCTTGATCAATTGTTTCTTCTTTAACTTCA
>CACGAJ010000026.1 GCA_902570945.1 uncultured Synechococcaceae cyanobacterium
ATAAAAAATAAAAACAAAAACTTTATTCCTATTTTAATTTCCCCTGAAGGGAAATTCGTAAATACATTTTTTAGAAGCAGATTTGGAGATGATTCTCTCCCAGGTTTTTCATGGATTGCATTCTTTTTCTCATTTGTCTTTGCAACCAAAATAAGAAACTGGAAATACTTTTGGGTTTTAGGATTAATAGTTTTTATAATTACATTAATAGAATCTGTTTTTAATATAAATTCCTCTTCTGTTTCATTAATAGGAATTGCAATTGTTTATGGTTTTGGTTATCCATTCCAAAGGTGGCTTTTCACAAAAAGTGATAAGAAGGAAATCGGAACATTTATATCTGTACTTTTGGGATTGCTTTTATCTTTATTAGCTGGAATACCTAGTTTTATTGTATTTGGAATTTTTAGCCCATAATTTTTTTGCTCGAATTATGCAACAAATAACAAATCCTTAAGTTGAATTTTAATTGAGAATTTTTTCTTAATGAAATAGGGAGAAAAGATTCTATCAGGTGACTGAATGGTCCAAAAATACCAGCAACGCCAAATGTTAGATTAACCTGAATAAATTATTCAGACTTGACAGTTTAATTTTGATATAAGAAGATTTTGAGTCTCAGAAATTTGAAAAATATAGGAAAGAGGTATTGAAAAAAAACAAGATTGGTCTTATTTTCAATATTTTTTCTAAGGTCAATATTTACAATGAAATTATTTTTTTATAAACAAATGATAAAAGAATTTGCTTCATTTTACGGATTCAGGAAATAGCATGAAAATCAGTCATATGTTTTTGAAGAGTTCTCCAGTAATTTCTTCAATTCTAATAGTTCTTCATTGGTAAATTCACGATATTTTCCTATTGGTACGTCTAATTTAATATTCATAATTCTTACACGCTTTAGTGATTTTACTCTGTAACCTAAGGACTCGCACATCCTCCTAATCTGACGGTTAAGTCCTTGTGTAAGTATTATTTTAAATTTTTTTGGCCCTAATTGCTCTACTATACAATTCTTAGTTATGGTGTCTAATATTTCAACTCCAGTACTCATTTTTTGAAGAAAGTCTCTATTAATCGGACGATTAAGACTTACAATATATTCTTTTTCGTGATTATTTCTTGCTCTGAGTATTTTATTTACGATATCTCCATCATTTGTTAAGAAAAGCAATCCCTCACTGGGCTTATCCAATCTTCCAATAGGAAAAATTCTTGTTGGATATTTAATAAAATCTATTACATTATCAGGTTCGAGTCTTCTATCGGTTGTGCAAACAATTCCAACAGGTTTGTTAAAAGCTAAGTATATATTTTTTTGTTTTCTTGATTTTTCTATTCTTTGACCTTCAACTTCTACATTGTCGCCTTCCTGTACCTTGGTACCCATTTCTGGGATTTTGCCATTAATGGTTACTTGCCCTCTTTCAATTAGTCTATCTGCTACTCTTCTGGAGCAGTAACCGAGTTCACTTAAATATTTATTTATTCTTATAGCCATTATAGATATTTCTTTTTATCTACTCTAAGATTAATCCTACTTTTTATTTTAGATCTATTGTCAATATTATTTTTCTTAAGTCTTTTTTACAATTTAAACTTAACTTTAGTAGAAAATCTTATAGGGATGTTCTTTAAATATAAGTTTTCCAAATCATATTAAGTAATTATTTTTACCAAATAAGGTTTTGTATTTTTAAATGAATATCTTTGTCCTTGAAAAGCCCCTAAAATTGACTTTTTCTTGAAATAAAGATTGACAAGACATACATTAAAAAAACTTCTATAAATTATTAAATTCATTTATAAGTATGTTTCTAACAAACCAAACTCGTTTAAAAATAAAAGATATCGTTAAGAGGATTTCAATAGATCAGGAAGTTTCATTGGAGGAAAGAATTTATGTAGAAAAGTTTGCAAAACATAATTCCACTATATGGTCGTGGCTTAAAAAAGCTAACAGCTTAAGAAGATATGGGAAGCAACATTCTGATGGAATAAATGGACTTATCCAATCTCTTGGGCTTGATGGCTTAGAAACTGAAAATCATTTTGATCCTAAGAAAGATGATATTGCAGATTGGTTTAGTGGATCCCCTGATTGGGTAAGGAGAAGCTGAATTCTTCTTTTAAAATTCTACTTTCAATAATCAAATTATTTACATAACGTATTCTAAAGAAGGAATAGTTTATTAAATTTAAATTTTCATTTACTAAATAATACACATAGCTCATAAGATATTTCCAAAATTATATTGGTGATGAGTAAATTATCTTATATCTAAAAAATATGGCGCATTCTATCTATTTTTAAATTCAATTGTTGGTCCTCTATCCGTATACATTTGTACCTTAAACCGAACATTTTTGTGAGTCGGGTGATAGGTATACCTAGTTAGAACAGAATAACATTAGATATAAATTAAATGCCTTCAACACCAATCAAATCTTGTAATAAATATGTGTTGAGTTACAAAGATTCATCAAATAATACACATGAAGTCGGCTTTTATGCACGCGACGCATACGATTGCCTATTGCTTGCGAAAGAATTCAACTCTTATGTACATGACAATCCAGGATCCGTAACCAGAATCCAACAAAAATTTTGAGGTAACTAATTATGAATTTAAAAAGATCACCTTTCGCAATTCAAGACAAAAACGCAAGAGATCTTGATAATGCCCAAGATTTTCCTACTATTGCAGATTTAATTCGTGAACAGTTGGGCTCAGAAGATGAGGCTAATACCGTTCATCATAGAAGAGATTTAGACTCTCTCGGTTAATTTACTAGAATTGCTAGAACGAATTCTTAAAAACTAAAGATGATAATTAACATCATTTGCGTTTCATTCATAAGATAATATTTTCTTCATCAAGTTTTTTTTTAAGCTCTACAGGCATATAGGCAATATCTTTCTTTATTGCATTAATTGCATCACTATATTTTTCAGGTTTGGCTAAAAGCTTTTTTATTAAATCGTATTGACTTTGAATTTCTTCAGAAGAAAAATTTCCCATAAAAACATGAGCTCTTTTTATATTCTAGATCAACTGTCAATTACTTAAAAGATTAACTATTAATTTGAGGCTGCTGCAATTTCTTTATGGACGGAAAGAAATTCTTGGTCTGTTAAAACTGGTGTAACTTCAATTTCTACACCAAAATTGTCGACCCATATACTACTCCATTTCCAAATGTTCTGGTGGTTTGATGATTCAACTATTGCCCAACCATTAGCTCCTTCAGGATTTACTACTCTATTAAGAACTCTAAATCCATCAAATTCATCACCTTCGCATCCGCCCTCTACAAAACCCGCGAAAGCTTCTGCCCCTTGCATATGACTTTCTTGATCAGGAAATTGCCAATGTACAATGTAAGTCTGCATGAATTAATTAATTAATTTTTTTAATTATTAATTATCGAATTTAAAAAATAAATAAAAAATCTTTAAACACTAATTAAAAAAGTAAATTGCCTTAATGGCGAGACAAAAAAAAAGACTCTTAAGAGTCTAGGTGATGGGGACTCCTATAATGACAAATTAAATAAAAATAAACAACCCCATCAATAGGTAATTTTTATTACTTACAAACACTATATATAGTGCTAGGATTCTATTAAAGGTTGGGTGATGGGGATTGTCCAGCTTTTTTTTAGGGCGAAGCTAACGCCCTTTTTTTATGAAAAAATTTATTTTAATCAATAAATACATATCAAGCACTAAAGTATTTTAAACTTTTGGCGATAGTTCAAAGCCCTCTTGTATTATTAAATGCAATTTGATTTCTTATGGTTGCATTTATGAGCGATAAGCTAAGCCACTTAGTAAAGACTCTAAGGTTAAATCTATCGAAGAAGCGAGAAACGAACATAAAACTATTTGAGGAAAGGTGAGGAAAACTTATAGATTCAATAGGTTTTTTTAAAAAAAATGGGGAATAGGTAGGTACTTTACCTAAAATTTGACATTATCAAAAATTAATTGCTAGATAAGCTTCAGAATGGATGATTAAACATGAATAAAGACATTTATTCAAATATTAAAGATTCCGATGCTTTGGAAAGTTTTTTTGAATGTATAACTTCTTGTAGCATCAAAAATGAGGGAGTAGATTGTACAACCGCATGTTATGTAAAACATTTAGAACCAAACAATATAGATTACCCTTTAAAATTTTCATAAGCAAACCTCATTAATAATTGTTATGTTTCATTGATGTTATTTCCTCCTCCTCAAGTTATTTTTGGTCTATTGCTCTTATCTATAGCAGTAGTTCTAATCTGGGATATTAGATACAATCCTTTTGGAGAAGACGAAGACTGAATTTAATCTTCAACTAGGAAGCTGATTTGTTGGTGGTGCGTGAAATCGCCTTTTCTTTCTATTGAGTCTTTTGTAAGCAACTAACGAGCCTAAGAATAACAATGTAATAGCTATTGAGTTAATCATATCAAGTAGTTTTATATATATAAAAACAAATATGTCCTAAATATCAATGATTAAAGTAATTTTTAAGTGACTAATTATGGAGTAATTTTTAGTATTTAGCTTTGACATTGGGTACCAATACAACTCAAAGAAAGTGCTTATCTAAACAAAAGTAATTTCTATGCAAAAAGAATAATTCACTTTTTCTTATTTCTCATTTGATATTGCAGAACAGCTTTTAGGTGTTGTACTTCTTTTTCTAAGGTCTCAATTCTTTTTTCTAGTTCTTCATTAGTTGCCATATTTTTGGGAGATAAATTTCTTGATATTTATACTATTAAAAAAGTAACTTGTTACCCATAGCAAATGTCAAATAAGTATTTGAGCCTATTGATGGGCATAATTTTGCTAGATAAATTATGCAGAGTATAAATTCAGGGGGAATTTATGAGTGGAGATTATGAGACACTAGAAATCAATCAACCTAAAATTACATATTTTCAGAAAAGATCCGAAAATAATACAGAGTGGTTAGATGAATTAATCAACCAAATTGAAGATATGAAAAACAAAATATCCAAATCTGCTTAATGACAGAAAAAGAGTTGAAAGAATTAGAGAAATTTGCAGAAGAAAATGGATACAATGACGAGCTAAAAGATATATATTTAAGGGAAGTTATTGACAGAAATAAAGAATACGAATGAGATCAAATTTTCGACCAAACATTCGACTAGCTACAAACATTCTTCTAATTATTGGTACTTTTTCTATTGCTTTAAAGATTGCTCCAATAGCAGAGGTATATCAGGAAAAAAATTTATGTATTAAATATTTAAAACATCAAATAGATCGAGACAAACTTATCAAAAGACTAAAAATAGTTAAACAAGCAAATCCATCTAGTCTTTGTGACTCTATCCTTAAAAGTTAAAAATGAAGATTAAGTCATTTATCCACCTTAATTGTAGTCTTTGATCCTTCATTTCTGATAACCATTTCATTACTTAAAAGTTTCCAAATTTTTATGGGGATATCAATTTCTCTTTTAGCGATGCTCAAGTTTATGAATATTGTAGTTTTTTGAATAAGCTATAAGAAATATGATTTAATATCTTCAAAATTTGATGAGTGTATATATATATATTTTTTTATCCTTTTGGCGAATTATTAATTGGAATAAGTTTTCTTAATTCTTCGCCAATTTCTTAAATTATTTTTATTGCCCTAATTTTAAAAATTTCTGGAATGATTTCAGTATTTAAGGCTGTTTATTTGGATAAATTAAAATTAAATTGTACATGTATTGGTGGATATGCAAAAACTCCTTTGGGAATTATTAGTTTTATCGAAAATCCTTTAATAGCAATTATGAGTGTCTTAATTTTAATTAATTAGCGATTTAATAAATTTTCATTTATGGTTAATTTAAATATTAAATTTAAACGTCGTAATTAGTATGGCACTTAATAAAATATTTATGAAAAAAGGATTTTTAAATTATCTAATTTTTTCTGGAATTCTTTTTACAAATATAATTAATCCAAATAAGAGTATTGCTTTAACTCAAGAAAATATAGATATTCCAAAAGTTGTTTCTTACAGATCAGAATCATGTGGTTGTTGCAAAAAATGGATCAATCATTTAAGAGATAATGGATTAGAAGTTGTTGATAATATAGTTGAGGATGTGTCAGTAATTAAAAACCAATATCAAATTCCCAATAATCTGAGATCATGTCACTCTGCTCAAATAGCTAACTATACGATTGAAGGACATGTCCCGATTGAATCAATCAACAAACTTTTTAGAGAAAAACCAAATATCAATGGGATATCAGTTCCGTACATGCCACTTGGCTCTCCAGGGATGGAAATGAATTCTCACGACTCCCACTCTCATGATTATGAGAATTACAAAGTAGTTTCATTTAGTAAAACTGGCAAAACAAAAATATTTGAAAAAATCTCTCCTTAATACAAATAATTATTTGAAATAATGCATATTTTTCTTAGAAATTTTAAATTTTTTATTTTTTTATTTTCCTTATCTCTAAATTTCAATAGTTATTCGCATGCACATATGAGGGGTACATTTCTTTCTGAAGAGGACGCCGAAAATAGATCTTTAGAACTTGGTTGCGAAGGAATACATAAGAATAAAGATAAATGGATGCCATGCAAAAACGAAAAAGAATTACATATTTATTTGAGGAAATAGATGGAAAAATTAAAAACAAATCAAAGAAAAATTCACAGAAAAATAACCTCAATTTCAGCAATACCTTTACTATTTACTATTGTATCTGGGACTATTTATAGTATTCTTCAACCACTAGGAATAGATGCTTTTTGGTTAATAAAATGGCATACAGGTAATTTTGGCATTATTAATTTGCAACCTTTTTACTCGATATTTCTTGGTATAGCTTCAATAATCTCAATAATCTCTGGCGTTAAATTATTACAAAAAAAATCTTAGATATATTCTCAGGCAAGTCAAAATCTAACTAATTAATACTATTTGCGCCCCCACTTACTAAAAAAATCATCGCACCTAGTGCCATTGTTGCTACACCCATGTAAGGATATTTCTTAATTCTTGATTTAGTAATTGGAAGCCATGAAAGATATCTATCAGATTTATTTAATTCAACTTTTTTTTGTCTAGGTGGCAATCCTAATTCTTCTCTTCTTTTAGCTTCGCCCATAATCTTAAATTTGTTTATGTACCAATATTAAAAATTATGTTCTACATCTGCGAGTTATCTTTATTAAAAACATAGTCTCTTTTAGATAAACAAATTATCTAAAATTTATTTAGCCTTCTTTAAATATAGATTCTTTGTATTTGCCTGATCTGATGTAAATAACAAAATTAATATAGTTCCCACAAGAAATACAAAAATCATTGTTAAACCAAGAACTTCAACCATCTCACTAGGCAGATAATTTAGAAACATAATGAATAGATATCTTATCTTAAACTTAGCAACCGTTTTTTTTATGTAAAGTGAGTATTCCTCCTTAAATTTCGAAAAGAACTCAGTAAGACTTTATACTCTATTAATACTCTTTAATTACTCTATGTTCAAGATAAATCTTCTCTTAGTCAATCACAATTTTCTTACTTAGCTATACCTATTTTCTTAAGCAATTTCAGGTAAGGTAAGGCCCAATTACCAAAGGTAAAAGAAATTGTCGTATTATTTGTAGTTGGCAATAATGTTTTAGAACGTAGAGATACTAATTTAGAGAATTTCTTAATAGCCTCTGCTTGTGGATTATTCATATACAATTTTTTTTGAACACCTCGATCTTTCTTCTGTGGCAAATAATTTTCTATAAACCATAAGACTTGATCTAACTTTGATTTATTGGGGGAGTTATTAAATTTTTTATATTTCTTTTTAAAAATCTTTATTTACCTAAATACTTACTGAATTAAATTTGCCATTTATATACTTAAACGCAATAGTAAAAACATCAAAATTATGTTCTTTTTAATAATCGATAATCTGAAAAATAAATTAGTAATTACGTTGTTTATATAAAAAAAAGAGAGGGATTAAAGCCTCTCTTATTGATCAGTTATAAAAAAGAATTTAATTTTTTGAGTCCTTCAATTTCATTTCTTTTTGTGTTTTCCTGATTCTTTTTTCAAAGACAGATCTTCTGTATGGAGTAACTTCTCCACTTTTAGTTGCCAAAAGTTGGGCTTCATAAAGCCTATTGGCTCTTTTGATTTTTTCTCTTATTTGTAAGAGGTTATTCATGGTCTTTTGCAGTTAATGAGAATCCCGTTCCCTACTCCCATGTCATGCGTCCAGAGATATAAACTTGGATGAACGTTAATGAAATTTAACATCTTCAAAAAAATTTCGCGAGAGTAATTTTTACTAATTTTTCTTGGAAAATAAATATTGCATAATTAAGCTTTTAATACTACGTAAATTAGGATAAGAAAATTGTTTGCGACCCATCATTATTATCCTGAATCACTATTTTTTTATTTGGAAAAATATCTGATAATATTCTTTTCAAATTTGAATTATCTGAAGGAATTATATTACTCATATTTTTTGAATTAATTTTCCAATTTTCATCTACAAATAGTTCTTTATAATCACTTTTTTTAATCTCGCGTGTTGTCTTACTTAGAATCTTAAGTAAAAGATCGGAATCATAATCTTTAAATTCTTCAGGACTGTATTTGAAATTTTCAATCATTATTTAGAAATCTAATGTTTCTAAATCTTGCTTGAGAAATTTGAAGAGTACAAGGTATTAATTACCTAAAAATTTCTTTCAAAATAAAAAATTCGTATGAAATTAAAATATTTTTGTAGAAAATTTAATTTAAAAAGATTAATTAATCATTTACACAATTTATTTACTTGTTAAGTTTCAAATAAGAGATTCAGGAAAAATGCCAAAAGTAATTAACAAAAAAATTAGACTTTTAAGATGGTTAAACTCAGGCATGATATTACCCTTTATCTTTATGGCTGCATCCTCATCTATCATTCTTTATTGTGTTTTATTTATCCTAATAAAATAGCTTTCTAATTTAAGCAGCTAAGTTTTCCTCTGATTTAGACATAATAATTGCAGCTTTTTTCAATAAACTAACTACTTCTTTT
>CACGAJ010000027.1 GCA_902570945.1 uncultured Synechococcaceae cyanobacterium
TTATTAAGTTAGTGAAGTAATTCTTCTACCACTTTTCTACTAGTAATAAAGACTTGAAATACACTAACCGATATTCAAAACTTCTGTTTTTGCAAAGTGTTACAGAGAAAATATTGATTGGTATGAAAAAGGCGGCACCCAGATTCGAACTGGGGATAAAGGATTTGCAATCCTCTGCCTTACCACTTGGCCATGCCGCCGAAAAAAGTTCTATTGAATCTTTTTATGATCTTAACAGTAAGATGTCTCATTCTCTATTATTTATATGCAATGGTCATGGAGAAGATGTAATCGCATCGGAAATAATAAAAAAATTAATAAAAAAAATAAATAATAAAAATATTGAAGTCTTGCCTCTAGTAGGAAATGGAGACGTCTTTAATTCCATACAATCAAAGAATTTTCGCAAAATAGGATTCTTAAAAGAATTGCCTAGTGGAGGTTTTAGTAATCAAAGTCTTAAGGGATTTTTGCTTGATTTGATTTCAGGATTTTTAATTGACAATTTTAGAAATTTTTTAATTGTAAAACAAAAGTCTAAAGATTCATGCAAAATTATTGCAGTAGGAGACTTTTTACCATTACTTTTCGCTTGGAGTTCAGAATGTGACTTCAGTTTTATTGGAACTCCTAAAAGTGACCATACTTGGAGTAGTGGACCTGGCTGGGCTTTAAGCGATTTTTATCATAAGTTCAAGGGTTCTGAGTGGGACCCTTGGGAAATGTTTTTAATGAAGTCTCCAAGATGTAAAAATCTAATAATGAGAGATAATATTACAGCTAATAATTTGAATAGAAAAAATATTCAAGCAAAATACTTAGGTAATCCAATGATGGATTTTGTTGAAGCAAAAAATGCAAAGATATCAAATATTGTAGATTTCAAAAAAATAATTTTATTAGTTGGAAGTAGATATCCAGAAGCACTTAAAAATCTTGAAAAATTTCTTGACTGTTTAAAAGATTTTGATTTATCTAATCGTTTGATAATACTTCTACCTTTGAGTATTAATTCCGATGTTAATCAAATTCAGAGTTATTTAAACAAAAACGGTTTTAAAAAACAGACTAAAGTTAAATTTTTTATTGATGAAGATTCAGTATGGAAAAAGGAAGAAAAATTTATATTGCTTGGAAAAGGTAAATTCAATTTATGGGCCAATATGGCAGATGTTGGATTGTCTAATGCAGGAACTGCTACAGAGCAAATTGCTGGCCTTGGAATCCCATCTCTTTCTTTTCCAGGATATGGACCACAATTTACAAAATCATTTGCAAAAAGGCAATCAAGATTATTGGGAGGCAGTGTTTTAGTATGCAAGAACAAAAAAATTCTTTTAAAACGTTTAAGTATACTTTTGAAAGGAAAAGTTGATAGGTTAGAACAAGCGAAAATTGGAAAAAAAAGAATGGGCGGATCAGGAGCAAGTAAGAAAATCGTAGATGCCATAAACCTTCATTTGTTATCTTAGTAAATGGCAATAGCTTATTAATTATTAATTCTTTTATGTATCCAATAAATGATCGGCAATATCTAAAAATTTGTGCAGAGATTGCAAAACTTATGAGTATAAGCTTATCTTCTGCTAAGAAGAAAGTAGAAATTCAAATTGCAAAAGAAGGCTCGAAAACTATTCAAGAAAAAATACAAGTTGCGCAAAATGTCTTAAAAATTTGTGAAAAAAATGATGGAGATAAATTAAGTTCTTCAAGAATACTTGATAAGCTTATGGAAACTCTTGATGGTGAAGATAATTTTTTAACTGAAGATTGATTCTTAATGTTCAAATATATTTGAGAATTTTAGTATGTCTAAATCAGCATGTACAGAAACTGTTTCGAAACATTTTTGAGCTAATTCATATCTATTCTCTCTTTCTAAGATAACTTTTAATTTATGCATAGCTTCAATTAAATATCTAACATCATTTGCTGCATAATCTAATTGATCTTTTGTTAAATCTTCATTGCTACCCCAATCACTACTTTGCGAGCTTTTGTCCAGTTCTATTCCTAACAATTCATTAATTAAATCCTTTAAACCGTGTTTATTTGTATAAGTTCTTGCCAACTTACTAGCAATTTTTGTACAAAAAATATTTTTTGTATTAATTTCAAGATTGCATTTTAGAGCTGCTACATCAAATCTCGCATAGTGAAATATTTTAGTAATTTTGTCATCTTCAAGAAGTGCTTTTAAATTAGGTGAAGAAGATGTATTAAGTTCGATTTTTATACAAGATGTTCTTTTAAATTCATTGCATATTTGTACTAAACAGAGTCTATCTCTTCCATGAATTAAACCCATTGCTTCAGTGTCAATAGCTAGGTAGGATGATTTTTTATAAAGATTGTATAAATCTGCTGTTAAATCGCTATAAAGAAATTCAATATTTTTATTTTCAATAGTCATTTTTAATAAGTATTTAAAGTAATTTAAGATTTAGAGTATTACTTAAGATTTTATTTAATTAATAATTTTTATCTAATAGGATTATTTTACAGAATAAATCTAAAAAATTATAATATGATGTAACTTTAATTTTTATTCCCCAGTTACTAGAAAAATTTTATTTAATGTCCTATTCCTTAAATTCAACATTATTGCTGACAATTCTCTTGGCTATAGGATTATTTTTTTTTCTTAGAGCTTCCAGTAAAGATAGAACAACCATCGTTGAGATTTCATCTTCTCAGAAGCCAGTTAAGGTTTTAAATGGTTTATGTGAATGGCTTAATTTGAGGGGATGGAAGCAAACAGGAGGAAATTTTGAACAAAGAATTTTAATATTCAAGGGTCAAGTTGTTTCTAGTAAATTTCTAGCAATTTTTTTAGGTTTTCTTGGCTGTTTTGGTTCTTGTGCTTTAGGGTTAGTAATTATTCAAATATATCCTGATTTAAGTTGGTGGCCTATTCTTTTGGGATTAATTGGGGGCCCTTTGTCTGGAATTGTTTACTTTAAAAAATCAGCAAGAGAGGAGAAATTTGAATTAAGGTTGATCAACGAAAATGAAAATAATTCAACTTTCATGAGACTAAGAGCACATAGGGATGAATTAATCTCTTTAGAAAATGAACTTGGAGAAAAACTTCAATTGAAAAGTGATGGTTCTTTATTTAAAACACCTATTTAAGATTCTTTAAAACTTTATTCGATAATTTTTAATCAAAAATATTATTATTTATACAGAATTTCTCTAACTCTTTATCATTGAACCAATCTTGGGGTTTTGTAAAAATAGATGTGAGAAATTCCTCTCTAGAACCCTTTTTAGCTTTATATCCATATTCCCATCTAGCTAAAGGAGGTAAGGACATTAATATAGATTCAGTTCTGCCATTTGTTTGTAGTCCAAAAATCGTCCCTCTATCCCAAACTAAGTTGAATTCGACATATCTACCTCTTCGATATAGCTGGAATTCTCTTTCCTTCGATGAATATGTTTGTGAAGCCCTATTTTCAATAATGGGCAAATATGAAGGCAGGAATGCCTGCCCACAGTTTTCCGCTAAAGAAAATAAATTATCCCAATTTAAATTTGATTTGCTAACACTTTGCGAAGCTTTTGATGCCTCTCCATTTTGATTATTTCCTCTATAAATATTGCCTGAACCATCTTGATAATCATAAAAAATACCTCCTATGCCTCTAGATTCATTTCTATGCTTCAAGAAGAAATATTCATCACACCATGGTTTGAAAACTTTATGCAAATCTTTATCAACTTTCTCACAAGCTTTTTTATGCTCGTTATGAAAATTTCTCACATCAGAAAGATAAGGATAAAAAGGGGTTAAGTCTGCACCTCCTCCAAACCACCAAACAGGACCAGCTTCGAAATATCGATAATTCAGATGGACAGTTGGAATATAAGGATTCTTGGGATGCAACACCATAGAAGTTCCCGTAGCAAACCATTTATGACCTTTCGCTTCGGGCCTTTGAGAGATTATAGACTGAGGTAATTCTTTTCCCTGTACTTCCGAGAAATTTACGCCTGCTTGCTCAAAAATAGAACCATTTTTCAACACTCTTGATCTTCCACCGCCACCTTCTTCTCTTATCCAGGATTCTTCTGTAAATTTTCCTTTGCCATCTACATTTTCAAGACCTGAACAAATTTTGTCTTGTAGAGTTAATAAGAGATTTTTAGTTTTTTCTCTCGAGTTTTTAGGAGGTTCTTTCAACATGTATTTAGTAAATCTTGAAGAAAAAAATTTTTTGGTTAATTATAAGTTTCTCTTTATAATTTCTCTTAGGGGGTCCTTATTTCCTATTATTTGATAGTTCGACATAGTTCTTAATCTTTTAAACTGTCGACTACCTTCTCAAAATATTTAAAAATTTAATGACCACAATAGAGGATGCGAATTTTGCTTTACAAAAAGTTCTAGATGCTGGATCACAGAAAAATGTAATTGAATTAGCTTGGATTAAAAATGTAAGAGTAACTATACCGAGAGTAATCGTAACATTATCATTACCATCGTTTGCAAATTCTCAGAGAGATAGAATTGTACAAGAGGTTAGAAAAGTACTACTGGATTTTGAAGATATTAATGATGTTCAAATAGAGATAGATAATAATCCTTCCAAAACAGAATCTCAAAATCAAAGTAATGCTCCTGAGCTGCAGAAGATTGGTGGGATTCGGCATATTATAGCTGTTAGCAGTGGTAAAGGTGGAGTTGGGAAAAGTACTATTGCAGTTAATCTCGCTTGTTCTCTAGCTAAATTAGGCTTAAAAACTGGTTTGCTGGATGCTGATATATATGGACCTAATACTCCCTCAATGATGGGAGTTGCCGAACAGAATCCAAAGGTTACAGAAGGTAGTGGCAGTGATCAAAGGTTAATACCAATACATAAATATGGAATTTCATTGGTATCAATGGGTTTCCTCATAGAAGAAGGTCAGCCAGTTATATGGAGAGGACCAATGCTTAATAGTATTATCCGCCAATTTTTGTACCAAGTTGAATGGAATAATCTTGATTTTTTGGTTATTGACTTGCCTCCAGGAACAGGAGACGCTCAAATATCTCTTTCTCAATCTGTGCCTATTTCTGGAGCTATAGTTGTCACTACTCCTCAACAAGTATCTTTGCAAGATGCAAGGAGGGGACTAGCAATGTTTAAACAACTGGGAGTACCTTTACTGGGAATTGTAGAAAATATGTCAGTATTTATTCCGCCAGACATGCCCGGTAAAAAATATGAAATTTTTGGTAAAGGTGGTGGACAAACATTAGCTAAAGAAAATGGCTTACCATTATTAGCTCAAATTCCTATTGAAATCCCTCTTGTTGATGATAGTAATAAAGGTGTACCAATCTCAGTAAGCCAGCCCAATACAAAAAGTTCTGTTTTATTTGGTAATTTAGCTCAATTAATTAAGAATCAATTTGTTAAAAGTTAATTGATGTTCAAGAGAATTTCTTTATTAAATAACAGAGGATTTTTACAAAAAAAAGAAAACTTTAATAGAGGTTTTTTATTATCTCCACTACTTATAATTCCTCTGTTTTTAGTCATTATTTCGGGTCTATTAATAAAAAGTATTCAGGGTGATTTTTTAGTATCAAATTATTTAAGTCATATCCTTACTGGTTTTTTAGGTTATTTTTTGGCATTTTTTATTTCTTACATACCCTTAGAGAGACTTAGAAAGTATGTATTTCCATTTTATTTGTGTACTTTAATATCCTTATTACTAATTTATTTTTTTGGGATTTCAGTTTCTGGTGCCCAAAGATGGCTAAACTTGGGCATCTTTTCTTTTCAGCCTTCAGAAGTAGCTAAACTTAGTACTGTATTAACTCTTGCTTTGGTAATCGACAAAAAAATAATTCTAACAATAAGAGATTTGGTATTGCCCTTATTAATAGTAGTTATTCCTTGGTTATTAATTTTCTTTCAACCGGACTTAGGTACCTCTTTAGTTTTACTTGTTTTGACAAGTGTGATGCTCTATTGGTCGCAAATGCCTATAGAGTGGATTTTGATATTAGTGTTTTGTCTTGTCACTTCTACATTATATTTGACTTTACCAACTCTTCTTATTTTATGGATTCCAGTTATAGGATATCTTGCTTATAGATCTTCAAAAAAGAAAATTATTTTTTCTGCTATTGCTATTTCGCTCCATTTATTAGTGGCAAAATTGACACCAATTTTGTGGAAATATGGCTTAAAAGAATATCAAAAAGATAGATTAGTTTTATTTTTAGATCCAAATAGAGATCCATTAGGTGGCGGATATCATTTGATACAGAGTCAAGTTGCAATTGGTTCTGGTGGATTTTTGGGAACTGGTTTATTTCAAGGTAAGTTGACTAATTTAAAATTTATACCTGAACAACATACTGATTTCATATTCAGTGCTTTAGGCGAAGAATTGGGTTTTGTGGGGTGCATAATAGTTTTATTTTTGTTCTTTTTTTTGATTAAAAAACTTATTTATACTGCAACAATTGCTAGGACTAACTTTGAATCTCTGATTGTTATTGGAATAGCCTCAACTTTTTTATTCCAAATAATTATTAACTTGTTTATGACTATTGGATTAGGACCAGTTACTGGAATTCCCCTTCCTTTTATGAGCTATGGTCGAACGTCATTGGTGACTAATTTTATATCTATTGGATTTGTTTTATCTATATTAAAACGTTCAAGATCACTAAGAAGTTAATGAAATCACAAATAACTATAAAACAAATTCAAGACCTTTTGATTAAAGGATATCAAACTATACATGTGGATGATGATACTTCCAGAAGAATGTGGTGGGCTTCTTTAGAAGTTATCCAAAAAGATTTCCTATCTCAGAATTATAAACAAGGGGGGATTTGGATCGCCTCTCCTTTGCCAGCTTTTAATGATAAAAAATTTTTAAATCAACTCCATGGATGGCTTTGGTCTCCAGAGGGGTTTCCATACTTTAAAAATGAGAATGCAGGTTTTTTACCAGTCAATAATTCAGACAAGATAAAAAAAGATTTTGATTTAGTTAGTAATTATAAAGTCTTAAATCTTAGTCAAGAAGATGGTTATGAACCTTTTTTGATGATAATCACCCCAAATTTTCAATGTATATTATCAATAGTTGGAGAAAAAGATAAGAAAATCTTATTAATGAAGTGTGATGAAGAAAGCCTAAAACTTTCAATTGAATTAATGCATGCAAAATTAAATCAAGAAAATCATGAGGAAGGAGTAAAATTTCGTAATGCAATCAATCAATTAGGTAACCTTAATATTAATAATCAATTTGAACAATTATTTTGGCCAATTTTATCGGCAAAATTAGCAAGTTTTGTGCCAAATCCTAACATACAGAATTCTGTAAAAAACGATGAAAAAAATGTGCAAATAACTGAAGCAAAATTATTACGTGCAATATCCCATGAAGTAAGAACGCCTTTGGCAACAATAAGAACTCTTATAAGTTCTACTTTAAAAAAATATAAGATGGACGAATCAATGAAAAATCGTTTAATTCAAATAGATAATGAATGTAATGAACAAATTGATAGGTTTGGTTTAATCTTTAATGCAGCGGAATTAGTGAGTAATGGAGTTCCGTCATTAAATAACTTGGCAAAAATTAATTTAGCCGAAATTTTTCAGAAGCTTGCCCCTCTATGGAATAAACAATTAAATCGACGTGGGATTTCTTTAAAGATTGATATCCCCAATCAACTTCCGCAAATTTTAAGTGATTCTGAAAAATTGGAATTAATGTTAAGTGGGTTAATTGATAAAAATACTAGAGGATTAAAAGAAGGTAGTTCATTAATTTTAGAATTAAGACCAGCTGGTCAAAAACTTAAACTGCAATTGAAAGTACAAAAATTAGAAAGTAATCAAAAAGAAATTCTAAAAAAAGATAACTGCTCTGATATCGGTCCTGTTTTAAATTGGAATCCTCAAACAGGTAGTTTACAACTTAGTCAAAATGCTACTCAAAAGTTGTTAGCTAGTTTAGGAGGACATGTCACACAAAGGCGTGATACAGGTTTGACAGTATTTTTTCCGATTTCAGATTCAAAATAAAATAAGAAACAAGTTTTCCATATATTAAATAATGTAGAAAATTTCCTATCAATTTCGAATTTTGCAAAATATGAATGCTAATTTCTTATTATAAATAACTCAAAATTAAGGATGACTGAAACTTTAGTTGGTCAATTTCCAAAGCATATAGGAAGTACTGGGGGTTTATTAAACTCAGCAGAAACCGAAGAAAAATATGCAATTGTATGGAAAAGTTCAAAGGAACAAGCATTCGAGTTGCCCACCGGTGGAGCGGCTATTATGAATGAAGGTGATAATTTAATGTACTTCGCAAGAAAAGAACAATGCCTTGCATTAGGTACACAATTAAGAGCCTTCAAACCAAGAATTGAAGATTTTAAAATCTACCGAATTTTCCCAGGTGGTGATATTGAATTTTTACACCCAAAGGATGGTGTTTTCCCTGAAAAAGTAAATGAAGGCAGAGAGAAAGTAGGTCATAATCCTAGAAGAATTGGTGAGAATCCAAATCCAGCTGGTTTGAAATTTACAACTAAGAATACTTTTGATTAACTTCCTTAAAGTTGATATAAAAGAAGAAAATAATTATAATTTGGGCTGACATTATTAATATGATCAGCTCAAAGAAAGATAGTTTTTTAAAGGCTTACAAAGAAGGTAAAAATTTCATACCTATCGTTGAAACTTGGCCCGCAGATTTAGAGACTCCATTGTCAACTTGGTTAAAATTATCTTCAAAAGATTCTCATGGTGTCTTTCTTGAATCTGTTGAAGGTGGGGAGAATTTGGGTAGGTGGAGTATTGTTGCTACTAAACCTCTTTGGGAAGCAGTTTGTTATGGAGAAGAAATAGTTAAAACTTGG
>CACGAJ010000028.1 GCA_902570945.1 uncultured Synechococcaceae cyanobacterium
CTCCAATCTGAGAGTAAAAAATTAAGCAAATCAATCGGTCAAGTTATAGGAAAATCCCAAAATAATAATTCACAAGAATTAAATGATTTAAAGAAAAAGGGAAACGAATACAGAATTAAAATTTCTGAACTCGAAGAGAAACAAAGAATATTAGAAAAAGAAGTAGATGATGAGATTTATAATTTGCCAAATTTTCCTAGCAAAGACGCGCCTATTGGGAAAGATGAAAGTGATAATTTACAAATAAAAACTTGGGGGGATCCTCTAATAAAAGAGAATATAAAATCACACTGGGAAATAGGAGAAAGTCTTAATATTTTTGACTCTGTAAAATCAACAAAAATATCAAAAAGTCGTTTTATCACTCTTATAGGCAATGGTGCCAGATTAGAGAGGGCATTAATTAATTTTATGCTCGATATGCATACTAAAAATGGTTACTTGGAGTTAATGCCGCCAGCTTTAGTAAATTCAGAAAGTCTTACCGGATCTGGTCAATTACCTAAATTTTCAAATGAAAGTTTTAAGTGTTCTAATGACGATTTATGGCTTTCTCCAACAGCTGAAGTTCCACTAACTGCTTTTCATAGAAATGAGCTTATTGATCCCAAGCTGTTACCTATTAAGTATGTTGCATATAGTCCATGTTTTAGGAGAGAAGCTGGAAGTTATGGAAGGGATACTAAAGGTTTAATAAGACTTCATCAATTTAATAAGGTTGAACTCTATTGGTTTTGTGATCCAAGTAAATCTTTAGAAGCTCATAAAAAGATTACCTCTGATGCAGAAAGCATTTTAAAAAAGCTCAACTTACCCTACAGATTAGTAGATATTTGTACAGGAGACTTAGGATTTTCTTCTAGTAGAACTTTTGATCTTGAAGTCTGGCTTCCCAGTAGTAAATGTTATAGAGAAATTTCTAGTTGCAGTAATTGCCTTGACTTTCAAGCACGTAGATCATCAATAAGATCAAAAATTGATAAAAAAAATACATATATACATACCCTAAATGGCAGTGGTCTTGCTATTGGAAGAACAATGGCAGCGATTCTTGAGAATGGCCAACAAACAGATGGAAGCGTTAAGATTCCAGATGCTCTAGTTCCATATTTTGGATCAAATTTTTTAAAAACTGCTTAATATAAAAAAATGAATGTTTTAACCTCAATAACAATACTTGGATTCCTCATATTTTTTCATGAAATGGGGCATTTTCTTGCGGCCATTTTACAAGGTATTTATGTTGATGGATTTTCAATTGGCTTTGGGCCCTCAATTATTCAAAAAAAATTTAGAGATATTACTTATTCTTTTAGAGCCTTTCCTCTTGGAGGCTTTGTATCCTTCCCTGATGAAGAGCTAAATAATATTGACCCTAAAGATCCAAATCTTTTAAAAAATAGGCCAATAATTCAAAGAGTTATTGTAATTTCCGCTGGAGTATTTGCCAACTTGATACTTGCTTACTCAATCTTGATTATAAATGTTACTACTATTGGAATTCCATTTGATCCAGAACCAGGCATTTTAGTTTTAGCTACTCAACCTGAGAAGGCTGCCTCTCTTGCTGGTTTAGAGCCAGGAGATAAAATATTAGAAATCGAAACTAGTTCTTTAGGAGTTGGGGATCAAGCCGTTTCCACTTTAGTTAAAGAAATTCAAAATTCGGCAGACGAACCAATTTCAATAAAAATTGAAAGGGATGGGAGTTTCACAAATTTAACTTTGGTACCAAAAAACATTGATGGGAAAGGAACAATAGGGGCTCAATTGCAACCCAATATAAGGAAAGAAACTATAAAGACAAAAAACATATACGAACTTTTTAAATACACCAATAATGAGTTTTCATCACTTTTGGTAAAAACAATTCAAGGTTATAAAGGGTTAATAACAAATTTCTCTTCAACAGCTCAACAATTAAGTGGGCCAGTCAAAATCGTTGAAATTGGTGCTCAACTATCACAACAAGGAGGCACAGGGATATTATTATTTGCAGCACTAATTTCTATAAATTTAGCAGTTCTCAATTCTTTACCCTTACCATTATTAGATGGAGGACAACTTGTTTTCACTTTGATTGAAGGTCTTAGGGGAAAACCAGTACCAGTTAAGGTACAAATGGTTGTTACTCAATCCAGTTTTTTTCTTTTAGTTGGACTCAGTGTGATGCTTATAATAAGGGATACAAGTCAACTTTTAATAGTACAAAGATTATTAAACCAATAAATAAATTTTTAAAATAGTTATCCAAGCTGTTAGTATAGAGAAAACTTTAGAACATCTACTAAATGGCTAAAAAGTCCATGATTGCGAGAGAAGTCAAACGCAAAAAGCTTGTACAAAAATATGCTGCAAAAAAGAAAATCATTATTAAATGAATTCAATGCCGCAAAAGATCCAATGGAAAGACTAGAAATACATAGAAAGATACAAGGTCTACCTAGAAATTCTGCACCAAATAGAGTTAGAAATAGATGTTGGGCCACGGGTAAACCCAGAGGAGTCTATAGAGACTTTGGTCTTTGCAGGAATCAGTTGAGGCAAAGAGCTCATAACGGTGAGCTTCCTGGGGTAGTTAAATCAAGTTGGTAGTTTAAGCAATTTTTTTATTACCTTATTATTAACCGTAAAATTCATAATTAAATAAATTAAAATTTATTTATGGAACAATTTTAAGATTTTTTATAGTTTATCTAAATATTTTACTCAATATGTCCCTATAAAATGTAAGAATAAATTATGTATAGATTTATAATTTAAAAAGTGGAAGGACAAAATAAGTCGATCACGTTTGACGGACGAGAGATACGACTAACTACAGGACTATATGCTCCTCAAGCAAATGGATCAGTATTGATCGAGTGCGGTGACACCTCTCTATTAGTTACAGCAACAAAAACCACAAAAAAAGATGCTTCAGACTTTCTACCTCTAATATGTGACTATGAGGAGAAACTTTATGCTGCAGGAAGAATTCCAGGTGGTTTTATGAGGAGAGAAGGCCGCCCTCCAGAAAGAGCTACTTTAATTGCAAGATTGATTGACAGGCCAATGAGGCCACTTTTTCCCTCATGGATGAGAGACGAGATACAAATTGTTGCCTCTTGTCTTTCTCTAGATGAAAGAGTTCCAGCAGATGTTTTGGCTGTTACTGGGGCTTCAATAGCAACTTTACTTGGAGAAATCCCATTTTTTGGGCCGATGGCTGCAGTTAGAGTTGGTCTCATAGGGGATGATTTCATCTTAAATCCAAGTTATAGAGAGATAGAGAAAGGAGATTTAGACATTGTTGTTGCAGGTTCACCTGAGGGTATTGTCATGATTGAAGCAGGTGCAAATCAGTTATCGGAGCAAGATACTATCGAAGCTATAGATTTCGGTTATGAAGCAGTTACTGAACTTATTAAATCGCAAGAAGATTTACTGAAAGATTTAGGAATAAAACAGATTAAGCCAACTGATCCTGAAGAAGATAAAACATTACCCATTTACTTAGAGAAAAATTGCACAAAACCCATTGAGTTAGTTTTAAAGAAATTTGATCTTTCAAAAGAAGAGAGAGATCTTGAACTCGAAAAAATCAAAGTTGAGACTCAAGGTAAAATTGATTCTTTAAAAGATGATAACCAATTAAAAGTTCTACTTTCAGAGAATGATAAGTTATTAAGTTCCGACTTTAAAAAATTAACAAAAAAGTTAATGAGGTCGCAAATCGTAAATGATGGGAAAAGAGTTGATGGAAGAGATTTAGATGAAGTTAGAAAGATAACTGCCTCCGCAGGCATACTCCCAAAAAGAGTTCACGGTTCGGCATTGTTTCAAAGGGGCTTAACTCAAGTCTTATCTACTACTACGCTTGGCACTCCAAGCGACGCACAGGAAATGGATGACTTAAATCCAAGTACTGAAAAAACATATTTGCATCATTACAATTTCCCTCCATATTCCGTTGGTGAAACTAAACCAATGAGAACACCGGGAAGAAGAGAAATTGGTCATGGGGCATTAGCAGAAAGAGCAATAATCCCTGTCTTACCTGGCAAAGAGACATTCCCATACGTTTTAAGAGTTGTAAGCGAAGTTCTAAGCTCAAATGGTTCAACCTCGATGGGTTCAGTATGTGGAAGTACGCTTTCATTGCTTGATGCAGGAGTACCTTTAAAAGCTCTTGTAAGTGGAACTGCTATGGGTTTAATCAAAGAAGATAAAGAAATCAGAATCCTTACCGATATTCAAGGGATTGAAGATTTTCTTGGAGATATGGATTTCAAAGTTGCTGGAACTGAAAAAGGAATAACAGCCCTACAAATGGATATGAAAATTACAGGCTTGCCAGTATCTGTAATATCTGATGCGATAAAAAAAGCACGTCCCGCCAGGTTGCATATTTTAGAAAAAATGAAAGAGGCAATCGAAAAACCTCAGGAATCTTTATCTCCTCACGCCCCAAGACTTCTAAGCTTTAGAATTGATCCTGAGCTTATAGGAACTGTTATTGGGCCAGGAGGAAGGACAATTAAAGGAATCACTGAGCGTACAAACACAAAAATAGATATTGAAGATGGAGGTATAGTAACTATTGCTTCTCATGATGGAGCTGCTGCAGAAGAAGCCCAAAAGATAATTGAGGGATTAACTCGCAAAGTACATGAAGGTGAAATATTCTCAGGAGTCGTTACAAGAATAATCCCTATAGGTGCTTTCGTTGAAATATTACCAGGCAAAGAGGGTATGGTTCATATATCCCAATTATCTGAAGCAAGAGTTGAAAGAGTTGAAGATGTAGTTAGACAAGGAGATGAGGTAACAGTCAGAGTACGCGAGATTGATAGTAGAGGAAGGATCAATCTTACTTTAAGAGGAGTTGCTCAAAATGGAGGGATGTCTTATCCAGAACCAACCCCAACTCCTGTTGCCCCTCTTAACTAAGAGCTAACCTGATATAAATTGTATTTTTCAAGTATTTGTTTTATCTCTGAACATATCTTCATTTGATTAATACGATTATTTGACGCAACAATAATTCCCCCTTGTTGGAAATTTGATGCCCCATACACTAGTTCTTCATTGTAAATATTGGTTATTGCTCCTCCGGCCGCCTTTAAGATAGCTTCAGGTGCAGCAAAATCCCAATCTTTTGGTGAACTCCCTCCTGGCATGCTCAAACAAATATAAATATCACTTTGTCCCCTTAGGATTGAGGCAATTTTGCAGCCGATACTTCCCATAATAATGACTTCTTTAAAGTGAATTTTTTGTATCAAATTTCTCAAGGTAGTATTCCTGTGATTTTTACTTGTTACTAGAGTCATTTCTTGGAGAATAATATTTTTTGATAAATTAGGCTTAATAATCGATCCATCCCTCTTTTCGCCCCAAACTTTATCCCCATCGGCAATCCATAATTCATCTTTTTCAGGTATTAAAACAATTCCTATATAAGGTTTACTCTTATAGTTTAAAGCCAAGTGCATCGCGTAATTACTTGTGCCTTGTATAAAATCTTTAGTTCCATCAAGAGGATCAAGTACCCACATCCAGTCATTTGAACAATCCGAATTAAATAAGTTAGTTTTAGCATTTTCCTCACTCAAAATTCCCCAATCAACATCTCTATATTTCTCATTAATTCTTTTAATTATTATCTCATTAACTTTTAAATCAGCTAATGTTACTGGATCGTCAAAATTATTATTTTTTAGGATATTGCTTTTGTTTTTTGGATCTTTTAGAATTTTAGAATAATAAATTAACGTATCAGAAACCTCCCAACTTAAGATTCTCAAATCATCTATAAGAACTTTAGTTTTTATACCAGAAGGTAATTTAATCACTTTATGAACAATAAACTCTTATCTTCTCATAAAAACCAAGAACCTGAAAGTAGCGTTCTATATATCGTTGGTACACCTATTGGAAATTTAAATGATCTTTCACTGAGGGCAATTCAAATTTTAAAGAATGTATCTTTAGTAGCCTGCGAAGATACCAGACAAACAAAAAAAATAATGAGCAAATTTCAAATTTCAAATAACTTGATCAGTTTCAATAGGGAAAATTCTTATAGAAAAATTTCAAAAATAATAAATTTACTAAATTCTGGCAAATCAATTGCTTTAGTAAGTGATGCAGGTATGCCAGGGATCTGCGATCCTGGAGAAGATCTCATTAATAATGCTAAAAACAAAGGTTTTAAAGTAATTTGTATTCCTGGTGCATGCGCGGTAATAACAGCACTTGTATCAAGTGGCCTACCTGCTTCAAGATTTATATTTGAGGGATTTCTGCCTAAAAAGAATTCCGATAGAAAAGAAATTTTATTAGAGATAAGTAAAAATGATAAGACAACAATCTTTTTTGAATCTCCAAAACGTCTTAGAAACTCTTTGGAGGAATTAAGAGAATTTTGTGGAGGAGAAAGAGAAATACAAATTTTTCGGGAGTTAACAAAAAAGTTCGAAGAACATGTTGGTAAAAATATTGATGAAATACTCGCTTTTTTTGAAGGTAAGGAATTAAAAGGTGAGATTACAGTAGTCGTTAAAGGAATAAATAAATACAAAAAAAAAGAAGGCTTTGATAAAAAAGAATTAAAAAAAGAACTTAATGAGTTGACTGAGGCTGGACTTAGCTTAGCCGCAGCTTCTAGATACTTAGCAAAAAAAAATAACCTTACAAAAAATTTTATTTATAATCTTAAGTAACCCAAATAAAATTTGATTAAATTAATGCCAATACCATATAAAAAGATTATTTTTCTAGTTTTTTATAATTTCTCAT
>CACGAJ010000029.1 GCA_902570945.1 uncultured Synechococcaceae cyanobacterium
AAGGTTAAATAATATAGGATTTTAGGATTATTTTTCACTAATGTACCCAATTTTTTTAATTTGGATAATAGACTTTTTTTCTCGGCAACTCAAAGAAATAGAGACTGCATTGGTGATGTATTATCCAGAATTATAAAAAAAGGTTTAGTATTGGAAATCGGTAGTGGTAGCGGTGAACATGGAGTGGTTTTTCAAAAACGCTTTCCTGAAATAATTTGGCAAACAAGTGATCCAGAGTTAGTTCATAGAAAAAGTATAAGTTCTTGGATTAAGTATGAAAACTTAACTAAGAAAATGCCCCAGCCTCTTGAGATTGATGTAGAAAAAATTCCTTGGAAAATTCCATTGAGATTAGCTAATTCTTTGCAAGGAATAGTCTCTATAAATATGATTCATGTAGCACAGTGGTCATGTACTGAAGCACTATTTAGAGAGTCAGGAAAATTACTAAGAAAGGGACAATTTTTGAAATTGTACGGGCCATTTAAAATTTGTAATAAGCATACAAGTGAAAGTAATTATTTTTTCGATAATTCATTGAAAATGCAAAATGATCAATGGGGTATTAAAAATCTTGAGGAAGTTTGTGATGAGGGAAAGAAAAATGGTTTTTCTCAAGAAGATATTATTAGTATGCCTGCAAATAATTTTTCAATAATTTATAGAAAAGTTTCTTAATAAGTAGTTAATACAATTGGTTATTACATTCATCATATTTATATGATCAACTTGATAGTTTTTTGCTCCACTCTTTATGCTTTTGATCTAAATCTGAAACTTTTTCCCCTAAACTCAATTGTTTCTCTAATAATTCAACTTTTGTAAGTGTTATTTTTTCCGAATAAAATTTAATAGGTTGTTTACCATGCAAATTGTCACCACTCATAAAAATAAAAAGAAATTTAGAATATTTTCTAAGATAAGATTTAGGTTTTCGCTAATTCTTTTATATTCTTTTCAGATTTGCGTAAATTAATGTGATAAAAAAAATGATGCTTATTGTGTTTTAAATCCACTATTTTTGTATGAAGATTGCCATAAATATCTTCCTCCCTTAATGTCTGACTTAACAGCAACGCAATTACACGAAATATTCCAGAGAGCTTTGTGTATTGGATCCGGATTAAAAAGATATGCTTTTTTAAATGCTTTTTTAATTAAGACTGTTGCCTTTTTTGCATGATAATGAGGGATCGTTGGACATACATGATGAACTACATGGCTAGAACCTATATTATGATGAAGAAAATTAAGAACTCTACCGTAAGGCCTGTCAATAGAAAGAAATGCTCCTCTCATAAAGGAGAATTCTTTATTTGAAAGATGAGGCACATCTGAATCCGTATGATGAAGCCATGTATAAATTACTAACCAACAATTAACCACTAATAAGGGACCAAAATATAGAGCAATTAATTGAACTAATCCATATTTTAAAATTAAATAAAAAATACCTAATAATGTCAAACCGACACCAATATCTGATATCCAAACTTTCTTGGCCCAAATTGATGGCCATAAAGCTTTGGAAAATGGTTTAATTGGCCAAAAATGATTTGAAGTTCCATATTTTATACCTCCGGTACTTCCTGTAAGTAAATAAGCAGGCCAGCCAAATAGAAGATGTAAAACAAGTTGAAGAATGCCGTAATTTTTTTTACCCAAAGAATTTGAAAAGTGTAATTCTTGTTCTCCGCCAACTTTTTCTGTAACTCCATTCCCTTTAATGACTAAAGGGACATGAGTTTCACCATTAGTTATGTTATTTGTGAATCGATGATGAACGGCGTGAGAACGCTGCCAAGAGAAATAAGGAACTAGAAGTAATGAATGTAGTACATAACCAGTTATAGATTCCAATGTCTTATTTTTAGAGAATGCTCCATGTCCACATTCATGCGCAATTACCCAAAAACCCATTGCAGTGGTACCAGATAGTAATGAGTAAAAAATCCAAATTGGGATCATGATTGACTTAAATGGAATAGATAACCCTATCGCAACTACCAATGATTGGATTAAAGCTGTTTGTAAAAGATACCTCAAAGAAGTTTTAGTATCCGACTTAAAGAAGTGATCTGGGATGACATCCTGAAATTCTTTAATGCTTGGAATATCTTTATCCTCTATTACAAGCGCTTGGCCTTTTAGACCTGAAAATTTTATATTACTCAAATTTTTTTGGTTAAGATTTTTGTTAAATAAAATTGAATTTATATATTCTATTATCCATCACAGGATCTAATAATGAAAAGAATTTATAATTTTTTTTCGATAAAGTTTCAATGAGTTAAATTTCATCTTTAAATAAATTATTTTTGCGAAACATTTTTGCTTTTTCTTTTAACGCAATGGCTTTATTTATCTATTCAATTAATATTTTTATACTTCCTGTCCTTGGACTTCCTTGTATCTTATTTAATTTAAAGACCACGTATATACCTCTTGGGAAGACTGGATTGTTTACGTGGTTTTACTAAAATAGGTAAAACAATCACTCCTAACGTAAAAAGACAGATTGGAGCAACTACCATGAATATAGATTCTAGAGACATGAAAAATTTTGAATTTATTTATTAGTAGCAGGATTTTTTTTAAAAGTCATGCGTATTTATATCTATTTAGTGAGAATAGATTCATAATTTTTATAAATTATTAAGTAAAAAAGAAAAAAAGATTAAAAAAAATCAATTTCTTCGTAATTCATCCTAAATAATTTTCAATATTTGGAGAAAAATTATTTATGGATGAAGAAAAAAAGTGGATGTTAATGACCTATTATTGTCCAACTCATGGCGATTCAGATTTATTAAAACCTATTCAATTAACAAAAAAAGAAATTAGTAAAACATTATTAAAAAAAAGGAAGGAGATCTAAAACTAAATTTTTTAGAATAAAACCATATTCATAGCAAAAAAGGTTTTAACTCCTGATTTAAAGTCTGTTTAATTAAAAATTAATATCTTAAAAAACCTCTAGTTGCTTTTTGATAAGAAGTATTAATCAAAATATTGAAAAAGAAAATACTAAATCTCGTCTGACCTTAGATTATTAAAATTGATACTTAATAGAAATATTTTAGTTTTAAAAGTAATTACTAAAGATATCTTTATTTTGACACTGGGACGAAATTTATTTGCCTAATTAATAATTTAAAAAATTCTAGAAATAATAATTCTTAAACTTGATCAGAATCGCATGTTAATTCACATTGATTAAGATCGTTAGATGATATTTTTTCTAAAATTCTTAACATATCAATTTCCGAAAGTTCTCCATTCGAGTTCCATTTTAAAGTTGTTTTCCTTTGTGGTGAATTTTTTTTATTCATTTTGATCACCCCCCTTTAAATGAATTTCTAAACAACGAGTAACACATTCTTGATGACCATCCACAATACTGCATTCAGTAATACACTCAAAATATGAATTAATAGAGTCTATTTCTGTATTCTGGTTGGTAGAAACAAATGAATCATTCATAATATTGTTAGGTTTATTTGGTTTAGAGATATAGCACGAAATTATGTTCAAAAATTTAATTTATTAAGTGAATTAGAAAAAATAAGTATTATTTACTAAACCTATATTTAGGTTGTTTTATTTTTTTTAAAGGTAGTGATATGACCTTTTTAAAAGATAAAGAAAGTAATAATTTTGATTATTTAACATTATTTCAATAAGACAATCTTTCAAAAAAAATCAGCATAAAGACTGATTTACTTTTAAGAAATTTAGTTAGATGATAAAAAAGTACACTTTTAGATTTTCAAATGAAATCAGTAATTAATTGGCTTTCGAAAATGTTAGAGAGTATGGCAAATGCTTTCATGCATCCTTTTAAGAATGACTTACCTCCCTCTATTGGTTCCCATGCATATAGCAGTATTCCTCTAAAAAGGAAATTGAGAAGAAGATTAAATTAGGCATTAACTTATTGGAATTAATTTTTCATTTTTATTGTCCCAAATAATATATCTGAAGCATTTTGAAAAATCGCTTAATTTCAGGAACTTTGATCGTTTGAGCAAATGGATATTTGCATTATGACAAGCTCTTAAATTGTAATTAGGTATTCTCTCAGAGAGATGATGAATACTGTGGAAGGATATGTCTGCCAAAAACCAATTTAGCCAATTCGGTATATCTAAATTGCTACTACCTAAAATAGCTCCATCGATGACGTCCCAATTTTTTGTATTTTTAGCATATGCATTTTCGTAGTTATGTTGTACGAAAAAAACACATATTAAAATTGCTGCTGATAGGGTTAATACCATGGAATAAAATGATAAGAAAAAAACTAGTCCAAACCATTTACACATAAAAATCCACCCTATTATTACTATTATGTTATTAATGATTAATTCAAATAGTTCACTAAAATTATCTCCATAATCAGAAAAAGGGGGTTTGATCCTTGATTTTATAGCTATAAGTTTTGAAATTTGTCTTTTTTTTATTTTGACAAAAGTCTCTTCTAATATATCTTTAGTAAAATTAAAAATAATAATAATCAGTCCCAATCTAGGTTTTAAAACTAAGTAAAAAAAACCGCCAGGGAAAAGCATAATCCAGTTTCGACTTACTTTGTAAAATATTTGCTCTCTTTTTGTGAGGGAATTGTAATCTTCAAGACTTAAAACATCTATAGGACCTTTGTAAATTTCCCAATTTCCATTATTTCTATGATGGAATGCATGATCAATTGACCATGACTTCTGGGGTATTCCATTTATCAAGCCAAGTAAAAATCCAAAAAAGCGGTTTAATTTTCGTTTTGTAAAAAGAGAATTATGACCACAATCATGCATTAATGAGAATGTTCTAGAAGAAAATAGAGTTAGAAGAAAAATAATAGGTATCAGTAAAGACCCTTTTATTAAAAATGAATAAGGTTGATTTAATATTTGGTTTACGATTAGCCAAATAGAAATTATTGGGAATATGGTAGAAATAATTTGAAAGAAAGCTCTAAAATTACTTCTTTTTAGAAATGGCTTGATTAAAAATCTACTGTTATTTTGTTTGGGCATATTTCTCTAATTAATCCTATTAAAATAAAAATTTTTAAGAAGTATTGATTATTGAATAGACAATAAAATATTTTTACATATCATACTAAAGAATAAATTCTTTAGACATAGTTCTCAATTGATCTAGATTTAATCTTTCTAAGTAATCTTTAAAATCACTAAGATTCTTAGTTGATTCGTAGTCTTTACTATCGTAAAGAAGACTATTAGAAATTAATTCAATAAGATGATCTTTATCCATAATCCCTTATAGACCATAATTCCAAATTAAAAAATTAAGGTCTTGAATTCGAGATCATTCAGTCATCTCTAAAAAAGTAATTTTTATAAATTTTTTAAATCTTGTTCTATTTTTTCTAATCTTTCATTTAATTCTTTTTGTTCCTTAATTAAGGCTTTTTTTCTTTCTGCAAGCTCTTTGTTTAAAGGTGAATTAAAATATTTTCGATAAGAAACAAAAAAAACTGCTATTGCTACTGCAATACCAAGAGCACCAATTATTAAAATTGGAGATGAAGGAAAGTCATAAAATGGAATTGACAATGTTTTTTAATAAAAACCAATTCTAGCTAGCTCATAAACAAAAAAATGGGTAATAAATACTTATTCTCTATGTAGTGTTCGTAGTAAATAACTTTAGTTATTTCTCAAAAATTAAATGAGGTTTATATTTAATAAAATTTTAAAATAAGTAATTGTACAGCTGTCAAAGAATGAATAATTAATAATGATTAAACTAGTAAAAAATTTTTCATGAAGAAAATTATAAATAAAAAATTGAATAAAAATGAACCATGGTTTAAATGGTTAACTAGAGAACTGAATTCTTATGAGGCTTTTCAGAATTTCGACTCTGGCAAGAATCCACGAGATGTTGCAGAGGATTTTATTTCTAGTAATAGTATTGCTATTTCAGAAGTTTTCGAGAATTTTGATGAAGAAGATAAAGATACACTCGATCAGTTTCTTAAATTAACCGAATGCGAGATGCATGTGTTTAGAATTCTTGAAAAACAATTAGAATTAAGGAATAAGATAAGATTTGTAGATTTTAAAAAAAGAAATAAAGATTTTCATCCTAAATAAGTTACTTTTTTCTATTACCAATTTTGCTAAATCCTAGCCAGATTAACCACATGATCCATTCAAAGATAGGTATTATCTCAATAAAGATCCATTTCTGATCTTTTCCAAATTCTCAGATTATTCTTATATCAATAGCCATTTGAGGAATGATACAAACTATTTCATAAGCATTGAAACCAAACGTCTTTAAAAATCATGGGAAAGTTAGTAAAGGGATTTTGATTCGCTAATTGAACTAACCACTAGTCGGATAGTTATGTGAATCTTTTGAAGTCTGAGATTTAAGTCAAAACTATTAATATCAATTAATAAAGTCATTAAGCATAAATTAAGAATTCAAAAACCTTAACATTATCAAATTAATTTTTAATTGATAAAATGCCTTTTATTTACTTAATAGGATCAAATAAATTCATATCGTTTGAATCTTGTTTTGGGATCTCATTTTGATTTGGTATCGAGCAAAATCCGTCTTTGCAAGTCAACTTTTCTTTTGCAATACTTGTAGTTTCTGAGAATAAATTTTTATTATTTTTTGAAGATTCTTTCAGCATTTATATAAAAAAATTAAATACAATAATAAATTAATAACTCAATTTATTTTGATAAGCAACAAAATTAATACAAATTATTTACTTTTTTTGATTTGG
>CACGAJ010000030.1 GCA_902570945.1 uncultured Synechococcaceae cyanobacterium
GCTGAGAAACTTAAGCGGGGGGATTATTTAAAATGACTATAGGAACAATAAGGTGCGTAGGTAAAAGAGATAGTAAACGCAGAGAAGCACGGATGAAACTTTTAAAAAGGTGTGAAGGTGCAGATCTGTTAGTAGGTAAAGAAGATTTCTCTAGTTGGACTAATAAACCAGCTAGAGAATGGGTATGTGCGAGAGTAAAAGAAGTTAAAGAAGGAAGGCATATAGATTTAATGTGTTATTGCGAAACGCATGATCTGGATCAATCTAAATTTGGTAGAGGTTGGATGCACAAAATGAGAGAAGAAGAAGTTGCTAATTGTAATGCTGTCAAACTAGCTGAGCTTATTTTAAACTTCGCCAATTCGTGAAATCTTTAGCTTTACGTTAACAACAATTACAGGCAAATATTAGCCATATAATTAATACATAGTAAGTGAAGTTAACCTCACTATGTATAAACAATGTTAACGTCTGTCCAAAATGCAATCGAAGCCAGGAGGAAAAGGGAAATCCATCTTCCAATTAATACGCATATAGGACTAAGAGTTTCACAGATTGCTTCAGTAAATCTAAGAATCCACGCTATGACCTACAAATCTAACCCTAGCGAATTAGCCAGGGTGTTAATGGATGAAGGGGCTAGGAGTTTAGGTCTAGATCTGGACAAACTTTTGTAAAAAAAAAGGAGACCCACCACCACAGCAAGTCTCCTAAAAATGTTTTTTAATGTACTACTATTCTAATGCTAAATTCACACAAATTAGAAAGATATAGAAATTTTGTTGATACTTATAGTGTGTTACCTGTCGGATGGGGTAGGGATAAGAAGGCACCTTGCTTAAAAGCCTGGCAACTAAATAGACATTTAAGCCTGGAAGCAATTTGCAATTATAGAGATGCCATTGCTCTAGGTGTAACAACAGAAGATTTATGGGTTCTTGATGTTGATGGCGATAGTGCCGTTCGCTGGGCTAGGGGTAAAGGTTTATTGGATGGAGAGTTTACCTGGGAAGTTCATAGGACAACATCTCCTTATTATTTCAAGAGAATATGGAAACCTACTAAAGAACAGTTGGCACATATTCCTTCAGATGAAGAAGGGGATAGGGAATTTCAATTTAAGGTTAGAACAAATCCATCTCCATTTTTAAATGAAGCGGCTGAGTTCTTTATGGCCCACAATCGGCAGATAATTTTTTATGGTAAACATTGGAAATCTGGTGGAGACTACTACAGCCCACCCCACAAAGATTTTGGAAATTTAAGAGCCCCAACGGATGCAGAGTGGAACGTATGCCTGGAGGAATTGTATAAACGTCAGGAGAAGTTACCTGAGACTTACAGCAGAAGTCACGGTAAAGATTGGTTCACATTGGATGTCTGTCCGATATGCGGAAGGGATCAACATAACGTATGCCAAATGCACCGTGATGAAAAAACAATTAGATGTTTTGAAGGTGTTACTTATCATCCCCCAAAGAATTTAAAGCCTGGGCAAGTAATACATGATGATTGGGCTTTTTGTAGATCTCAATATGTCGGCTGGGGTGACTTTGCAATATTCACAAAACATAAGCCAGATCCAATCCAGTTAAGTTTTAGGAGGTGGAGAAAGTGAGTAGTTTAATACCAGTTAATGATTTACCCAGGGGCTACAGACAAGGTTCCAATGGAGAAGAAATACATAGAGAAATCCAGCCTGGAGATCTTGTTGCAATGTTGGCCGAAGGTTGGGGAGATAAGTTGAAATACAATCTGATGACCCTCCAACCTGAGTTAAACGGGGAAGAAATTGATCCTAATCAAATAGAACTTTTCTATATCTTGTTAAGTAAGCAAGGCTGGAAAGTAGATAAAAATAAAGCGGTTGATTCTTTTATGTTTGCGGCACGGCTTAATTCATATCATCCAATAAAAGAATATCTAGACAGAATCGAAAATGATACTTCTATCGAGTGCTATCCGATTGAGAGATTTGCTCAAGATTATTTTGGATGTAAGGATCGACTATCAAATGAAATTATGAAAGTTTGGTTTATTGGACTTATTAAAAGAGTATTTGAACCTGGCTGTAAATTCGATACTATTTTGACTTTGCGAGGGCCACAAGGTTCAGGAAAATCTACCTTCTTTAAGACAATAGCTGGAGAAAATAACTTCAACGATACTCAACAATCTAAGGACCTGGATCTTCTTACAATTTTAAATTCTTGCTGGATTTATGAGTTCGCTGAGTTGGAAACTACGATTTCTGCAAAGTCCAATGGAACTTTTAAATCTTTGACCAGTTCATCAGTTGATTTCTTTAGGAAGCCTTATGACAGAACTCCATCAAAACATAAAAGAACTGGAGTTATTGGTGCAACTGTTAATGAAGGAGTCTTTATCAGGGATGAAACAGGAAGTCGAAGAATTATGACTATTGACCTGGACTTGCAACCAGGGGAAATGATTGATCTTGAAAAAATTAAAAATGATAGAGATAAGATTTTAAAAGGTGCAATATATCAGTATCTATTGGGAGATAAATCATATTTAGATAAAGAGTTTGAGCAACTTTCTCAAAATAGGAATTTAGGATTTAAAGAAGAATCAATATTCTTTGAACCAATCCAACGGTGGTTAAGGCACGGGGCTAAGTCATTCTTTACAACCCAGGAAGCACTTATTGGTTCAGAACTAAGGACTAGGGAGAATATGAAACAACCAGATAATCGTGAAGCGGCAAAAGTTTTAAAACAACTCGGCTGTGTCCAGGATAAAAATCAAACAATAATAAACGGACATAGGCACCGTTACTGGAGGAAGCCTGGTGCAAATAAATCTATCTCAGATAACTCAGATAAAAGTGAACCATCTGAGGCCCCCCAAAACATAGCGAAGGCAGTTATTTCTGGTAATTCATCTCAGATCTCAGAAGAAAAAGATAAAAAAACTACACCACACAATCGACTCCCTAAAGCCGTACGCTGTGAACTGGGGAAATCAACTGAGTCATCTGAGTCATTAGCCGACTTCTTTGATGGGGCAGTCGTTTCGGTATCTCATCAAGAAATTAAAACTGAGTCAATTTAGGCTATTTTTTCGTATTTAAAGATATTAGAATTGGTGTGTAGAAAAAAACTTTCTTAGGATTATGAGTTATAAAAAAGAACTATTAAATATGTCCAGGAGGTTGGATCAAGTCCAGAAAAAAGAAAACCCTCCGAAGTTATCAATGGTTGTAGCTGATGCAAGTAAAGGAGAAACTTTACCAGAAGTTGAAGATAGGAGTCCCTGGAGTTTATATCTACAAATTGATGAAAAGCCAAAAGATTGGGCTAAATAGTAAAAATCAATAAAAATAGCCCCTTCAGATTGGTTTCTAAGGGGGCTGTTAATTTTGTTAGGTGTGATTGTATGTTTCAAAATCGGCCTTTATAGGGAGAATTTAAGCAAATGCTTCCACAGCTTTTTCGAGATGCTCTCTTTTAACTGTGAGATATTCTTGCAAAACGGCCATTGATTGATGACCACTTAATTCAGCTAGGTGCCTTATTGGGATTCCAGCATCACTACCAGCACTTAAAGAGCTTCTTCTATAGCCGTGACTACTGAACCCTTTTAAATCGGCCTTTAATACCGCAGTAGCAAGAACTTTTTGAAATGCTCTAGATGTTATGTGACCATTTCGGCCCTTAAATATAAAATCTTTGGGAGAAACTTCTTCTCCCTGATTCATACAATTAGCCTTCCATTCTTGTAACTTAAGGAACAAATCTTCAGAAATTGGGATTTCCCGTGGCCGAAGTTTCCCCTTTACAATTTGTTTAGGAAATAAAATTGTTCCTGGTGTTAAATTTTCATATTTAAGAGCAACTACTTCTGAGATTCTCCCCGCAGTTTTTCTTAAAACCAAACTAATAAGTTTATGTTTTTTAGATGGTAGATAATTAGTAACCAGGTCTAATTCTTCCCTGGCTAAAGTTCTACTTTTTCCTTGTCGGTTAATCTTCATTAGAAGATCTCCCTATCAATAGAATCTTTGAGTTCTTCGAGTTGAGATTGTGGAAGAAAACAAATTATAGATTTGATTAGATAATCCTTGTCATAGTTTGATAGATCATCAATAAGATCTTCTCTTAATTGAGTGTGATTGTTCATTTTAATAAGTTTTAGGTTCCTAATACGATCTCCCAGCAACTGAAGTTCGTATTACTTATATTTTACGAACGTTTTAAACGTAAAGATATTAATAATTAGTAAAAAGATATTAAGTATTAGTTATTAATTAAGCCGAAAAGATAGGCAATAAAAATATTAGTATTACTACAAAAAGTGATATTACATATTAGTTATTCTGTCTTGACTATTTAGGAGGGGGAGAGTAGCTATTTCTACAAAAATTTATCCACCTACGGGGAACTTACTTATACAAAATAATAAAACTAAATGATAAATATGTCAACAAGTAGGGTTTAAAATAACAATTAGTAAATCTTAGGCAAAATAATAAATAACAAGGTTTATTTATAAGAAAATTGTATATAATAATATTAAATCTAACTTCTTAAGTATAAAGAAATGAATCCACTAGATCCAAGTATGTCACTACAGAGGAGATGTATGGATTGTGGAAACAAACTATTTCCTTATTCTGGTCAAGATGCTGAAGATTGGGCTGTGTGGGCTTACTACCAATGTCAAAAAAGGAATGTTCATCCAAGAGTTTTGATGTACGAAAGAGCACCAGGCATAGATAACCTCCACGCACAAAGACCTCCAAGAGTTATTTACTACTAATTAACAATGAAGAATCCTAATTTAGAAACTTTTAATCAATTTTGGATTGATAATTCCAGCGAGGAAGTGCCACCAATTCCGAAAAGAGCTAGTGATATGAGTATCACAATGCAAGAAAAAATGAGAATGACCAATCCTAAGTTGTATCAGAATTTATTTAGAACAGAAGTAGATTCTGGGATGCTTCCAGCAGATTTAGAAATGAGACTTAGAAACTCAGCATTGTGGGTTGAAGATGTTGATAGGCTTAGAAAATACGGTTGGGAATTTGAGGCCCAGCGAATCGAGAAGGCCAAAGAAGAATTTGAAAATCAGAAGATGTTAAAAGAGATTGAAGCATCAAAAGAACGTCAGAAGGTAGCTGAGCAGAAAAGGGAACAATGGAACAATATGAACTTATTAGAACGGATGGCGGCTGAACCACTTACACAGGATCAAATACTTCGAAATCGTCAGAGATACGGGGTTGGTCAATGACTTCGCTGAGTAGGGGCAGACCTACAATTTCTGAATCTGAATTAACTCCAGCAGTTAAAACTGCACTTGCTCATAGAGTTAAAGGTAAGACCTGGAAAGAGTGTGCTAAGTCTGCTGGTATTGCCTACAGTACACTTCGAGATTGGATGAGAGATAACAAAGAAGCTAGGAACTATTTGAAAGAAAAAGTTGAAGATCATCTGGATCAATCTTATTTTTATCTTGCTCAATCAGCACCAAAAGTAGCAGATGAAATGTTGAAGATGATATTAGATCCAAAAGTGAAACCTTACGTTAAAGCACCACTTTTTGAAAGTTTCTTCAGAATAGTTGATAAAGGATTTACTGATAAAAACTTTAGAGAAGATATGGATGAATTTAGAGAAAAAATGTATCAGGTTGAAGGTAATAAAGTAATTGATTTATATCAACATCAAAAGGATTAGTTATTACTTTGATAATCAACCATATCTTTTTCAGTAGTGGTGGATAGATAAGTTTTTTCGAATACAGAAATTGAATGTCCTAAACATTTGGAAGCTAGTCCACTAGGTACTCCTTGAATAATGCTTCTTCTGGCCCAGCTATGTCTTAGATCATAAAGTTGAAGTTGTGGATCATATTTTTTAATCCATCTACCCCATTGGTCTGTAATTTTTTTACTGGCAACAGGATCAAAATCAGAGGGATTTTTAAATTCTAAGGGTCTAGAAATTTGGTATAAATTCAATTTTTCAGGGAAATCTTTTGGAAGAGCCATAGTAGTTCTCCAAGTTGGTAAACCCCTTTTCTTTTTAATAGTTAATACTTTCGCTGTGCCATTCGGGTTAGGGATTAAGCTGAGTGTTTCGCTGGGTCTGCAACCATAAATAATCATGCAAGCGGTTAGCCAGCCATATCTGTCATGCGATATTGCTTCAACTGCTAGATCTAATAGATCCTTCATATCTGGTGCATTTCTTGTTGGTGGTGCATATTCAACTTGAACTTTATCTATTGTTTTTATATCTGGTAATCCAACTAAATTTGCAAGTCTTTTATAGTATTGCTTCAACTTCTTTTTCGTATTATCCATTGTAGATCCATCTGGATTTTTTGATCCTTCGATAATCATTGAAGCCAAATAATCTGAAGTTAAATAAGCATCAGGATTTAATTTTTCAAATCCAT
>CACGAJ010000031.1 GCA_902570945.1 uncultured Synechococcaceae cyanobacterium
TCAATAAATACTGAGTAAAAAGAATTTGCTTAGTTTTAAAATCTCTCTACTAATTAATAGCAATAATTTTATTAAGAGAACTTATTAAGATCAAGATTATTAGATATCTAAAAAGAAATTAAAAATCTTATTTCAAGTAACTAGATCCTCTATAAGTAAACTTTATAACCTTTTCTTCTTGTTTTCTACAATATACGAATGACTTCCCATTGAAATACATGTTTACCATGATACAGCTCCCGAACTTGCTCAAGTCCCCGTCCTATGGCTTGAGACGTACTGCGGTCTATCAGATGGTAGATCGGACGATTTTGTAGCGTTTACTACAATCCATTTATAAAGTATTTATACTTAGATGTCAACCATTAATAAAAACTAAGCTTCAATTTATAATTGGATCCTGCTCTCATGAACTCCCTAACAAGAACAAAAAACATATAACTACGAGTAACTCCAAAAAAAACTGAAACAAAAGCAAGAACTATACAAATTGGGCAATGTGGGAATCCCATTATTCATTTTCCAATATATATTTTAATTCAGCCTCCGCATTGAGAATATCAATTCTCATCTTAAATAATTTTAAAAATTTAATTATTTTTTTCAAAATTAAACATTCTTTAGGCATCAATAATAATATTATTACAAGAATGATAATATCAATGAGCAAAAATACTGAATCTATTGATATAACTAAAGTCTTGTAGCATAAGTATACAAAAAATAACCCAACATATGCCCAGATAATCTTGATCTAATAAATAAATAAAAGCTTCTTCGGAACCAAGAATAATAATTTGAAATCTAGCTCTCTTGCTGTAAAAATTTTCATTTGCTAAAAAGATAAAGCGGACTAAAGTCCAATGCTCCACGAGGATTTAGTCCGCTGCCTAAAGGTGCATATCTATCCCGACAATATAAATTGAACTTTTTTGATATCAATATCTTGATTACTTGATAAATTTATTTTGTATATTGCTATTACAAAAATTATAAGGTTATTTAAATTAGTTACTAAATCCTCGTGGAGAAAGCTTTGGTTAACTTTTTTTACTGGTTACTAATAAAATCTGCCGAATCTCATTATGGGCATTCATTTGTTTCTTTAGAAGTTCCATCTAATTCAATCAAAAGTTTTTCTTGATTTTAGAAAGTTTTTTATTTGAAGGTTTTGATATTTAAATTCATAGCTTTCTGAATATTGAGTAACATATTTGAGTTAAGTTGGTTAATTATCTCTATTGCAAATAAAAATGAGGTTGTTAATCTTGCACTTAAAGAAGATATTTAATGTTTTAAACTTATGCAATTTGATTATTTGAATTCCAACGAAGATGATGGCCTCATGTCAATAGAAGATTTAAGGGCTTTACGTCTTCGAAGACAGAAAATTGAAAGTGACAAAAGAGCCAGGGAATATATCTTGGCGATAAATCAAAGATATAGGAAAATGAAAAGCAACAAAAGTAATAATTTTTTAAAAGAAATTAATCCATTTAGAAAGTCAGCTTAAATTTCAAAAGAATATATAAGTTATTTGTAAAGTAAAAAATTGATTCAGTCCAAATTACCAAGATAAATTAATATAAAAAAAATTTTTTGGCTAATGAAATTACATGATCCATTTAAAAAGTGTTCTCATTGATTAATAATTTTTTTTAAACAATACTAAACTTTTTTATTGATAATCCCTTTACTATAAGATAAATAAAACCTTTTTCTATGGATAAAAGATTTATAGCTGAAAAGATAATGACTCTTCTTATTTCTTTGTTCAGCTAATGAATATTTCAACCCACCTTTTAATTGATGCTTTAATACTTACTATAGCTCTAACAATAACCCTAGTATTAAGAGCCAAAGGTAATACTGCTAAAAAGGAAAAAGAAAGTAAATGATTACTGAAGTTTTTATAAATTGTGCGGACAGTTTTAAATGAAAAATTCAACTAAATTAATTTTATTTATGCATAAATTTAGATCGAATTGGAAGAAATCTATTTTAATTTCATTTCTTTTAATAGTTTTTTCATCTGAAATAAATGCAAAACTTCCAACCACTATAATTAAAAGCTGTTATGACGGAGATACATGCACGACTATTGATGGTGAAAAGATAAGACTTGCTTGTATCGATACACCTGAAATAAAAGGTAAAAAAGCTGATCCAATTCCAGCTAAAGAGGCTAGAGATTTTCTAAATAATTTATTATCAAATAAAAAAGTTTCCATAAGAAGAGTTACTAAGGATAGATATGATAGAACCGTTGGTGAATTATTTATAAATGGTATAAATGTTCAAGAACTAATTGTTCAAAAAGGATATGGAAAGATTTATAAAAGATATGCATATCAATGTGATTGGACTAAATAATTAAATCAATCACTTAACTACTCATAATCTTTAAATTATGGAATTATATTTACAGCACATTCTTAATTCTATATCCTGAGAATCTTTATTTAGGGAGCTAATAATTGCTTTATCTTCTAGGAAAAGATTCCCTCTATAAAGCTCCATTATTAATTGGTTGAAGTTTATTAATGAAGGTATTCAATTAATAAAACAGAAATTAACTACGTTATTAGTTTTAAATAACAAAGACACAAAGCACAAAAACCACATTAAGCAGCAGGCTGAGTGTTTTAGAAGAGATCTTCATAAATTAAAAAGGTTTTTTTACCCATGTGTAGGAGTGCGGAGTTAACCTTGAAACCGCTAGGTTTAAGTCCTTTACTAAAAGGAAAAGTCCTTAAACCACTTATACCTAATATATTGCTTGCTGAAAAGGGTAATAACTTGCTAGTCATATGAAAATTAATTTTTGGTAAATTTTGATGCTGAATATTTTATTTATGCAGCTAATATGATTTAACTACATTAATGAACAAATGAATTCCGCATTTGCAAAAGTCTCAAAATTGAAAGTTAATAGGGTTTCTAAAATAGCCATTACTCTCGCATCATCAACTTTCTTTTTATACGCATTAGGTCAAGCACCAATTTTTAAAAATATTCTTGCAGGTGCTTTCTCTTGTTCTGGCTAAAAATAATACTTGTTTACAGGAGATGCTGAAAATCTAGAATACTTACTGATTGACAGTCCATCTAAACTAAGGGGCAATTAGCTCCTTTTTAAATATGAAGTTAAAAAATATTTTAAAAACTACTGGGAGTCTCCATATCCTATTGGGATTATTAATTATTTTCCTACTAATTTTTTCTGTGGAAACTATCGCAGGCAATGCTTCAAGTAAAACATTGCTTCTTTTAAGAGGGACTGCGGATGTTGTAGCAGCTAGTAATTTAGGGATAGGTTTCTTATTGATTATTTGCAGCTCTATCAAAGATAAAAAATCTTTAAAAAAAGTTTTATTAGGTGAACTAGCTTTAATGACCTGTTTAATAGCAGTAGCCTTATTCAATACTTTTAATGCTGGAACAATTGTTGATGGTGGTCCTCCACCTCCTTTTTGGGTCGTTTTGATAGTGAACCCTATATTATGTATATATGGATTAGTAAAAATGAAACAATGAAACGCTTAATTTTATTTATCCCCTTTATGGCTTTAATGTGGGGCTGTGCCAATACATCGAATAAATTAGATACTCCTGAGATTTCTGACACCCAAAAACAGAGAGAAGTTTGTCTAGATTGGTATGGCTACAGAATTGATACCGATAAGGCAATTAATGATTTAAATCTCAAAATTGAAACCGAATCAGAATTAATGACTTATTGTGATTTCTTCAAGAATGTAGCCGATACAAAATAGAAAAAATACAATATTTGTATTATTTTTTTTGTCATTTTATTATTTATTTGTCATTTTATTATTTAATTTATAACTTCTCCGCCTTCCTCAATATTTGATTCTTTAAAAAAACCACAAATCACTAATACTAGGGTAATAATACTCTATTAGTTTCAAGTTAAAAGGAGGATAATTAAGAAGTAGAGATAAAGGAGGTTTTATGAAACTCACTACTCCGTTCATAGCTCTCAGAAATGCAACTTCAGATATGTGGAGAATGCATGATTTCAATTATCAGTTACCCAAAAAAAGAATTAAAAAAATATTGGGATCAAGAATGTATAGCACATCCTACAAATAGTCATTGCAAAATTTATTGTGATTAATATCCGATCTATATTAAGTATTCTTACCCTTGATTTTTATATTTAATCCGTACTAAATCTCAATTAGTAAAAAAGGAGGAAAAGAAGATGACTAATTTAAGTTTAGAGATTCTTTTTTGGACAATCTTAATTGCATATCTTGGATTAAGGTTGAATCAAACTTGGAATGACTATAAAAAACAATATTAATAGGAGGGCAAAATGAAACTACAAACGCAATTCACTATTCCTAAAAAAGATTTGAGAGATCTTGATTACGTAAGGAAAATGCAAACTTTAGAAAAAACTCTAAAACAAATTTGTATAGATTATCCTTCTGAGAAAGATTGTTTAGTTTGTTGTAACTGACTATTCATTAATCAGTTTTCGTAGCTCATAAATTCTAAAAATATAAATAAATTTTTTATGAGAGGTTTAGCTATGAAGTTAAAATTCATGCCAACAACAATTTTTAGAGAAACCCCTAAAGTGACATTCTTTGATGCAGGTTTGGTTGAATCTAATGGTTGTGATGTAGTAATTCACTCTGAAGAGGCAATATCTCCTCCTGATGATTTTAAAGATGAACAATATTACGTTCACAATCATCAAATTGATCACAACTTAGTTATCACTGGAGAAAGAACGTTTGTTTTAATAAATCCTTCATGGGATGAACCACATCATATGATTTATTTAAATAGATCTATGGGGGCATTAGAAATTCCTATTGGGACTTATCACAGATCAATTTCAGGAAAAGAAGGTAGTATTGTTTTAAATCAACCCAAAAGAGATAAATTTTTTGATCCCGATAAAGAATTTATCCCACAAAAATTAGACAAAATAAGTTTAATTAAGGCGAGAAAGAGTCCTCCTGTTTATTGGATTTATGAAAATAATCAAATTAAGCGAGTCAGCTTAAATCCCTTAGACCGAAAAATTAAGACCATTGCTTGATATGAATAAAACAAAAAAAGATCTTTCAACCAAACTTAATAATTCAAAAAATCTGAATTTAATTATTAATTCTGATACATATAAATTAGCGTATGAAGATCTTGGTTTGCTCAGCAGAAACGAAATGCGCGGAGTCAGAATGCTGCTTGAAATTACTAAACCAGATTTAATCCTAGAAGAGAATAAAATTCTTTCAACCATAATAATTTTTGGAGGTGCAAGTATTGCTGAAGAATCAAAAACAAAAGAGAAAATTGACGATATAAAAAAGTTAATTAAAAAAAATCCTTCATCTATTTTGCTTAAACGCAATTTAAATAGATTAGAAAATTTGTTATCAATGAGTCACTATTATCAATCCGCAAGGGAGTTTTCTAAACTTGCTTCAATTGATAATCAAAGTAAAGCATGTAATTCCCATGTGATCGTGACGGGTGGGGGTCCAGGGATTATGGAAGCTTCTAATAGAGGTGCCTTTGAAGCAAATTGCAAATCTATAGGGTTAAATATCAGTCTTCCAAATGAACAAATCCCTAATGCTTTTATAACTCCAGGTCTTTGCTTTAAATTTAATTATTTTGCATTAAGAAAGATCCATTTCGTCATGCGATCAATAGGTGCTGTATTTTTTCCTGGGGGTTTTGGAACATTGGATGAATTATTTGAACTTTTAACACTCCGTCAAACAGGAATGAAAAATAAAATTCCAATAATACTTTTTGGAAGAGAATATTGGAATAAAGTAATTAATTTCAAATATTTAGCTGATCTTGGATTAATTTCAGATGAGCACTTAAATCTTTTTGAATATGCAGACACTGCATCTGAAGCGTGGGAAATTATCAAATCTTCAAATATCTAAGATTAGGATAGCAATCCAAAAATAATGAAGCTCCCATACCACGAAAAACTTTCCTAAATAGATAATTTGATGGATAATTAACCTAGAATTGATCGTTTTTAGTATTCTTTTCACACACCGTTCACACATTGTAGTTCTCATCTAAAGTATTGATATGACTGAAATTAATTACTGGCTAATGAAAAGTGAACCTGATGCATACAGCATAGATACATTAAAAAATGATGGAGTAACCTTATGGGATGGCATAAGAAATTATCAAGCTCGAAATTTCATGAGAAGTATGAATAAAGGAGATAAAGTTTTTTTCTATCATTCAAACTGCAAACCTCCAGGAATTGTTGGACTTATGGAAGTAACAGATCAAAATATTGTTGATCCTACGCAATTTGATAAAAATTCAAAGTACTATGATCCCAAATCGAAGCCTGAAAATCCTAGATGGGATTGTGTAAAAGTAAAGTACATATCTAAGTCAAA
>CACGAJ010000032.1 GCA_902570945.1 uncultured Synechococcaceae cyanobacterium
ATTACTAGGCAGGTTGAACAAGGATTAGAAAATACAGATCCATCAAATTTAATTGTTGCCTATGAGCCGATATGGGCTATTGGGACAGGTAAAACATGTGAAGCTAAAGACGCTAACAAGATATGTTCTTTGATTCGTAAATTAGTAGGTTTTGATGATGTGATTATTCAATATGGAGGATCTGTTAAACCTAATAATATTGACGAAATTATGTCAATGACTGATATAGATGGGGTGTTAGTTGGGGGGGCCTCATTAGATCCGAAAAGTTTTGCAAGAATTGCCAATTATCAATAAGAATGAACCATGGCCAAAAGGCTGGGGACAAAAAACTTCAATTATGGGGGTTATTAATTTAACCCCTGACTCATTTAGTGATGGTGGAGAATTAAACTCTGCAAAAAAAGTTTTGGATCAAGTTAATCATTTTTTGTGTAATGGTGTGGATGTTATAGATCTTGGTGCTCAGAGTACAAGGCCTGGGGCTGATGAAGTTGGCCCTAGCATAGAAATAAAAAGATTGATCCCATATCTGAAATTAATAAAATCTGAATATCCAGATGTTTTAATTTCTATTGATACCTTTAATTCTGAGGTCGCTTATGAAGCTCTTTTAAATGGTGCTAATTGGATAAATGATGTCACTGGAGGAAGAAGAGATCTAAATATTTTGGATGTTGTATCAAAATTCGACTGCCCGTTCGTCATAACCCATAGTCGTGGAAATAGTCAAAATATGAATGAACTTTCTAAATATAAAAATGTAACACGTGAAGTTATATTTTCTCTTGAGACTTTGATACAAAATGCTTTAGAGAAAAACATATCAAAAGAAAAAATAATTGTGGATCCTGGAATTGGTTTTTCAAAAGATATTAATCAAAATCTTGAGATTTTAAGAAACTTGGAGGTATTTAAAGAATTAAATTTACCAATCCTAATTGGAGCATCAAGGAAAAGATTTATAGGAGAAATTTTAGATGAAATGAATCCTAAAGAAAGAGATATTGGGACACTGGCAATAAGTTGTCTGTGTTCTCAATTCAATATTGATATTGTGAGAGTTCATAATGTAAAAATGAACTCTCAGATTTTAAAAGTTGCTGATAGGTTTTACAGAAAGTAGAAAATTTTTTACTCTTTTACACCTTCAATTTTATCCTCTACTTCTTGGTAAAGTTCTTTCAGCTGTTCTATATTTTCATCTGAGGTTTCCCAATATCCCCTACCATTTACTTCTAGTAAAGTCCCTACTATCCTTCTAAAACTATTTGGATTTAAGTCCATCAGCCTTTTCCTCATCTCTTCGTCATTTATAAAGGTTTCATTAGTTTCTTCATAAACAAAATTATCAACTTGTCCACTTGTCGCACTCCAACCAAGTGTGTAGTTAAGTCTATTAGAGAGCTCTCTTACACCCTCATAACCAGATTTGAGCATTCCTTCGTACCACTTTGGATTTAAAAGTTTTGTCCTTGAGTCTAATCTGATAGTTTCTCCAAGTGTTCTAACTTGAGCATTAGAAGTGGTAGTGTCTGCTATGTAACTACTTGGTTCTTTGCCGTCATCTCTCAATGTTTTAATTAATTTTGTTGGGTCTGAATCAAAATAATGACTTACATCAGTTAATGAAATTTCAGAGGAATCAAGGTTTTGAAATGTGACATCTGCTGTTTTCATTACTGACTCAAATACTTCTCTTTTTTGATTCATTTCACCTGGATTGTCAGCATTAAAAGCATATGTTTTGCGCGATAAATACATTTCTTGCAACTCATTTTCTTCCTCCCAAGTTGAATTTTCCACGGCTAAATTAACATTTGAACTGTAGCTTCCACTTGCATTAGAGAATACTCTAGCTGAAGCATCTCTTATGGATGTACCTTCTTTTTCTGCTTGTTCTAATGAATGTTTTCTTACAAAATTAGATTCCAGAGGTTCATCAGCCTCGGCTGCTAATTTGACTGCTTGATCTATTAATGCCATTTGATTGATGAATAGATCTCTAAATACTCCTGAACAGTTAACAACTACATCAATTCTTGGCCTACCTAATTCTTCTAGAGGGATTAATTCTAATTTATTAATTCTCCCAACAGAATCTGGTTTTGGTTTTACCCCAACAAACCATAAGATTTGTGCCAGTGATTCTCCATATGTTTTGATGTTATCAGTACCCCATAAAACACAAGCGATTGTTTCAGGCCAAGTCCCTTGCTCTTCCTTTTGTCTCTCAATTAATTTGTCAACAACAGACTTTGCTGCAGCGACTGCTGCTGTTGTTGGTATTGATTGAGGATCTAGTGCATGGATATTTTTACCACTGGGCAAAACACCTGGATTTCTTATAGGATCTCCGCCTGGTCCAGGTAAAACATAATTTCCATCTAATGCTTTAATGAGGCTGTCCATTTCTTTATCAGCACAGACCTGTTCCAAACAGAAAAGTAAATAATCAAATAATTTATTTAATTCCTTCTGGTTAACTTCATTAAATCCATTTAAGTTACAGACTCTTAACCAAGGGGTAGGTAAATTTAGGCCAAATACTTTAAGAAAGTCAAACAATTTTGAAAGAAGTGATTTTTCTAAATAAACTCTGCCATCAACGATTTTTAAAGAGTTGACCATAGCAAAAATAGACTCTCTGGCTGTCTTTATGATTTTTTCATTTAACTCTACAAATTTGAGTTCCCCCTTATTATTCCCATCATAAATTTGTTCAATAGTCAGACCCATGGATTCAGCAAGCAGTCCAGGAAGAGATCTTAATCCCTCTTGTTCTCTCTCTAAAGATGCGATATTGACAAGAGTTGCAACAGCTTCTTCTGCTGTTGGAGCTTCTCCAATAGTATGAAGACCGCAAGGTAATAATCTACTTTCAATTTCCATCAACTGTTTGTAGATATTACCAACAAATAAATCTCTTTCATCTATTGAGAGTTCTTCCACATCTTTTGGAGGTAGCTCAACATCCTTGTCAAGATTACATTGTTTAGAAGTCTCGACTATTGCATTAACTATTTGAATACCCCTACTATTTTCTCTTAGTTGTTGATAAGAACCAACAAGTTCGCTTAGTTCCTTAAGTCCTTTATAAAGTCCTGCATTTTCTGCTGGAGGAGTTAAATAGCTAATGGTTGAAGCGTAACCTCTTCTTTTCGCGATTGTTGCTTCAGAAGGATTATTAGCAGCATAGTAATACAAATTAGGTAATGATCCAATAAGAGAATCCGGATAACATGTTTCACTCATACCCATCTGTTTACCTGGCATAAATTCAAGTGATCCGTGTGTTCCAAAATGAAGAACAGCATCAGCTCCCCAGATTTTTTCTACATAGGTGTAATAAGCGGCAAAACCGTGATGAGGACTAGCACTTCTTGAATAAAGTAACCTCATTGGATCACCTTCATATCCGAATGTAGGTTGAACACCTATGAAAACATTTCCAAAATGTTTTCCATAAATAAGAAGATTTTGTCCATCACTATTTAGGTTTCCAGGAGGTTTACCCCAATTCTCTTCAAGTCTTTGTGAATATGGTGTGAACTCTTCGTATTCTTTTACTGACATCTTATGAGCAATATTTAACTCTGGAGAGCCATTCATTGCTTCAGGGTTGTTAATTACTTTTTCCATTAATTCTTTTGAATTATTTGGAAGTTCATCTATTTGATATCCTTTTGATTTCATTTCAAGAAGTACTCTATAAATTGAACCAAAAACATTCAAGTATGCAGCCGTGCCAACATTTCCTTTGTCTGGTGGAAAACTAAATACTGTAATAGCTAATTTTTTATCCTTTCTTTGCTTAACTCTTAAAGTTGACCATTTTATGGCTCTTTCAGCTATTACATCAACTCGATCTTGGAGTGTATGCGCCTTACCTGTAGCATCATCACGACCTGAAAGAATAATAGGTTCAATAGCACCATCAAGCTCTGGAATTGCAATCTGAAGTGCTACCTGAACTGGGTGTAACCCTAGATCACTATCTTCCCATTCTTGTGTGGTTTGGAAGACTAATGGAAGTGCAACCATATAGGGTCTGTTTAGCCTTTTTAGTGCTTCAATAGCTCTAGGGTGATCTTGTCTTGCAGGACCACCAACTAATGCAAATCCGGTTAGAGATACAACTCCGTCTACTATAGGTTGATCTTTATTTATTGAATCATAATAAAATTCATTTACTGGTTTAGAAAAATCTAGACCCCCACAGAAGATAGGAAGTACTCTTGCACCTCTATATTCCAATTCTTGAATAACAGCAACATAATGAGCGTCATCTCCCGTAACTATATGACTTCTTTGAAGCACTAATCCTATTGTTGGTGTTTTGTCATCTTTAGGATTTATGTCTTTCCTATTATTTTCCCAATTTTGATATTCCTTAAGACTTTCAAACATACATGGCGCTAGTGGATGCCAAATTCCTAAGTCTGGGAATGTTTCAGGGTCTTGAATTTTGAATTCTTCTATTTGATCTTTAATTTTCTCTGATACTGCGTACTTTTCAGAAATCATTAACAAAAAGTTTTTTAAGTTCTCAGTTGTACCACCTAGCCAATACTGAAAACTCAGGATAAATGTTCTCGCATCTTGAGCTTTTTCAACTGGTAAATATTTAAGTATTGACGGAAGCGTATTTAATAATTTCAACATTGAATCTTGGAAGCTTGCTCCGTCGGATTCTTTTTTCTTTTTTATTAAATCTCCAATAATACTTTTAGATTGACCAAGTTGGGCCATACTAAATGAACCTAACTTATTTAATCTCATTACCTCTGGCATAGAGGGAAAAATGATTGATGCTTTAAGTTTGTCTTTATATGGAGATACTGCATCAACTACTTTTTGAGCAAGATCTTCGATGAAAATTAGGGAAGCAACGAATATATCTGCATTAGCTATATCTTTTTTAAAATCTTCAAAATTACTATCATTTCTAAGTTCTTCGATTAGATAGCCACAAAGATCTATGCCTATTGGGCCATTCATCTTATTTATTGACTTTGCAGCTTCCGTTAAGGAATTTTGGTATTGTGGCTCAAGGACAACATATACAGCTTTTATTACGACTTTGTGTTTGTTATCCTCAACAGGAGATACTCTGCGGTTTGCTGAGCGGACCTGCGTAAACATTGATTTTCTTTAAGTATTTCTACCAGCCTACGAATGAAAAGGCGTTATTGTGTGCAATATAAATAGCGTGTAACAACCTTTTAAAAAAAAATTTTAAAAAAAATGACTAAAAATTCTCAAAAACCTATACCAGTACTTGTTTCCGGGGCTTTAGGTAGAATGGGCAGCGAAGTTGTGAATACTGTATTAAATTCTACAAATTGTGAACTTGTTGCAGCAATCGACATAAATGAAAAGAATAATGGCTCAAATATTTCTGAATTATTGAAGGTTAAATATTGTGATGTTTTTGTTTCAAATGATTTTGAAGGGACTTTATGCTCTGTTAGTCAAGATTACAGAAATGAAAATATCAAACCTGTGCTGGTTGATTTTACTCATCCTGATTCAGTCTATGAAAATACCAGATCAGCGATCGCTTATGGTATATCACCTGTCGTAGGGACTACAGGTCTAAGCCCTTCGCAAATAGAAGACTTGTCGGTTTTTGCCCAGAAGGCATCAGTTGGTTGTGCAATAATTCCTAATTTTTCAGTAGGAATGGTTCTTCTTCAGCAAGCAGCATCTGTAGCAGCAAGGTTTTATGACAATATTGAATTAATTGAAATGCATCATAATCAAAAAGCTGATTCTCCTAGTGGGACTTGTATAAAAACTGCAGAAATGATTGAAGAATATCCAAAGAAATTTAATGAGAATTTAGTAAAAGAGTCTGAATCATTGAAAGGTGTGCGGGGAGGGCTCCGAGATTCAGGAATTAATATTCATTCTGTACGATTACCAGGATTATTAGCCCATCAATTAGTTATTATGGGATCTCCAGGTGAGACTTACACAATTAAGCATGACACTATTGATAGAAAGGCATATATGCCAGGTGTTTTGCAGGCTATTAAAAAAATAGGTAATTATGAAACTTTAGTTTATGGACTTGAAAAATTGATTTTTTAAAATGATAATTCCAATTAATTCAAATCAAATTTCAAAACTTATTCCTGCA
>CACGAJ010000033.1 GCA_902570945.1 uncultured Synechococcaceae cyanobacterium
TTTACTAACTATTTCAGCCATAGCTTTATCAAAACAAGCATGGGCATAATTAGCTAAATTAACTTCATTTTAAGAGATGTAGTTTTGAGAACTAAACAAGAATATTTAATTAGATATAAGGAGGGGAATCTTTATTGTGAACTTGCTGATATATGGATTGATCCAAGCAAGCCAGTAAAAAAAGCTTTAATAACCCATGCTCATTTTGATCACTTTACATTTGGCTGTGAAGAATACATTGCTACTAAGGAGACTGCGATACTTCTTAAAGAAAGAGTTGGAGATAATATCAAAATAAAGACTTTTGAATATGGAGAAGAATTTAAGATAAATGGCATCAATATTTCTTTTCATCCATCCGGTCACATACTTGGATCTAGTCAAATAAGGTTTATTTTTGCTGAAGAAAAATGGCTAATTTCAGGTGACTTTAAGCTTCAAAAAGATGAGACTTGCAAACAATATGAATTAGTAAAAACTGATTATTTAATAAGTGAATGTACTTTTGGTTTGCCAATATTTAAGTGGGATGAAACAAATAAAATAGCAAATGATATTTCAAAATGGATAACTAATTCACCAGAAAAAACTTCTTTACTTTTCTGCTATTCACTTGGAAAAGCTCAGAGATTGTTAAACGAAATTAGTCAGACAAATTTTAAAGGCAATATTTATTCCCATAACAGTATTTATAAAATGAACAATATTTATAAAAAACTTGGAATTGATATTAAAGATACTATAAAAATCGAAAATAAAAAAGAGATTGCTGAACTTAAAGGAAGTTTAATATTATTACCTCCATCTTTAAGTAAGGGCTCTTATTTAAAAAATTTCAAAAATATTCAAACAGCTTTTGCGAGTGGATGGATGTCAATAAGAGCTCTAAGAAAAAGATCAGGATATGATAAAGGATTTGCAATTTCTGATCATGCAGATTGGGATGGAATTCTTGAAGTAGTAAAAAAGTCCAAAGCAAAAAATGTATTTTTTCATCATGGAGATAGTGAAGCCTTAAGTAAATATTTAGTTGAAAAGGAATCAATAAATGTTCTGTTCTTCGGTAAATAAATATGAGCTTAAAAAAGTTTTCAGAATTATTTTTAGATTTAGATTCAAGTAACAGTACAAATAATAAAATAGAAGTTTTAAAGAGTTATTTTTTATCTAATGATCCAATAGATAATTCATGGGCAATATATTTACTTACTGGGAAAAGTAATAAGAGATTTATTAGTGGAAGATATTTAAAAAATCTTTTTTCTCAAATATATGAATATCCTTTATGGCTAATTGATACATGCTATTTAAAAGTTGGTGATTCTGCTGAGGTAATAACGTTATTACTTAAAAATAAAAGTACTTCCAGAAAAAAGAAATTATCAAATATAAGTCTCAATGAATTACTAAGCAAAACAATACCTGATTTATCAAAAATTAATGAGGAGGAGAAAAATCTTAAAATTAAAAATATGTGGGAAACATTACCTGATGATAACCATCTAGTTTTCAATAAAATTCTTACAGGAACTTTTAGAGTAGGAGTCTCTATAGGATTAATAACAAAATCAATATCAAAACTAAGTAATATTGATGAAGAGATTATTTCTCATAGGTTGATGGGGAATTTTGAGCCTTCAATTGATTCATATGAATTTTTAATTAATAAGAATATCAATCTTCAAGAGTTAAATTCCAAACCATTTCCATTTCTTTTAGCAAATACCTTTGAAGATAAAATATTCAAACATTCAATAAATGATTTTCAATTTGAATGGAAATACGACGGTATCAGGATTCAATTAATTAAAAGATCAGGAAATGTTTCTTTGTGGACAAGAGGGCAAGAATTAGTAAATGAATCTTTCCCAGAATTAGTAAAGAAAATGTCTTATGTAAAAGATGATTTTGTTCTTGATGTGGGTTTCGTTTTTCACAAGAAATTCATTAACTATCTCATCTGTTCCTAACCCCTTCTTTATATTTAAAAGAATATGATCTCTTTCCCAAGATTTTTCAAGAGAATTTAAAACTTTGCTTATGCTCATTTTAAGTATTTTTACTTATGATAAATTATTATTTTTTTCTTCTGTGGCTTATTCCTTTATATAATTAGAAAAATTATTTTTTTTTAAGATTTGCGAATAAGTCTGTTTGCAAAATATTTTATCTTTACCTTTTCTACAATTTTTTTAGAACTGCTTTTGGTTTTAACTTTATTTAAGTTGATCACTTCATCTGAAACATTTTTGCCCGTTTCAAAATAACTTTTAATTTTTTTTAATTCTTCTTCATTTAATCTTTTTGTAGCACCTTTTGCGTTGATTCCAAGTTTCTTGCAGGCTAATAATATTCTATTACTTTCGACATTAAGATCTTTGGCAATACTAAAAATAGGAGTGTTGATAGACATTATTTTTTACTATGTAATTTATTATTTATACTATATTTATAAATAAGAAATTAAACATATTTTAACTATTATTAATTTCAAAAACTTTTTTTAATTAGGCAACTTCATTTTCGAAATTATTTAAATCATTAAACTTTTTCTTCATGGTTGGGTTATTTCTGGTTAATTTTTTTACTGTCAAATCTTGAGATTTGCTGTCAGCAGATAAAAGATGTTTTTTTGAAAGAATTAAAGCTTCTTTGGTTTTTTGTAAATGGGTTATTGATTTATCAATTTCTGAAATTGCATCATTAAATCTATCCTGGGCAAGTGAAACATTTTTACCTACTGCATTTTTGAATTGCTCAAGAGTACTTTCGAAATTAGTTATGTCGTAATTCTCCCGTTTCATTAAATCAATTTGTGATTTGTATTTTAAGGTTTCCATAGATGCATTTCTTAGCAGAGAAATAATGGGCAAGAAAAATTGCGGTCTTATGACATACATCTTTGGAAATCTATGAGAAACGTCTACTATGCCTGAATTATAAAGTTCACTATCTGGTTCTAGAAGCGATACGAGAACTGCATATTCACAAGATTTTTGTCTTCTATCTTTATCTAATTCTTTTAAGAAATCCTCATTTTTTCTTTTATTAGTTCCATTTAAACTTTCATTCTTCATTTCAAACATTATTGAAACTACTTCTGTTTTATTTTCATCAAATTCTCTAAATATATAGTCCCCTTTACTTCCAGAGGAGGCATCATTATCCTTTTCGAAATATGAGTTTTTAAACGAAGACGCACGATTAAGATTAAATTGGTTTTCGCAATGGATTTCTAAGGTCTCCCCTACCATCTTCGTAGATAATCTAGACTTCATTTCTCTTAATTCCTGAATAGTCAGGTCCCTTTCACTAATTTTGCTTTTAAACTTTTCTTCAATTAATTTTTCATTAATTGAATGTTCAAGTTTCATCTTTTCAATGGAATTTGTTAATGAAGAGTTCTCTTTTTCTAAATTATTAACAGCTTCACTTACTTTGTTTTTTAAAGATAATTCTGAAATTAAAGACTGGTTTTTGATTTCATCCTTCAATTTAATTAATTCATTATTCAATGAATTAACTTTATTTGTTGCTTGATTTTTTAAATCATTGAGGGCATTTGTTTTCTTTTCTTCAGCAATTTTTAATTTAGACTCAAGAGTTTGGATCTCAGACTCTTTAATGCGATTTTGCTCTATTAACTTTATTTTTAACTCACTTTTTAAAATTTCCAAAGCTTTTTTATTATCTTCTTCAGCCAAGATAAGTCTTTCTTTTATTTGTTTGTTAAATTCTTCGTCTTTTATTTGAAGAAGTATTTCTTCAAAGCTGCTGGGATCTATTCGGAAAGTTTTCCCGCATGAGGGACATTTAATATCTTTCATTTTTTAATTACAGAATTAATTTTAGAAAGGATTTAATATTCAAATTATGTAAAAAGAATATTTTTCTTGACTAAGAATAAACAATGATCCAATGTTATGCATTAAAAAATAAAATAATTATTCAATAAAAGTCATATTAATCCTGATTCCTTAAGAATATTTATTTTATTTGCTAATTCAATATCTGCAGAAGATATTGAGCGGTCTAAAGTTTTGTGAGATGAAACTGTGTAACCACTATCATCAACAAATTCATCTTCAGCATCTTTTAATTGGGCATTCTCCTTTTGGAGATCTTTAATATTATCCGACTTGTATATATTTGACTTACTGATGTTACTATATCCAAAATTCGCAATTCCTCTAGCATCTAATGCTTCCTCAACTAATATTCCAACTACCTTAGATCTACTTATAGATTCGCTCTTGGATATTTCATCAATAATTTCAAGTACTCTTTTTCTAGGAAGATATCCTATTCTTTTAACTTTATTTTCCATGAGTCTGTTTATATGTCAATATTGTAACACTTCTGTCAAATAAGAACAGATTTTGATTTTGGTTTTAAATTTACACTTAAGTATTAGAAAAAAATTTAATGTTAAAGACCTTTCATATAAAGTTTTTTTTTATTTGGCAAATACTATAGTTTTATAAGTTCCTTCTTTACTTTAAGGAGTAAATAAAAGTTTTAAAAATCTTTTTTAAATTAAATTCTATATCTTATGAGTGATAAACTTTATGACAATGCTGACAGCTTTGCAATGGCATTTGACGAAGCGTGGGAAATTGTAGATTGTGATGATCCTAGATTAAAGATAGATAAAGTGTTTGCACTTTTATCCGAACATCCTTTTTTGATTTCTAATCCAGAAAATGCAAAAAAAATGGCTGAATTCAGAATATTTTCTCTCAAGAAATTTCAATAATTTTTTTAATATCTTTTGGAAATTAATTATTCATGTCTAAATTTTCTTATTCTAGTTTTACATACTTGGTGAATTAAAAAATCCCTTGCTAAATAAAAATATTATTATGCCGATTATTGGACCTAGTCCAAAAATAAAAAGAACTAATTTTGCAGAATTTTTTGTTTGACCAAATTCTTTATTTTTATTCAAATTTTTATTTTTTTTAGAATTTTTGTTTTTCATGATAAATAAAACTACTACATCTCAACTTTAAAGTCTTTATAAGCTCTTATTTAAGTATTTAATAGTTTGCTAATTAAGAAAAATTTGTTCAGGGATCACAAATCATAATAATGTATAATAAACATTAATGAATTGCTAATATGAGTGCAACCAAGAGAGAGGAAGTTAGTTCTCACCTAAGATATATAAGGCTAGAGCTTAGAGAGATGCACCAAATGCTTATCAAGGATGATTTGTTACCAGATCTAAATGAAGCAAAGGAAGTTCATGCTCAACTAGATGCTCTGCTTGATTTATTAAAAGAAAAAAGAGAAAGTAAGATAAAAAGTAAATTCTGAAACCCTAAATATTTTGAAGTACTATAAATAATTAGTAGCTGATTCTATTTCTTTTCTATTATCGTGCATCTTCTCTAGCTTATTATAAATTTCCTTTATTTGAATTTGGATTAGATCAGTAGAATTCATTTTGCTTAAAGCTTCCATTGCAGAAAGAAGACTTTCCTTCGCTTCAATTAAATGTCTACACTCTTTACTGCCTGCTTCGTATGACATAATATTTTTAAAAATTTAATTATCACAAATATATATAAAAATGTTCCGTATTGCTTGATACTCTTATCAAATGAAAGATTATTATTGTCTTAATTAATACAGAACAGGTAATAATTTTTACTAAAATTTAAAAAAAACTTAATGCAAGAAAATTTTAAAGATTATAAATTTTGTATTAAGTTAGCAATAGATAATGCAAAGAAAAGAA
>CACGAJ010000034.1 GCA_902570945.1 uncultured Synechococcaceae cyanobacterium
TCAATAGTTTTTTAAGTAATAAGAAACCTTTTTCAATTCTTTTTGGACCTAAAATTGAGAGCAAAATTACTAAAATTATGAATATTTCAGGTGAATTTAAACCTAATAGTTTCATAAAATTTCATATTCTATCTATATTTTAGTACATGCTAAAAATTTAATCTAATTATTCTCGAAAGTTGGTAAATAAAGTTCCCTATTTGATGCAATTAAACCTTCTTCTTTAAAAAATATTTCTAGATCTTTTAGATCATTTATATCTACAAATTCACCACAATTATCTAATATATTGTCATGGGTAAAATTCCATAAATTATCCAAATATTCGTCATCATCTGGAAATGCTACAAATTTTAAATATGTATTATTCAAAGCATATTCACTAGCAAAATCAGAATCTAATCCTTCCTTCTTAGCATCACAAAAAACTTTAGCAAATCTCTTGCCTACTGAAGTTTGAGCACTCGATAAATCTAAATTACCTTGAATAGCTTTTACATTTATAGGCGCAATAAAAATAATTATTGGGAGAAAAATAGATACTAATATAAACAAAAAAATTTCCTTTTTAAATTTCAACAAATATAAACTAGCAAAAAAAGTAATCAATTAGGCCCATTTAAGTAAAAGCACTTATTATAAATTAAGAATTAAATAGAAAACATAAAATAAACTCCATATCTGAATTTATAATAATGAATAATTAAATTAATTTAAAATTATATGTCTTCAAATATAAAGCTAAAAGGTAGGGGAGTTAACAGGATAATTACGAGTAAGGTCATGTTATCGCCATTAGCGGGAGTTACAGATAACATTTTTAGGCGACTTGTCCGTAAATGGGCTCCAAACTCTTTACTTTTTACAGAAATGATAAATGCCACAAGTCTTAAAAAAGGATTTGGGACTCAAAAAATCAATCAAATAGATTTAGAACAAGGTCCAATTGGAGTGCAAATATTTGATAATAGGCCATATGCTGTTTCTGAAGCCGCGAAACAAGCTGAAGACTCAGGAGCTTTCTTAATTGATATAAATATGGGATGTCCAGTAAAAAAAATTGCAAAGAAAGGTGGAGGTAGTGCTTTAATTAAAGACCGAAAACTTGCTATAGAATTAGTCAAAATTGTTGTAAAAGCTGTTAATGTTCCAGTAACAGTAAAAACACGACTCGGATGGGATAGTAAAGAAGAAAATATAGAGGATTTTTTACTTAATCTTCAAGATGCGGGAGCAACAATGATCACACTGCATGGAAGAACTAGAAAACAAGGTTTTACAGGCAAGTCAGATTGGGAAATGATAGGAAGACTTAAAAAGTTATTGGAAATTCCAGTAATTGCCAATGGAGACATCAAGAATTCAGTTGACGCTCTTAATTGTTTAAAAAAAACAAATGCTGATGGTGTAATGATTGGGAGAGGGATTTTAGGATCACCATGGAAAATAGGAGAAATAGATTATGCCATTAGAGAAAATAAAAATTTTAAAGAACCAAACACAGAAGAAAAACTATATTTAATTATTGAGCATCTTGATGAATTAATAAAACAAAAAGGAGATCACGGCTTACTAATCGCCAGGAAACATATCTCTTGGACATGCAAAGACTTCAAAGGAGCATCAATTTTAAGAAATAACTTGGTTAGAGCTGTTGATAAAAATGAAGTTAAAAAGTTAATAAATAAAATGATTAAAACTTTGAATAATTAAAAAAATACATTAGCTTAAAACAAATTTATTCTTACAATGAAGTTTATTAGTAAAGAAACAAGTAAAAGAGTTTGTGATCATATGAACAATGATCACATTGATTCGGTTCACAAATATCTTATTCATTATGGAAAGATATCAAAATTTGAGAATGCTTATATGGAAGAAATTAATAACAGTTATATAAAAATCAATTACGATGGCCATTCGGCAATTATCAATTTTAAAAATGAAATATCTGAAGAAGAAATTCATTCAACTTTAGTATCAATGATTAAAGAGATTAAATAATAAAATAATTACATAATAAATCTAATTTTTATCTTCATAGTAATCAGTTATCTTTTTACATTCTTCAAATGAAAGCATGCTTAATCGAGATGTAGCTTTTATTTTTAGAATTACACAAACAGCTAATAAGTCGGAGCTATCAACATTAAGTGCTTCAGAAAGCTCTAAGACTCTAAGACCTTTCATTAGTATGAAAAAAATCTTTTTCTACATTATCAAGAACTTTGAAATCAATGTGCCGCATTTTTTCCTAAACCTGCAACAAATGGGAATGTTTGTTCATCACCAAATATATCTTCTGCTGAAGAATTAGAAATATTAGTTTTTTGATTATTATCAGGCTTAATTTCTTCAATTTTATTAGAAATATTATTTCTAACTTCTTTTGCTAATAAATTATTCGTATTAGAAAATATTGAAAAAACTAATACAAATAAAAACAAAATAATTCTTTTCATAAAAAAAATTTACCTAATACCATTGTCATATGCCAATAAAGCTATTTAGAAAAACTATTTTATTTTAAAACAAATCTAAATAAATCAAAAAAATATTCATCTTCCTAACTTGTTTCTATTTTTAAATCTAATTAAAAAATAAAGGCCAAGTAATAAGAGAATTGCTAATGAGTACTGATTGAGAAAAACATAAACTAAATAAACAAGAAATGGGAATAAACACGCCCTCTTAAAATTTAATTTCTGTTCTTTTGACATTTCATTCCAATTTAAATATTCTTCCAATTGAAAAATCTTCTTCATTTTTCTACCCTTATTATTACGATTAAACATAAATTTATAATTATACTTTTGGTGATTCCTATATTAATAAAGAATAATAATATATAATATCGAATTTTGCTTTTTCATTATATAAAAATATTTTTTAAATAAAATGAACTCAAAACCAGCTTGGAAAATAGAAAAAATTGTTTTACCTCAACATACAGACCATGCAGGAGTTATGTGGCACGGTACATACTTTAATTGGCTTGAAGAAAGCCGAATAAATGCACTTTCAGAGGTAGGTTTAAGTTATTTTGAACTAACTAAAAAAGGCTTAGATTTACCTTTAATCAATACTTCAATAAAATATAAATCTCCCGTATGTCTTGGTGAAAAAATAACAATCGAGAGCGAATTTAATATTGATAACAGTCCTAGGATTAATGTAATTTCAAAATTCCTTAACAAGAAAAAAGAAATCTTAACGCTTGCTGAAGTCAACTTAGTCTTAATAAATAAGCTGAATTTTTCTATAATAAGAAAAAGACCAAATTTCCTATCGGAAGCATTTTTTAAATTAAACGGATGAAATTATTATCCTTTGATTGAAAGATTTATTAAAATATTAATTATGAATATATTTCAAGTTATTGACTCTTACCAATATGAAATGGAATCAAGATATCAAGAAAAATCTATGCTTACAAATCTTTTTACAGAGCACAAATTCATAGGATGGTTAGGGTTGTTTATAGTATTTTTTTCTATCTTCGCAATTTTTGTTTTTCAATTTCTTGAGTGGGAAAGTAATGACAATAATAAAAGTTAAGAAGATTTAATGCTTATAATTCAACTGAATCACTTAAAAAATGGCTATCTACTTAAAAATAACTAACCCTACAGAGGTTGTAAAAAAAAAGACCTCAAAATGGCTTACAGATATTACACCTGAAAGGATTGATAGAAAATTGGTCGAGGATGAAGTAATAAAAGGCATTATCGAGCAATTAACATTAGAAGGCATAAAAGGAGAAATATCAGCAATTAATGGGTTTGAAGTAAATGAATCTTCAGTAATAACAAAAAATAATTTTGTTATTAGAAAAACAAAAACTTTTTAGATATAAAATAAAAATCTTTAATGAAAATTATTTTTATTTTAATTATTTTTATCATTTTCTTAATTTTTATAATTGTAAGGGATTATCAAATTAAAAAGAAAAAGTTTAAATTAAATAATGCCTTAAATTCAAATTTATTTATTCAAACAATTAATAATTTAATAGAAGAAAACAAATACAATTTGTTAGAGGAGAGGATCAGATTGAGAGAAATAGATGCTTACGGTAACGAGGATTATAAAAAATGGATTGGTAATCCACCTCTTGATGAAAAAGCCATTGAGATCAATATATTTAATGGATCCAAACGATTTAAAGAGGGAATACCATACTTCTGGGAAAAAGTAATTTTAAAAAAATTTGGCAGTATGGAATTATTTTTCGAAAAGTGGAGATCTTATTGTAATGAGAATCCGACTATTGATGATGAGATAATTGGATCTATTAGAAAGCTCGAGACTGAAGATTGGTTTGTATTCATAGCAAGTCAAATAGAGAAATCATGCTTAAACCTAATAGAAAATGATTTTTCAAAAACAATTAACGTAAGCTACAAAAAAGGTATTAGATTTGAAAATTATTGTATGGAAATTCTCAAACAACATGGTTGGGAAGTTAAAGAAACCCCTAATACTGGAGATCAAGGGGTTGACTTAATTGCATCAATAAATGAATTGAGAATATGTATTCAATGCAAAGATCATGAAAAAGCTATTGGAAATAAAGCAGTACAGGAAATTTCAGCAGGTAAATTATTTTGGAAAGGTACTCATGCAATATTAGTTTCTAAATCTGGCTTTACTAAGTCAGCCCAACAATTAGCAAAATCAAACAAAGTCAGATTAATTAATGAATATCAGTTAAAAGACTTAAAAAACTTATTGTTTAAATAGTTTATATCAACTGAGTTAAGCCTTCTTTGTACAACAATAGTGTTGTAAAAATCCCTAAGGCCCACATTAAACCCCTTGCGGTTGGAATATTAAATACATAGGCACCAATATATATAAAACGTAAAAGAGGATGAATCCATGCTGCAATAATTGCAATGTTTGAATCAGTTAAAGTAATCAAACAAAGAAGACATGCAGGAGCATGCAAGGAAATACTTTCCCAACAATTCTGATGGCACCAAACTGCTCTTTTACCAAAAGGAGGTAGTTCGTCAAATAAAGCCCTTGGAGCTGACATGTTTTCAACAGAATAACCTGCTTTAATCCTCCCAATAGTTAATGGAATAATTGATATTAAAACAACACTTACTGAGAGACAAAGGCTCCAGGCAAAAACTACTTGCATATTATTAAATTATTGTCTTAAGCTTAATGATTGCTGATTAATATCGTGATAAATGAACAATCATTACTAGAGATAAAACTTCGCAGAAAATGCTGTAATTTATATTAAAAAATCTTTTATGGATATTTCAAAAATATTATTAATTTTTAGCATAAGTTTTGCAATATATTTTGCATTTCTTTTTTTAGGATTTTTTCTTAAAAATAAAAATCTAAAGGCACAGAATCTAAAAAAAGAAGAATAGATTATTAAGTCGACCAAATTTCTATATTTCTGAATATTTTTATATCTTTTTGGATATATTTTATAGAAATAAAACTTGAAAATAATAATAATAAGTCATATTTGAAATTATATAAAACAGCCGCTGAT
>CACGAJ010000035.1 GCA_902570945.1 uncultured Synechococcaceae cyanobacterium
TCCTATATAAAATCTTCCTCTCTCGTTAAAAATCATCTTAACAGCAGGATGATCTAAAGAATTAGTGCCATAACAAAGTTCAGCTTCTAAGGATTTGTCAGGCTCCCATTTAGAGCTAACTTCTAAAACTGCTATTTTTTGTTTTTTATAAGTAAGCAATATTGTCTCTCCAGCTTTTACTTTTTCATTATTTGAATCAAATACAATAGGCAAGCCAAAAAGTAACCCATTTCTATCTCTATTATTTTTAATTACCGAATCGTAATTATTTTCATCCATAAAACCTTCCAATGGAGAAAAAGCTCCAACCATCAAAAGTTCTACATCGCATGCATTTCTCTCGCTACATTCAAACTCATAAGTAGCATTAGAGATAAGATCATTTTTGAGGTTTTTATCTTTGATAATTAAATTTTTTAATTCCCCTCCATATGGCGGTATTAGTCCATTAGTATTTGTTTTAGTTTTTTGTTGTAATTTCATTTTTTAAATTGATAAAGAAAAATTTTGAAAAAAAAAGAGGGGTTTAACCCCCTTTTTCTCTTAAGTAGGATTTATGCCTTTCTTCCGTAAAGCTCCCCAATTATTTTTACATCAAGTGGATCCTTTGAACCCATATCTGTATCTGAAGGTTGGATAGCTTCAAAAGTACCAGCAAATTCGTCTGTGTCAGAATCTACATTGTTGATTGAAAGAGTAATAACGCCAGTACCGTTTACATCAACTTTAATATTTTCTTTTGCAAGTTCTTCGTCATCTCCTCCTAATGCAACTAAACCTTGAGCATATTCAACACCAGTATTTTTAGCTCTTGCCTTAGGATCTAGAAAGTCACCAGTTCTGTAATTAGGTGTAAATGTTGAACCACTAACCTCAGTTCCTGGCTCAATAGATGAAGGTAAATCAGCTGTAAGATCTTTTGCTGAGAATGCAAATGGCACCTCTAAACCTCCAGGAGTTAATACAGTAATAAGTTGAAAATCAATACCACCCTTTTCGGTGAAAGTTCCTGAATCTATATCTCCATAAACTTCCGTCACTGTGGTGTTATTTCTGGGACTAATAATTTTTGTAGAAACAAATTCTGCAGCTTTTCGTTTTGTCCCTGGCACTTTTACATAAACTTCTGTTGGATGCATGCATATTCCTCTAAGGCTATCTCCATTCCCTAGAGATATTGATCCGACAAGAGATGAGTCTAATGTAGGGCAATCATTAGCTTTTCCTGTGTTAACAACATCTGTGAATTGTGCATTTCCTCTTTCAGAAAAAGCAAAAGTTTTAACAGGTACGAAAGCAAAAGTTATACAAATTGAAATAACAAAAGCTAAGAAAGAACGAATTCTCATAATTAAAGTTGCAGTAAAGTTCTGTGACGATAGATTAAAGGTCATCTAATAAGTTCAGTACGGATATTACAAGGGAAAGGACCATAAAAGATAGGACTATTAAATCCTCGAAACAACCCGTAGCTTTTTAGATTTTAAAAAACTGGAATTATTTTAAGCTATCGCATTATTTTTAATGATTAAGATTACAAAAAAATACAAATTAAAAATTTTTTTTTATTTTTTTAATGAAATAATTTGGGTTATTAATTTATTTGCTAAATCAATTTTTGATGTTTTGTTAATGTAGTGTTCCATATTATTTGTATCGAATAGCCAACCTTCATTTTGTGCTAAAAAGCCAAATCCTTGGCCTTCAAGATCAATTGGATTTGCAAATAGATAATCACAACCCTTTTGGATAATCTTTTTTTTAATTGTCATTCGTGCTTCTTCGATAGATCCTGTAAAAGCACAAAAGCCTACAAAAACTTGGTTATCTTTTTTTGATTTACTGATTGTTTTTAAAATATCTGGGACTAGCTCAAAGTTTTGATTCAAATGAGCATTAATTTGATTTTTTGGAATTTTAACTGACGTATCAGAGGTTATCTTGAAATCAGATACTGCTGCATTCATGAAAAAATAATCGCAATTTGATATTTCATTATTAAGTGCCCTAATTAAATCAACACTAGTTTCAATTTCATATCTTTTTATTCCATCAGTAAGATTCTTATCGATTTTCAGAGGCCCATGTACATATTTTACTTGTGCTCCTCTGAACCTCGCTACTTGAGAAAGAAGTAGGCCCATAGCTCCAGAACTTTTGTTTGTAATGTGTCTTGCCGCGTCGATTTTCTCTGAGGTACACCCTCCAGTTATTAAAATTTCTTTATTAAGTAAATCTTTGCGATATTCATTTTGTTTGTGTGAAGCTATAAATTCAAGAGCTAATTGGATTAGATCATTTGGAGGTATCTTACCGATGCCAATAGCATCACATGCTAAGAGGCCTTCGCTTGGTTGCAAAGACAAAACATTTTCGTAATTCTGTAAATTCTCATAATTTTTTTGGACAGCTTTATTCAGCCACATTTGTGTATTCATTGCTGGTGCAACAATAATTGGCTTTATATTTGCTATTAAAATGCTTGGGATCAATCCCTCTGCATTTCCAGTTACCCATTTTGCTAATGTTGTTAAAGGTGCGATTATTAAAATGTCAGCCCAATTACTTAGTTCTACGTGAAGAGGTGTTGATTGACTATCTGACCATTGATCATTTTCTAAAATGCACGGGTTTCTACTTAAAATAGAAAGAGAAAGCGGCTTTATTAATTTTTCTGCATTTTTTGATAAAACACATCTTATTTCATAATTTTCTTTCGCTAATTGGCTAACTAATAAAGGAATTCTTACAGCTGCAATACTCCCAGTTATTAATAAAAGAACCTTTATTTTGGAGTTCTTAATTTTAGTTTTCATCGAAAGGTTCCTGATCGAGGAGATGGGTATAATTAGTTGTTAATTCAGGTCTATTGATTGCAAGAGCCCTAAGTAAGTGCCAGTCTTTTAAACCGTCAAATGGAGTATTATAATTATCTTCCTCTAGCCTTTTAGCGAGCTCAAAGGTCATTTCTTCATCAAAAGAATTCACTAGTTCCTCACTTATTTTATTTTCAGAAATGAATTTCATATTGAGTAAAGTCAATATACTCTAATAATAAAGCCTCAAGTAATTATTTAAAATTTATATGAGAATTAAGAACATATTTTCAAGGATATGATAATTTTCAATTTTCAAAATCTTTTCAAATTGTTGTTAGGTCATTTATCTTCATTCTCAGTCATAAATATGCAAACTCTCCTTTTCAAAAATATTCTTTCATAAAATGCGATAGTAAAGAATCTAACCATGTCACAAACCAAGAGAGAGCAAGTCATTAGTCACATTCGTTATTTAAGGCAAGAGCTAAGAGAAATGCATTTAGGCATAAATGAAGATGGGCTTTTTCCAGAGCCAGGAGAATTAAGAGGAATAATGGCGCAGTTGGAGGCTTTACTTGAATTAGTGGATGGAAACACTAAAATTCAATCAAATTCAGAAGCAGCTTAGTTGAAAGCGAAATGGTTTTTAGACCTCAAAAAACAAATTTCCAACTTAAAATTGTAGAAAATATCCAAACATTAAGTTTATGGGCTATTAATCCATGGAGGAGGTATTCAATATCCTTAATTATCTTTTTAATAGGTTACTTTCTAGGAAGTTCTCTGGGTATGGTAAGCGCAGTAGTGGAACTAATGGATCCAGTAGCTGCTTTTTTGTCTGTTGTTTTTATTGAAATCCTAATAGTTCTTAGAAGGAATTTAAGATTTGAAAGGAAAAAAAAATTTTTGCTACTTTTATTAGATTCCCTGAGATTAGGTTTAATTTATGGATTTTTTACGGAAAGTCTCAAATTACTTTAAGTTGATTTGTTGTATTTCTGTAATAGATAAAGTAAAGCCATTCTTATTGGAATTCCATTTGAAACTTGATTATTGATTAAACAATTAGGATATTCATCTACTATTTTACTACTAATTTCAATACCTCTATTAATAGGTCCAGGATGAAGAATAGGAATTTCTTTACTATTGAAAGATAATTTTTCAGGGGTTAAGCCATAATTCAAACTATATGAATCAATGCTGCTAAGTAAATTCTCCATCATTCTCTCTTTCTGGAGTCTTAAAACAATAATTGCATCTGCAATTTTTATTGATTCTTCCAATGATCTAGAAATTGTTATTGAACCTCTTGATTTAATAGGATCTTCGATTTGATTTGGTGCGGGAGTTTTTAAAAAGTTGTTAAATTCCTCTGATATTAATGTTTTAGGGCCACATAAGATTATGTCCGCGCCAAATGCACTCAAAGCCCAAAGATTTGATCTTGCAACCCTTGAATGATTAACATCTCCAATTATTAAAATTTTTTTGGAATTTAATACCTCTGGATTCAGTGTTTTTTTGGAAAAGAATTTTATTAGTGTATAAAGGTCTAGCAAGCCTTGACTGGGGTGACTATGTAATCCATCTCCTGCATTAAGAACAGAAGTCTTGGAATTTATTGCATTAAGTTTTTTAGCGATCTCAAAGGTTATGTAACTCGATGAATGTCTGATAACTAATATATCAGCCCCCATAGCAGAATAAGTTATGGCTGTATCAATTATTGTTTCGCCTTTTGTTAAAGAACTTGAGGATGGCGCAAAAGTTTGGACATCAGCAGAAAGCCGTTTTGCTGCAAGCTCAAAACTATTTTTTGTTCTTGTACTAGCTTCAAAAAATAGAGACGTTACCAAAGTACCTTGTAAGGCAGGTATCTTTTTCGTTCCTGCATTCTTTAGTGCATCAAATCTATTAGCTAATTCGAATACTGACTCATAATCTTTAATTGAAAAGTTAGCGAGTGTGTGGATATGTTTATGAGGCCAAATTTGCATTACGCTAAAAGAGATAAATGATTATTTGAATTTGGGTGTTCTGTCACCTTTTAATCTTTTACTTACACTCCTACTATTTTTAAGATACCAACGCCATTTTATATTTTCTGCCTTTGTTATGCCAATTCTTGTAGTTTGAACAAGATCTTTTTGTTCTAGATTTGAGTTTCTTTGGGAAATCCATAAAGTATTATTATTTAGAATTTCAAGTGAATTAAAAGATGTGTCTATACCGAATGTCTTTGTAACTAAGCCTGGTCCCGCAGCTAATCTTTCATTCTCTTTAGGAATAGAAACTGCCCTTATTAATACACCACTTGCAAAATTTTCTTTATCTGTAACTATATTTAAACAATGATGAATTCCATAAGATTTGTAAATATAAAATGTTCCAGGTTTCCCAAATAATGATTTATTTGATTCAGTCATTTTGCGGTAGCCGTGACAGGCTTCTTCTTCCTGTGAATAAGCTTCAGTTTCAACAACCATCCCTTTAATTTGATTTTTATTATTATCTTTTTTTACGAGGTAACAGCCTATTAAATCAGGAGCCACAAGTTTAGAGTGCCGATAAAAAAAATCTTTTGGAAATAAATGATCTTCTATTTGTCAATATTTAACTTATATTATTTTTAGCTGATAAAGATAATTGAAGCTATTAATAA
>CACGAJ010000036.1 GCA_902570945.1 uncultured Synechococcaceae cyanobacterium
GATCAATATATGAATAAAAGAATAAAGTTAACTAAAGGTGAGATCCTATCAATTGATGATTCTGTTTTTTCTGAATTTGTTGGACAAAATGATGTTTCAGTGCTCATACAACCTCAACCGAAAAATGAATTTGATTTTAGTTTTGATACTATTTCCTGCGTTCATAAGAGAGATGAAAGTATAGTAAGAAAATTAAGAAAAGGAATGAAAGTTGAAATTACAGGATTATTAATTGGTGAAGAATGGGGATTAGTTTTTAAAGATTGTAAATATACATCTTCTGATTTGAAATCAACAGGCAATGACGTAGATTTTAACTCCCCTAAGAATGATTTCCGAACTGCGATTTACGATAATGGTGATAAATATGTAGGAGATTTCGTCAATGGGAAAAGATCAGGAAAAGGCACTTATACTTGGACATCTGGGGATACATACATAGGAGATTGGGTCGATGGAACAAGAACAGGGCAAGGTACTTACATTTGGACATCTGGGGATAAATACATAGGAGATTTCATCGATGGGAAAAGAACAGGAAAAGGTACTTATACTTGGACATCTGGAGATACATACATAGGAGATTTCATCGATGGAAAAAGAACAGGGAAAGGTACTTACATTTGGGCATCTGGAGATAAATACATAGGAGATTTCGTCGACGGGAAAAGAACAGGAAAAGGTACTTACAATTGGGTCGGGGGGGATAAATACATAGGAGATTTCGTCGATGGGAAAAGAACAGGAAAGGGTACCCTAACTTGGGCAGATGGGGGTAATTATGTGGGAGATTTTGTCGGTGGAAAAATAGAAGGAGAAGGAATTTACACCCCAGTATATGGAGAGATATTAGAGGGTAAATTTGAAAATGGAACGTTGGTAGAGAGTTATAAATTAGATGAATCAACAATAGAAAATGAATTCCAAGAACTCTTTCAAAACTTTTTTTAACTAATAAAATCTTAAACACTTCCAGAATAATCAGTTCCGATATTTTTTTTCATGAATATTCTTTTCCCCCTCATTCCTTTGTATTTTTCTTCTATTAGTGGGTATTCCTTTTCTAGTTCTGATAAAAATTTTGCTCAAAATGACTGCAGTTGTAAATTCTCTGAATTCGTAAATTTTTACAGAAACTCTCTCTCTTAATTAGTTCATTAACACTTATCTTTGGATATTCTTCTAAAACGTATTTAATTTCCTACCTTAAATATAAATAATTAAGTTCACTCATAATATTAGGCTATCAAATGGTAGGAAAGTAGTAGGAGAATGCCTATCTCAAAACTTCTAAAACCATGGTATTAGTATACTTTTCTAACCCATGACCCTCTAATCTCTGTACAGCCTTCTTTATTTTTTAAAAAATATTAGCTAAACGCATTCCATTAATTTGATTTGATTATTGATGCTTATTACTCAAATATTTAAAGTTAGTCGGAACGTGTTCGTAAAGTTTTCTGAAAGATTATTAACTTATTTAGATCTTATTAATATCTTCTCGTTTAAACATCATTTAAAAAATAGTATTCGAATTTTTATGTTCAGAATCGTTAAAAAATAAAAGTTTTTATATCTGAAAGATGTACATTATTAAAAATACTATATTTATGAAATTCTTCAAACGACTATTCGCCATAGGTTTTGCGAGTATGACATTAGTTTCCTGCGGTAGTAAACCTACAAGTATTTCTTGCGATACTACTGGTAGCAGTTGGTTTGTAGGGGAAAAAGTTTCTTATTCAATAAATAAAAATAAAATACAAGTTAATACAGGGGATCCAGATATCCCTAAAATAACTATTCCTATCGATGGTGAATTAATCAAACTTCCAGGTGACGCGGAAAGTATCCCTATCAAATTTGAAGATTCAAGCCTTGTTTTTAAAGATGTTGATTTATATGGTTCTATACCTCTAGATAGCTGTCCTACAAACACCCCAGATGTATTAGAAGGGTTAATAGTGGTTTACGCAATGGCAGAGGCTTTTAGTGAGATGGGTCAATATTAGATCTATTCAGATTTACTCACCAACTCAAATTCCTGATGCTTTAATGAATTAACGTTAAAGATTTTATTTAAAGAAATTACTAAATTCTTAAAGTTCTCGAAAGCTCAATAATTTTTAGATACATAGCTTAAAAATCTTATTTATAAAATCTTTAGACTATTTCTCCTTTTTATCTGAGTGTTACCTAATTTAATTTTTACGCATTTGATTATTAATTACTTCCTAAACCTGCATTTCAAATAATGGGTTAAAAGTTTCTATTATTTATGTAAAGATTTGAATTATTTTAGTAATCATTATCTGCTACACACATTCCTAAACATCTAACACCATTTGATGCAGTCCTTTTACAATGATTACATAAAATTGAATCTTTCTCTGAAGTAAGGTTAATTTTTGAATTATTTTGGTCTTTAAAACTTATTAACTCTTGTGTTGAATTAAATAGAGTCATTCTTGGTATCATCACTTGAGTCGATACTAACAACAAGTGAAGCATTTGTGTTGGAAGAAGGTATATCCATAATTTTTACAGTTTCTTTAGGCTCATCAACAACTTGATTTTCTTCAGTACTCTCATCAACTGCACAAGCTTCAAGAGCCTCTCGAAGTAGTGAATCAAAAGTTGCTCCAGGCAATCTATGTCTAGCAACCTCAAGAAAAGTTCTCGGTAACGATTCAGATGCAGCATCTCGCAAAGCAGGATTATTCTTTCTATGTTCTTGCTCTTCTTCTATAGACTTAATAAACCTCAGCGTGACATCTCTTTTGGTAGAGGCTTTTATTAGCGTATCGTTTTCAGGATTAGTAACGCTAGGCTCATTTTCAAGATCACTAAGCCTTTTTTCCAAACTATTTAGAACTTCATTAGCTTCTTTACTAATATGCGCTAATTGACCATCTGACAAGTTAGGTAAATCAGCGACAAAAACTTTACCATGATCCCTTAATGTCAAAAAAGTAGGTCTTGGACCTTGAGCCTGTCTTCCACTAAATTCAGAATTATTACCTATTGGTCTTTTTGGAGGAGTAGGGCCAGCTGAACTACGTCTACGAGTAATTCTTTGATTATTTGCAAAAGGCATTGAATAAAAGGTTAATTCTTAATACTTAAACTTCCGATATTATTCGGCGGTAATTTTATTATATTACACCCAACTTTTTCATTTGTGTATAAAAAATAATTTTTTAAAACTCATTTAAAAAAGATGAAAAAAATTTAAGTTAAAATTTCTGGCAAAAATTTACTAATTGTTGAATCATTTTTCCGCACTATCTTTCCAATCTCCCAACTATCTATGTCATGATCTTTACAGATATTTAATATCGCTTCCTTAAATTGTTTATCAACAATTAAACAAAATCCCACTCCAAGATTGAAAGTATTCCAAAAATCTTTTTCAGGAATCGATCCTTTCTCTTTTAGGAATTTAAATAAAAAAGGTATTTCCCAAGAATTAGTATTGATATAAGGAATAAAATCAGAAGGCATACATCTTGGTAAATTTTCTGGAATTCCTCCTCCAGTAATATGAGACATTGCTTTAATTTCTATATTTTCAGATAACAATTGGTTAATCAAATTATTGTAAATTTTTGTTGGTTTCAATAACTCATCATAAAAATTTAAGTGAGAAACTTTTTCAAATTCTTTATCTATTTGATTATTGTTTTGAATAATTTTTCTTACTAAACTAAAGCCGTTACTATGAACTCCATTACTTTTTAAAGCAATTATTAAGTCATTTTCAGATACTTTTTTACCATTAATAAGCTTATCCTCATCAACTATTCCAACACAAAATCCAGCAAGATCATACTTATTTTTTGAATAAAATCCAGGCATTTCAGCAGTTTCTCCGCCGAGTAATGAACAGTTATTTTCTCCGCAGCCATGTGAAATTCCCTGAACAACCTTCAATAATTGTTCCTTATCAAGTTTACCAGTAGCAATATAATCTAGAAAAAATAAAGGTTTTGCCCCACTAGTAATAATATCGTTCATGCACATAGCAACTAAATCAATACCAACCTCAAAGTGAAAGTTTTTACTTTGGGCTAATTCTAATTTTGTTCCAACACCATCAGTTCCTGAAACAAGAACTGGTTTTTTAAAACTATTAATAGGAATTCTAAACAAACCTCCGAACCCACCAATACCCTCAATCACATTAGATGTATGAGTTCCTTCAACTGCCTGTTTAATTTCGGAAACAAATTCTCTCCCAGCTTCTATATCAACACCTGATGTTTTGTAATCCATGAAATAAAAATGATAGACTTTCCCTATATAGATATTCCTCCTAAGATTGCTTTTGTCCAGTAATTATTTATCAAATAGATTTATTTTTTAAAAACAAAGTGAAGAAAGTAATCATAAGAAAAACTGAAGAAATTGAAAAATGGAGGAGAAATATAAATAGTGAAATTAACTTCATTCCAACAATGGGTAATCTTCATGATGGACATTTAAAACTAATATCAACAGCAAAAAATGATAATACTAATGTCAATTTAGTTAGTATTTTTATTAATCCACTTCAATTTGATAACAAATTAGATTTAAAGAATTACCCTAAAACAATTGATAATGATATAAAAATCTCCTTTGCCAACGGCGCAGATGCAATCTTCATCCCAAGTAATGAAGATATATATCCACCGAATAATAAAAATATTAAATTCCTAAAAGCTCCAATAGAATTATCTTCTGCATTATGTGGATTAAATCGAATTGGACATTTTGATGGCGTTTGTACAGTAGTTTATAGATTACTTAATCTCATCAAGCCAAAAAATCTTTACTTAGGAGAAAAAGATTGGCAACAACTTTTAATTTTAAAAAATCTTGTCCTAAGAAAGAAATTAAATGTTGCTATTAAATCTATTCCTACACAAAGAGATTTTGATGGAATTCCTTTAAGTTCGCGTAATGTACATTTGTCAAAAAAAGAAAGAAAATTGATTAGTTTTTTTTCAAGTGAGTTATTAGAAGCAAAAAAAAATTTTCAACAAGAAAAAAAGATCAATTTAAAAGAAATAATTAAAAAGCTATCAGCAAAAAAAATTTCAATTGAATATTTAGAACACTTACACCCTCATACACTCCAAAAAGCAAAACTTGAGGATAATATTTCGTTACTAGCTGGTGCGATAAGATGTGGAGAGACAAGATTAATTGATCACGTTTTTCTAATGAAAAGAAGGCCGATTATTGCAATTGATGGTCCTGCAGGTTCAGGTAAAAGTACTGTAACAAAGTTAATAGCAAAGAAACTTAAACTTTTATATTTAGATACTGG
>CACGAJ010000037.1 GCA_902570945.1 uncultured Synechococcaceae cyanobacterium
TTTACAAAAAAAATCCTAAAAGACTTTTAAAAAGACTTTGGCAAACACTCATACCTATTTTTGCTTACATCTTCTCCGTTGGATGGGATAAATTAACTGGAAGACTGAAAAATGAACTGCAAGCAAGATTTAGAGCAAAAGAATTAACAAATTTATTAGTAGAACTTGGACCTGCATTTGTTAAAGCAGGCCAAGCTTTATCAACAAGACCAGATATAATACCGGGAATTCTTCTAGAAGAATTATCTGAATTGCAAGATCAACTTCCAGGCTTTGATGGCGATAAAGCTATGGAATTAATAGAAGAAGATTTAGGATACAAGTTAGATGAGATTTTTTTAGAAATTGATAAAGAGCCAATTTCCGCTGCTTCTTTGGGACAAGTGCATAAAGCTAAATTAAAAAATGAAGAGATCGTTGCAATAAAAGTACAAAGGCCAGGTTTAAGAGAACAAATTACCTTAGATCTTTATATAGTGAGAAATATTGCTTTTTGGCTGAAAAACAATATTGGATTAATAAGAAGTGATCTCGTTGCTTTGATTGATGAATTAGGTAAGAGAGTGTTTGAAGAGATGGATTATCTAAACGAAGCTGCAAATGCAGAAAAATTTAGAGATATGCATAAACATAATAAAATGATTGCCGTGCCAAAAATTTATAAAGAAATAACTTCAAGAAGAGTGTTAGCAATGCAATGGATAGACGGTACAAAATTAACAAATTTAGATGACGTAAAAAAATTAGGAATTAACCCTGATGAAATGATTGATATAGGTGTGCAATGTAGTTTAGAACAGCTTTTAGAACATGGTTTTTTTCATGCAGACCCACATCCAGGTAACTTATTAGCCTTAGAAGATGGAAGGCTATGTTATCTAGATTTTGGAATGATGAGCGAGGTTTCCAGAGAATCTAGATCAGGATTAATTCAGGCAGTAGTACATTTAGTAAATAAAAACTTCGATAAATTATCTCAAGATTTTGTAAAGTTGGGATTTTTATCAGAGGAAGTTAATCTAGAACCGATTGTTCCAGCATTTCAAGATGTTTTCACTAACGCTGTTGAACAAGGAGTTTCGAAAATGGATTTTAAGAGTGTTACAGATGATATGTCTGGTGTTATGTATAAATTCCCTTTCAGACTACCCCCATATTATGCTCTTATAATTAGGTCATTACTTACATTAGAAGGAATAGCTTTAAGCGTAGATCCAAAATTCAAAATTTTAGGAGCAGCTTATCCATATTTTGCAAGAAGATTGATGGAAGACCCTGACCCACAATTAAGGGAAAGCCTTAAAGAAATGCTTTTTGATAATAAAAAATTCAAATGGGACCGTTTAGAAGATCTGCTTTCTAACGCTGCAAAGCAAACAAATCTCGATTTAGAAAAACTTTTAGACGAAGTTATAAATCTTCTATTTTCTCCAAATGGAGGGTTTCTTAGAAATGAGATAGTTGATGGTTTAACAAATCAGATAGATTTACTTAGTCTAAAAATATTGAAAAGTTTGAATAACTATCTTCCAAAATCAATTAAATTAAATACTATTAACGAAAACAACAACTTGAGTGATCTAATAATGTATGTAGAGCCATTAAGAAACTTTTTAGAGATTTTACAAAAATTACCCGGCTATTCAATTGACATTTTTATTAAAAGAGTTCCGAGACTTATAAATGAGCCCTATACAAAAGAAATGGGTATAAAAATTGCAAAAAAAGTAACTGAAAAAGGAGTAGTAAGACTTGTTAAAATTGCCGCTGGTGCAAATATCTAGATGAAGTTTAGTAAATTTTTAATATTTAAAATATTTTTTATTTTAGTAATTTCTCCATTTTCTTTTAATGTTCTAAGAGTTAATGCTGCTGAAGAAATTAAAATCATATACAACATATTTTCTCGAACAATAAAAGTTGATTCATTAAAAACTTTTGCTGAAAATGGAGATTCATCAAAAAAGTTAAGAAGAATATTAAGAGCAACAGGATCTTCTGATGAAGAAATTAGAGCAATATTAAATAAAAAATTTGAACTCCCTATCACAATTGCAAGCAAATTAGTATATTCAGAAATAGGAAATATTTTTTTAACCAGACTTTCATCTATTATTCACCCCCCTAAAGCTGATGATGAAAGAACAGGAATGTTAGCCCTAAGAGCAAGTGTCATTCAAGGTATTAAGATAGGAGATGGAAAAATAAATCTGATAACATTTTTTGAAGGATACCCAACTAAAACTGTTATTTTAGATATAAGCGCTTTAAGCAAAGTTATGAATAAAGTAGAATCAATTTCAGAATTATTAGTATTTTTTACAAATTCTCCTATAGAAAAGATTAAAACAAATTAGAAACTATGGTGTTATTAAATAAAATAAAAAACAAACTTCGTATTAATTACAGAAAACAAAGATGGCCAGGTCTAATAAATGCTTACAAACAATATCTTCCAGTTACCAAAAAAACTCCAATCATTTCACTAAATGAAGGAAATACGCCATTAATTCTAAGTAATACTATAAGCAAATTAATTGGCAATGGAACAAAAGTTTTTTTGAAATATGATGGTCTAAATCCAACAGGTTCTTTCAAAGATCGTGGAATGACAATGGCCATTAGCAAAGCTAAAGAAGAAGGCCGTGAAGCAGTAATTTGTGCTAGTACTGGAAATACTTCTGCTGCTGCTGCTGCATATGCTTCTAGAGGAGGATTAAAACCTTATGTTTTAATACCAGAAGGATTTGTTGCACAAGGCAAACTTGCACAAGCTTTAATGTATGGAGCTGAAATAATATCTATTAACGGAAACTTCGATAAAGCTTTAGAAATAGTTAGAGATTTATCTTCAGACCAGCCAATAGAACTAGTTAATTCTGTTAATCCATATCGAATACAAGGACAAAAAACAGCAGCCTTTGAGATTGTTGATGACTTAGGTATTGCTCCTGATTGGCTTTGCATTCCAATGGGAAATGCAGGAAATATAACTGCATATTGGTTAGGATTTAAAGAATACTCAAAAATAAAAACAAATTTAAAATTACCAATTATGATGGGTTTTCAATCTGAAGGGTCTGCTCCACTAGTTCAAAACATAATAGTTAAAGAACCAGAGACAATTGCAACTGCAATAAGAATAGGAAATCCTGTTAATAGAGAAAAAGCAAAAAAAGTAAAAAAAGAGAGTAAAGGAGACTTTCAATCAGTTACAGATGAAGAAATAATTAATGCTTATAAAATTCTTGCGAAAGAGGGAGTATTTTGTGAACCTGCAAGTGCAGCATCTGTTGCTGGACTCATAAAGAATAAAAACAGAATTCAAAAAGAATCAACTATTGTTTGTGTTCTTACTGGAAATGGATTAAAAGACCCTGATTGCGCTATTAAAAATAATGATGCTGTTTTTAGAAAAAATATTGAACCTTCATTAAAAAATATAACGAAAATCTTAGGATATTAGAATCCAATAAAATTAGTGTCTGTGGAAATCGATTAAAAACACTTTTTTATTGTTGAAAAACAAATAAAAAAATTTTTTTTCTGTTTAATAAATTTAAATATTTAGAATGAAGAAAAAAATATTTAACAAAAAAAAGTATTTTTCCACTGCATTAATTTCTCTAAAGATAAGTGAGAAAGGCTTTAAATTTTAATATCCACAATTTCCACAATAACTACTACTACTAATAATAAATTTTCTTTAATATTCTTTTATTAAAAGAAGGAAAATATATCGTATTGAATTTAATTTCCGAAAAAAGTATATTGAGTGTGTAAAAAGTTCCAAATTCCGATGGAAATTATTTGTAATCAAAATGAGTTAAATAATGCTATTCAACTAGTAAGTAAAGCTGTTGCTTCAAGACCAACTCATCCAATTCTTGCAAATATACTTTTAACGGCTGATCAAGGTACAAATAAAATCAGTTTGACTGGTTTTGACCTTAATTTAGGCATTCAAACTTCTTTTGATGGGACTGTTAAAAATAGTGGAGCTATTACAATACCTTCAAAACTTTTATCTGAAATAGTAAATAAACTACCTAATGAATCTCCAGTTTTATTAGGAGTAGACGAGAATTCAGATAATATCTTAATAAAAAGTGATAGAGGTTCTTTTAATCTTAAAGGCATACCCTCAGACGATTATCCCAATTTACCATTTGTTGAAAGTGGTACATCTTTAAATATTAACCCTAGTTCCTTTTTAAAAGCTTTAAAATCTACAACTTTTGCTAGCAGTAATGATGATTCAAAGCAATTACTTACAGGTGTTAATTTTACTTTTAAACAAAATTATTTAGAGTCTGCTTCTACAGATGGTCATAGATTGGCCGTTGCTTTAGTTGGTAATGAAGAAAATATTGATAACATAGATAACTCAGTTTCTAGTGAAGGTGAGTTATCAGTAACTATCCCAACAAGATCATTAAGAGAAATTGAAAAATTAGTAACTTTAAATAGCTCAGAAAATTCAATAAAGCTTTTCTATGACAAAGGTCAAGTAGTTTTTATTTCTTCTAGCCAAATAATTACAACAAGAACACTTGAAGGAACTTATCCCAATTATTCACAATTAATACCTGATACTTTTTCTAAGATATTTAATTTTAATACAAAAAAATTAATTAATGCACTTGAAAGAATTGCGGTTTTAGCTGATCAGCAAAGCAGTGTTGTTAAAATAAAATTAGATAATAAAGATTTAGCTTCAATAAGTGCAGATGCACAAGATATTGGAAATGCAATCGAATCAATACCTGTTAATTATTCTGGAGAAGATTTTGATATTGCATTTAATGTTAGATATCTTTTAGAAGGTTTAAAAGTTATTGCTTCTGAAAATGTACTTTTAAAATGTAATCTTGCTACTACTCCGGCTGTTTTCGTACCAGAAGATAATCAAAATTCTTTTACTTATCTAGTTATGCCTGTTCAAGTTCGTTCTTAAGTTGAAATTACCTAAAGAAATTTTTTTAAGTGAATTATTAAATTATAATGTTAAGGGTGATATGACCCTTAATTATGGAAATGGTGAAAATGTTTGGATGCATCCTCCAGTTCATCGTATTTTAGGCTGGTACTCTCGACCATCAAATTTTGATTTAAAACGAAATGTTTGGAGATTAAATCAAATTAAACAAATAATAGATAATGAAATCTATGTTAAAGGTGATCCTGCTATTTCTGATTTAGCAACTTTAAATAGATTTCCAACTTTAATAGAAGCTAATTTGATAAATACAAAAGGATCAAAA
>CACGAJ010000038.1 GCA_902570945.1 uncultured Synechococcaceae cyanobacterium
TATATTAGTTTACAAATCACATAATACAAAATGACTCCAGAAGCAGAACGTTTTAACGGTTGGGCAGCAATGTTGGGTTTTGTTGCAGCAGTCGGCGCCTATGTCACAACAGGCCAAATCATTCCAGGCTGGTTCTAATGAAAAATAACGAACCAAAAGTAGTTGAAAAAGAAAAAATCGTTGCTGAAAAACTTAATGGTAGATTTGCAATGTTAGGATTTGTTGCTCTTGTTGGAGCATATTTTACAACTGGTCAAATTATTCCTGGTTTTATCTAAAATAATTTGTATTTAATAGCCTGATTAGGATTTAATCGGGCTATTTTTTTGTTTTATTTTTTGATAATAAATATTCTTTATTAATTTAAGGTTGCAATAAACCTGTGTCCAAAAATACAACGTTCTAATCATAATTTGAAATTTTTACTCAATTCTAAAACTTAAATATGTAAAATTTTTATTCGCCAAATATATCAAATGAAGAACATAGGGGCCAGAAATTTATTGGCTAATTTTACTAACCTTTATTAGTGCAAACTTCTCAAACTGTGAAAGTTTATAAACAACAATATTAAAGAATTAAATTTCTCTATTAAAAGCTATGATAGAAAATTAAAAATATTAAAAACATTTTAAAGAAAAATATTAATAAGAATATTTTTCTTCTTTAACACTTAAATTTATTTGTTAATTAATGCTATCTTTATCGAAATAATTGGTAGATTTAATGAGGGTAAAGCTTGAACCGGAGACAGCATTTATTGGCAAAAAATTTGCTTTTCTATTCCTTGGAATTATATTTTTCCTAAATGCAATAACGTTTGTTTGGTTTTTCTTATTCTCAAATTTAAATTAAAAAATTATGGTTGAATTATAATAAATCGATTTTAATTTTTAAATTTAACCTAAATTTGTAATTTACTTTAAGTAGAGCTTTTATAAAAAATTAATTTGAATACTAAAAAATTCCTGGAATAATCTGACCAGTTGTTATGTAAGCGCCAAGTAACGCCACAAAACCTACCATGGCCCATCTTCCATTAACTTTTTCTGCATTCTGTGGATAACCTTCATAAGATACTGATTGATCAATGTAAGGTCTAGTTTCTGATGGAAACATATTTTGTCTTCCACCTGACTCCGTTGTAACTCCTGAATTTGACATCAAATAAATCGTAATTGTTAATAAACGTAACACAAATATTAACTTTTGTAAACTCAAATGCCATTAAAAATTATTTTTAAGATCGTTTACGTACGATATGCAACCTTTTTAAAAAAATTTAGTGATTAAAATTTTTAATTAAATTATTTCTTTTAAGCAAGAGGTTTATTCATAGATATTTCAAGAATAAGCATTTATACTCACAATAAGTAAAATTACTTAGTAGAATGGAATTAGCATTTGGGAAGTGCTTAGCTGGTTAAGTTCAGAAAATCTGAATCTAACTATGTCGTCATGAGCTTGCCTGTGGGATACTTGCAAGCTCTTTTTTCATTTTGAAAGCAAATAAATACTCAAAAAAAATTCTTAAAACTTATTGCGCTTGTATTAAAAGTTTAAGAAATTAAAAGATTGTCAAAAGTTAATTTAATTGTTAAAAAAGAATATTAATAAAAATGCATGTCTTTAGATTTTATTCTTATTCCTTTTTGTATTTTTATTATTCTTTTTCTTTTGAACAGAGATAATAAATTCTATAAAAGAAATCAGAAGGCTAAATAATTTCAAATATTTTCTAGATAATTGAAATCCTAAAAACTAATTATCTTATAAGAAGTTGTCGACTTTAATAAGTTTTCATGAGTGGCTATACTGAATTTCTACTTACAATTAATTTGTCCCAATATATTCTTGAATTATTGATTTGCTCTAATTTTAGTTGACAATGTATGCACTTACATTGGTTCAATAAATGTTTATTTTTCATTAATTTCCTCTTTATTTTAAAGAAACCAAAATATTTGTTTTTATGCAAGTATTAATAAACTTATTTTTTATTTATTTTGTGAATTAATAATATAAAAAATTACTTATAGCTAAAATTTTATATTGGTTTCTTCATCATTGATATTTTATAATTTGAGGAAGAAAGTTTAAATTAAATAAACTCCTTTTGAAATCTTTAAATCAATCACTATTTATAAAAATAATAAATAAAGTAATAAGTCCTTGGTATTCAATACCCTTAATTGATAGATGGTTATTAGGGCAAATAATACCTCCTATGGTATTTGCAATTTCTGCTTTTACCGTTATTTCATTATCTGTTGGGGTAATGTTTGATCTGATTAGAAAAATTGTTGAATTTGGTTTACCTCTATTTTTAGCTTTAAAAGTTCTTTTTTTTAGTTTGCCAAGCTTTTTAGTTCTATCATTCCCAATGGCGGTTTTGCTTTCAACATTATTAGCCTATGGAAAATTATCAAGCAATTCTGAATTATTAGCTTTGAAATCTTTAGGGATAAAAACTTCAAGAATTATTTCTCCAGCTATTGCTCTTTCAATATTTATGACAGGATTAACTTTTTACTTTAATGATAATTTAGTCCCTGCAAGTAACAAATTAGCTGAAGCAACATTAAGAACAGGTATTGGAAGTTCGTTTAGCGAAGAAACAAGTAAGGAAAATATAATGTTTTCAAGATATGGTTCTAGAATAAATGCCTTAACTAAAAAACCAACAAAAACAAATAGCTTTCTTACTCATATATTTTATGCTTCCGTTTATGAAAACAACATTATGAAAGGTGTAACAGTATTAGATTTTTCAAGGGAAGATATTCAACAAATCTTAAAGGCAAATACTGCAAGATTTAATAAAAAGAATTCTTCTTGGATATTTTCTGAAGGAAGTATTATATCAATTGCTCCAAGCGGAGAAACTACAAATATTAAATTTAAAGAGTATACATATCCATTTGTAGAAGGACCCTTGGAGTTAGCTCAGGTACCTAAAGATGCTACTGAAATGACTTTGAAGCAGGCATTAATAGCAGAAAAGATTTATAAAAAAACAGGGAATTTAAAAGAGATAAGAAGAATTCAGGTACGCATTCAAGAAAAATTTACTCTGCCTTTTGCATGCTTAGTATTTGGATTAATTGGCAGTAGTTTAGGATCTAAATCTAATTTAAGATCTTCTAAAAGTCAGGGATTTGGATTGAGCGTAATTCTCATACTAATTTATTATGTGATGTCATTTGTATTTAGCTCATTTGGAGTAAAGGGAATATTGCCTCCAGTTTTTGCCGCATGGTTACCTGTCTTAATTTCCTTAGGAGGTGGTTTTTATTTCTTAAGAAAATCAAGTTCTTTTTAATGTTATACAAAATAAATAAGACTATAGAAATTTAGCAAAATTTATAAACTGATTAAAAGGTTCTATTATTTTTTATTGACTATCAATTTTTTTATAACCGTACCAATCAGGATAAAAATTTGATTTAATCAAATTATTAGCTGGGGTTAATTCAATCTCCCAATTATCTATATTTTTTATCAGTTGACAATTATCACAACTAATTAACATTTTTATATCATCTCTATGCTTTTTTTTACAGCCAATAAGCCATTTAGATTGAGCTATTTTTTTTGCCTCTAATTTACTAGAAGCTACAACCAATCCAAATTCATGTTTCTCTTGCATAGAAGTTGGTTCATAGCCTCCAATATTAATAAACCATAATTTGGGGAGATTTGTTTTATTAACTAACCGATGATTACTTGAGTTATTTTTTAATTCTATTTTATAACCATCTATATATTCAATTTTTTTGTAGCTATCAATATGCAAACCCTCAATTGATCCAAACCAATCTCTTCTTAAAACATCGAATGTATCCTCAATTTTTGATCCCACAGCCCATCTAACATCATGTAATTCAACATTAGCTTTATCTACTCTTCCTCCAAGAACAACTAAAAAAAGAAAAATATTTTCTTCTAATTTTTGCATCATTGTAATTAAAGTTTGTAAATTTTAATTTTAAATTTACTTTAATAAATCTAAAAAAATAAGGTTTTGGAGTTTCTTAGAACTTCAATATTTACTTTTTAATAAAGATTGATAAATATAATAAGCTTTTTAGTTAAACCAATTTTTTTTCTTGACTTTTACATTAGGTGATGTCTTGATTTTAGAGGTGTCATCAACTCTACCCTTTATGATCATTAAAGGTACAGTTGCCCACAACGCTAAAAATAATATCCAGAATAAATAAATGTTCATAGCTCAAATTGTCTTTAGATCATATTAAGAGTTAATAAATAATATTCGTGAATTTCTTTTTAAAGATCTAATTTACCTGTATAATTTGAAATTTTTTTCTAATTCAAATTATATTTATTTTAAAAATTAGGGTATTTAGCTTCAAAATAATAAATAAAGAAGTTAGAAAATTTTAAATCACTTAAAAAGTTTTGCACTTAACATGACCACTGCTATGAATCTAAATTGTAGAGTGCCTATTAATAATGACATCATAAAGTCGTATTCGTGGAAATTTTTAAATCTAAATTTTTTGGTTTCTAAAATTGCTTTAGAAAAAATGAATTAAATATAGTGAATAAGTTTTAATCTCTCAAAGAAAATCTTTAATTTCCTTATTTATAAATTTAAATTCTGAATTAATATCTTTAATGAATTCATCGACTTCTTTTTTTATATCCTTGTAGTTATCAATTTTTTGTTTACTTTTCTCATAGAAAATTGATATGAACATACCTGGTTTATTTTTCTCAATCCAATACCCTGTCAAACAATATATTTGATTAGGCACAAAAGTTATAATAGGTAAATTCTTGCTATTTTTATATTGATTAATTATATTATTAGCGAAAGCTCCTTTAGTTTTATTAGCACCGAATTTAGTAATATCCTCTA
>CACGAJ010000039.1 GCA_902570945.1 uncultured Synechococcaceae cyanobacterium
TATTAAGGTTTTATGAGGACTTCCAATTAATTCCTTATTTATTATTGAAACCATATGATTACCTGAAATAGAAATACTCTTAAATTATGAAGTAAATACAGGCAATCCTATTGTTGCAGTTGTTATGAGAGCCCCTGCAAAAATCAAGAAAGGTAGAAAAGGGTAGTTTTTCAACGATAAACTTACTAATTCGAAATAACTATATAGGTATTTATACTATTTGTCTACCCCTAAGCTTTCTTAAAAGTAAAAATTATTCTTTTAAAAGTAAAAATTTAACATCAGCCAAATTTACCTGATATGTATTCCTGAGTGGTTTTTTCTTTTGGAGAATTAAAAATTTTCTTTGTCGAATTAAATTCTGCAAGGTAACCAACCTTCCCTCCATCACCATCTTCGTACTCAATTGCATTAAAAAATGCAGTCATATCACTTACTCTTAATGCCTGTTGCATATTATGAGTAACGATTATTATTGTGTAATTCTTTTTAAGTTCATGCATAGTCTCTTCTATTTTCAATGTAGAGATTGGATCTAAAGCTGAGCATGGCTCATCCATGAGAATTATTTCAGGTTCAATGGCAATAGTGCGAGCAATACATAATCTTTGTTGTTGTCCGCCAGATAATGAGTAACCACTATCATTCAATTTATCCTTACATTCATCCCACAAGGCGGCTTTTCTTAGTGAACTTTCCACTAATTCATCCATATCTCCAGTAAAGCCGTTAATTCTTGCCCCAAATGCAATATTTTCGTAGATAGATTTCGGAAAAGGATTAGGCTGCTGAAAAACCATTCCAATTCTTCTTCTTACTTCAACTGGATCTACTCTTTTGTCGTAAATATTAGTTCCATCAAAAAGGACAGTCCCCTTTAGTGAGCAATTTGGAATTAAATCGTTCATCCTATTTAATGATCTAAGAACAGTTGATTTACCGCAACCTGAAGGGCCAATAAGAGATGTTATATTTCCTTTTTTAAAGTTACAAAAAACATTTCTTACTGCTTCAAAAGTTCCATAGCTAATAGATACATTCTCAAGAGATAAAATGATATTCTTTGGTATTTTTTTATTTGTTTTAATCATTTATACTCTCTTAGTTTTCTCAGTAAAAGCGGCTAATATCCTTGAAAATATATTTACTGATAGTATCGACAAAACAAGAATAAAGGAAGCTGCCCAGGCTAATTTATTCTGTGCATCATAAGGTTCAAGTGCAAAGTTGTATATCAATACAGCCAAAGAACCCATCTCATAAAACAAGTCTCCAAAGCCTGTTATGTAGTAGTAAGAGAATAAAGCCGTAAATATCAAAGGTGCTGTTTCACCTGCAGCTCTCGCGATTCCAAGTACAACGCCAGTAGCAATAGACCTAAAGGCAGAGGGCAAAGTTACTTTTAATATAGTTGTATACATACTTGCTCCAACACCAAGAGAGGCATATCTTAATTCGTTAGGAACTAACTTTAAACCTTCATCAGTAGTTTTTATGACTGTAGGTAACATCAATATTGAAAGTGCCATACCTCCGGCCAAGCCACTGTACATACTTCCAAATAAGATCTTTGTTGAAACAATTAATGCATAAATAAATACACCGGCAATTATTGAGGGGACTCCCGCTAAAACATTTACCCCAAATCTAATAAACCTTGAAAAAGCACCACCTTTAGAATATTCCGCCAGATATATTCCACCGCCAACACCTACTGGTATCGCAATAATTGAAGCAATGCTAGTAATTATTAGTGTTCCAATCAAAGCAGGGTTAATTCCTCCTGCATCTAAATCATCTCCAGGAGGATTTGGTTCCAAAGTAAATAGTTCTGGTGTGATTTGAGATCCACCTTTGTAAAGGATATAAGTCACTAAAAAAATCAAAGGAAGTATTGCTATCAATGCACAAATTACTGACAAAGAAGTAAAGAATTTATCTCCTATATTTCTTGATAATCTTTTCTGGTAATAGAGTGAATTCATAATTATCTAATATTTGAGGCTAAATTTCTTAACTAGCCATTGAGCAAAGATGTTGACGACTAAAGATAGGATCATCAGTACAAAAGCCGCATAAAAGAGCGATGAAACCTGACTTCCATCGGCTTCACCAAACTGGTTTGCAAGCATGGATGAAATTGTATATCCAGGAGACAAAAGAGACCAACTAAATGCATTAGAATTACCAATAATCATTGTGACAGCCATGGTTTCACCCATTGCCCTGCCTAAGGCCAATAAAACACCTGCCATAATTCCTGATAATGCTGCAGGCAAAATAACTGAAAATATTGTTTTCCATCTACTTGCTCCAATTCCATATGCTGCATTTCTTAGCTTTTTAGGAACTTGATTAAGCGAATCTCTTGCAATAGAAGTCACTATTGGCAAAAGCATTACAACTAAAATCAATATCGCTAAAAGTGAATTTCTACCTGTAGGTTCTGTACTAAATAAAGGTATCCAACCAAAGAAATTATGTAAAAAAACAAAAAAGACTCTAAAAAAAGGTTCCATAACAAATATTGCCCAAAGTCCCAATACAACTGATGGTATAGCTGCTAATAATTCAACAAAAGAACCTATTATTTCTCTGACAATTTTCGGAACAAAGTCCTCAGTAATAAATATTGCAGTTCCTACTCCCAAAGGGATAGTTATTAATAAAGAAAGAAATGAGGTTAATAATGTGCCATATATTGCAGTAAAGGCTCCGTATTCATCTTTTACTGGATTCCATTCAGAGGTAACAAGAAACTTTAAGCCATACCTTGAGAAGGATTCAAATGACTGAAAAAAAACTACTAAAAATATTCCTAAAAGTATTATTGCTACGAAACTAGACAAGACTAAAGTAGTATTCTTGAAGATAATATCTATATTTTTCTCAATACCGAATCTTTTACGATTCTTGAAAAGAGTTAATTTCTCTTCCATTAAAAAAAAGAATATCTATATAAATCTACTACTAAATGCTGTAAAAGACTTTAAGAGGGGTTAAAGGTATATGAAAGTCATGAAAGGTAAACATCCTTAGACTTAGTTTTTAAAAAAAATTTTCTTTAACTTTACTTAACCATAGGTAAATATCATTTATTAAATAGAAACTGATGGAATGTTTAAATACAGGGAATTCATAGCTCAAATCAAATATAAAGAAGTAATATCTTCACCTGTATATTTTATTCCTGTTTTGCTTCTAGCAATAATGATTATTATTGAAGGTTTTCACATCTTTAATCACAAACAAAATTGCAAAACTAAAGCTGAGTGGATGGAACAATCAGGAATGACTTATGACAGGGAATCAGAAGTTAATTAAAAAATCTAAAATATAATTTATTCGCAGCAACGTTTTTTATTTGAGGAATTATCTGTCAAAGAAGTTATCCATTCCTTGATCAAAAAGAGAGCTTCTTTATTTAGGCAGTAATAAACCCATCTACCTTCTTGTCTGTCTGAGATAAGACCAGCTTCCTTCAAAATTTTTATGTGATATGAAATTCTTGATTGAGATAACTTAGTTAATTTCATAATATCGCAAACACAAACTTCTCCATCCATCATTAGGTCAATTATTTCTAGCCTAAAAGGATCAGAAAATGAAACCATCAACTTAGATATATTTTCTTTTTTTACTTTGCTAATGTGTTTTAACAATTTTAAAGTAATTAAATTTTCCTAAATATAGCTTAAATAAAAAAGTTTTCATTAATCAAAACATCTTGATACATCAAAATATTTTGATGTATAATTTATATAGAAAATTTCAAGGTTATGAAAATTGGAATTAATGGTTTTGGAAGAATTGGCAGATTAGTTTTCAGAGCATTATGGGATAGAGCTGATATAGAAATAACTCATATAAATGAGATAGCAGGAGATTCGAATGCTGCTGCACATCTACTCGAATTTGATTCAGTCCATGGTAGATGGGTGAAAGATATTAAGGTTAATGAAGAAGAAATAATAATTGATGGAAAGAAATTAGCTTACACATCTTTTAAAAATTTCCTTGATGTTCCTTGGGAAAAATCTTCTATAGATATTATTTTGGAATGTACAGGAAAGAATAAAAAGCCAGACAAACTAAATCCCTATTTTGATTCTCTTGGGATGAAAAGAGTAATAGTAGCTTGTCCAGTAAAGGGAATTGTAGCTGGAGAGGAATCACTTAATATTGTTTACGGTATAAATCAAAGTCTGTATGAACCCTCCAAACATAAATTAGTAACTGCAGCTTCCTGCACTACAAATTGTTTAGCTCCGATAGTAAAGGTAATTAATGAAAATTTCTCAATTAAACATGGCGCTATTACAACTATTCACGATGTCACGAACACCCAAGTTCCTGTAGATTTTTATAAAAGTGATTTAAGAAGAGCAAGAGGATGTATGCAAAGTTTAATACCTACTACTACTGGATCTGCTAAAGCAATAGCTGAGATTTTTCCAGAATTAAAAGGGAAATTAAATGGTCATGCAGTAAGAGTTCCTCTACTTAATGGTTCTTTAACTGATGCAGTTTTTGAACTAAATAATGAAGTTGCAGTTGAACAAGTAAATTTGGCACTTAAGGAAGCTTCAGAAACTTATTTAAAAGG
>CACGAJ010000040.1 GCA_902570945.1 uncultured Synechococcaceae cyanobacterium
ATGGTCTTCTGAGATCCATTTCTCTTCACCAACTTCATTAAAAACATATACTTTTTTTGAGGAAGCTATCGCTAAATATAAACCGTCATTAGACCACTTGAGGTGCTCTACCCAACCCTTACCAAGATCAAGTGTTTTAATTACTTTACCTTCATGGCAATTACAAATTTGAACATTTCCATCCTGACCTGATGTTGCAAATATTTCACCCTTTGGATGAATGGCCATTGCTAATAGACCACCGGAGTGTGTATTTTCTTTTTTCCAAATAATTTTTCCAGTATCCCCTTCGAATGCAAAAAGACCACCTGCCACGTCGCCAACAATAAATTGTTTTCCTTTTAGAGCCCAGCCACATGCTATGGCATAATCGTTAACTTCAGCTGTCCATCCCTCGTGGAACATGCCTCTTGGGCTAAATGGTTCTATATCAGGCATTTATCAAAGCCTTCTTGCATCTCTTTCTCGTCCAAATTCCTACCTATAAAAACAAGTTGATTTCTACGAGGTTCGTTACCCCATTCTTTGTCAGGTTGTGCAGTAAATAACATGTGTACTCCTTGGAAAACTATTCGCCTTGGGTTACCTGAGTAACTTATGAAACCTTTAGTTCTGAATATATCTACCCCTTTTTCTGAGAGAAGTCTTCCCATCCAAGTATTTAGTTTTTCTGGGTCAACATCTCCAAAACGCTCTATAGCAATGGAGCCAACTTCATCATCATGTTCGTGTTCTGCTTGCCAGAACCTTTCAGTATTAAATGGAATCTCTTTTGAATTATTGTCTTCACTTTTAATGACTTTCATATTGAATTCTTCAGCAGTGTGCTGTGTATATAAACCTATCTTTGATCCCTTTTCGATGTCTAATATGAATGATTTGTTTCCCTTATCCTCTAATTTAAGGTTTACATGTTCTCCGAATGGAATGATATTACCAGGTTCTAAGTTTTTAGCTTTTTCTGCATAAAGTCTTACGGAGGATTCAGCACCATCTTTAAGTTCTTCTTCACTCTCACCTTGATTAGCGAAAGCTACTAATGACATTTCTGGATCGGGACCTTCTTCTAGCATTAATTCATATTTACCTGCAGCAAGGTCGTAAACACCTGTCCATTCAAAAGGATATTCTGGTTCAAGAAATGTTGGTCTGTGTTTAAGGATCTGATCGAGATCAAATGCACTTAGATTTAGGACTGTTTCAATGGGGACTTGGGCATTCTCGGCTCGAATGATTCGAGTCATTCGGTTCATATCTCTCAATCTTGATTCAAGGGTATCTAGAGCATCATCAGAAACTAAATCAGTTTTATTTAGGACAAGAACATCTGCAAACGCAACTTGTTCTGAACTTTCATCACTTCTTCCTAATTGCTGATCAATATGTGCAGCATCAACTAAAGTCACAATTCCATCAAGAGTAAATTCTGAACTAATTTCTTCATCCATGAAAAAAGTCTGAGCAACTGGGCCTGGATCTGCTAATCCGGTGGTTTCTACTAAAACATAGTCAAACTTATCTCTTCTTTTCATAAGATTGCCAAGAACTCTTATTAAATCACCGCGAACAGTACAACAAATGCACCCATTTGACATCTCAAATACTTCTTCATCGGCATTAATTACGAGCCCTTGATCTATACCTACTTCTCCGTATTCATTTTCAATTACGGCTATTCTTTTACCATGCTCTTCACTCAATATTCTATTAAGTAGAGTAGTTTTCCCTGAACCTAAAAATCCAGTGAGGATTGTAACGGGAACTCTATCTTTGATGCTCATTTACTGATTTTTACAAAATGAATAATATCTTAATAATAGTAAAAATAAGAAATGAAAACCGTTTTTAAAAGAAAAATTTAATCTGAAAGTTTGTACCATTCAGACTCAAGATTGGAGCCAGATTCTTTATCACAATTCCCTCCTAATGAATCAACAATTGTGCAAGTGTTATGAACAGCTACTGAAACCGTATTCCCGTCCATCATCAATCCATCAACGAATATTTGATTAGAAGCTAAGGGAACCGAACTTTGTTTACTTAAGTTTTTTAATAACTTAGATGCTGGAATTTGTTCAGGAAATATTGCCAGAACATTCTCTTCATCTAGCATTTTCAAAGTAGAACTTATGTTTTCTGGTCTTAAGCTTGAGGAGTCTCCAAGAAAGTCAAGTAAACTTATAGTTTCAAAACCAAAAGCATCACCGTAGTATTCCAATGCCTTGTGTTTAGAGACAATTACTCTGTTTTCCTCCGGAATAGAGTTTACTTGTTGGACTATCCAGCTATCTAAATCTTCTAGGAGTGAATCAGCTCTTTCGAATCTCTCATTAAGTAGTTTTTTGTCACTTTTATTGAAAAGACCTATGTCTTTTTTTAAGCTGCTTGTTATAACATCGGCCATTTTTATAATATTATGTGGATCGTGCCAAACATGCGGATCAAGACCTCCATGATCATGATGATGATGATGCCCACCTCCTTCCTCAGGTACTTGAGCTATTGGCTCTACATCACTATTTAAAAAGTCTTTAAAGAAGTGTTCATTTGCCTCAAACTCAAAAGGCATGTGTTCAGTAAAAAATGTATATTGACCATCTTCTTTAATTTCCACTTTAAAAACAGTGATATCTTTTCTTTGATCAAAGTTAAGAACAAAAGCTTTATTACTTACTGTCAACGTCCCATTATTTTTTTTGTTTATTGAGTCTTTAGATCCTAATAGTTCTTTTGCTAAATCTTCAGAGCTTTCTATATCGTTAGATTTAAGAATTACCATCTTCATTGCAGGATCTGCATATTCGCCATCAACTTTTGCAAAAGACCAATTGTAGGTACCTTTAGATAAATCAAATTTACCTGCCCATTCAAATGCACCTTCAGCGTGATAGTCATGTCCACTATGATCTGAGTGATCATCATGACCTGCATGATCAGAATGGTCATCTACCTTAGCTGAATGTTCAGAGTGATCATCATGACCTGCATGATCAGAATGATCATCTACGTCTATTGCACTAACACCTACAACAACAGTTTTCTTTTTACTTTCCCAATTTTTCATACTTGGAGTCATTTCTTTACCAAGTGTGAATATTTTGTCTGCGCTATTTAGCAATTGAGCTTGCCTTGGATTGATCTTTAAGTCATGAACATCTTGTTTTCTATCTACTAAGCATTTAACTTCGTCAGAAGGCAATGCAATTGATTTAACTAAATCACAAACTAATGGTTCAACTGCTACATATGTCTTACCCTTAGCCATGACATCCTGCCCAAAACCAGAAAATATAATCGTTCCAGCGATTACAGAATTTTTAATAATTGACTTACTTGAACCTCTTTTATTTGTTAAAAGTCTTTTCAAAATTGACATAAAAAATTGTTAAATACTTAAAAATGATAATCATTTTCATTACCGCTGACAAGCAAAGGTATTAAATGTTATGAAAATAATACGCAGCTTGTATTATTGGTAAGCTTGTAAAGTGACTTTTTTAAAAGATTAATTAATGGCTACTTTAGTCGCTGAAAATGTAACATTTGCATATACAAAAAAAAGTAAGCCAGTTTTAAATAAGGTATCGGTTGAAATCAAGCCTGGAACTCTTACAGCGTTAGTTGGTCCAAATGGAGCAGGTAAATCAACTCTTTTGAGAATATTACAAGGACAAAACATTCCAGATGTAGGCGAAATAAAAATTGACGGTGAAAATTTATATAGATCTAGATCTCTAGTGGCACTTATGCCTCAAAGAAGTTCTATGAATTGGAAGTTTCCCATTACAGTTGAAAAATTGGTATCTCTTGGTCAAATTAAGTATTCAAAATCAAGAAGTAATAACCCCTTTCAAATCAAGACTCTACTGGCATATCCAAATTCCTGGATTAATAAATGTTGTGAATTAGAGGCGACATTGCAAAGAGTAGGCATTGCAAATTTGGCTAATAGAAGACTCGATTCTCTTTCAGGAGGACAGCAACAAAGAGCTTTATTAGCAAAAACTCTTATGTCCCCTGCAAAAATATTTCTTCTGGATGAACCTTGTGCGGCATTAGATCCCCCCGCAAAAGAGGATTTTCTAAAAATTGTTCGTCAACTTGCAGATGCCGGACTTTCTTTGCTCGTAAGCAGTCATGATTGGGGCGAGTCTCTAAATAATTATGATCAAGTAATAGTTCTTGATAAAAGTGTTTTGGCGGTTGGTAGGCCTGATCAAATAAAAGATAAATTGGATGCAATAAACATTAGCTCTTTAAAGGAAAATAATTTCTGCGATTAGAATGTTCCCTTTTAATTCTGAGCTTGATAACAGTTTTGGCAAAGCCCGAAATATTCAAGAGTATGAAACAACAATTGGAATTTCTTTGGATTTGTTTTGGGTGTATGAATATCTTTTACAGGACACCCTTCCATTTTTGATGTCTCACCACATTGAACACAGGTCAAATGATGAATATCTCTTTCTACAGGAGTGTAGAGAACCTCTCCTGTTGGAAGATGTCTAGAACGTATTAAAC
>CACGAJ010000041.1 GCA_902570945.1 uncultured Synechococcaceae cyanobacterium
TACTACTCAAAACTTTGATTTTAAGAATTTTTAGGTTCTTACCTCTAAAAGTTGTATTTGCTCGTGGGTATAATCCTTTTATTTTTTGAGAAATTTCAATTGCCTCATTACCCCAATCAACTCTAAAGTCTGATTTTTCAATCATTCTTGCGTAAGTAGTTTCTCTTCCAAGGCAATTTTGATTTGTTAATTGAGAATTAGTATTTTTATAAATATTTTCTTCGATTAGTGATGTGGCATTTAAAAATAATTTTGCAGATAAAATACTAAGTTTTTTCGATAGTGTATTTAAATTATCGTCATTACCAATTTTAATTGTTTCTTCCAATAATAAGTCTCCAGTATCTAGTCCCTCATTCATTTTCATAATTCCTACACCAGTAAATTCATCGCCTTTTATTAGTGACCATTGGATTGGGGCTGCACCACGCCATCTTGGAAGTAATGAAGCATGTGCGTTCCAACATCCAAATTTTGGGATTTCCAATATCTCTTTGGGTAATATTTTTCCGTAAGCTATAACAATAAATAGATCACAAGATAGTGATTTAAGTTCATTTATAAAATGTATATTGTCCCTGATTTTTGCTGGAGTATAAATTTGTATAGATTCTTTCTCGGCAAAGCTTTTAACAGGTGAGGATATTAATTTATTTCCCCTAGATCTTTTCTTATCGGGTTGGCTTACTACTCCAATTACCTCGTGCTTAGATTTAATAAAAATATCAAGGGTCGCAATTGAATATTCAGGTGTTCCCCAGAATATAATTCTCACGCGTCACCAGTTATTGATAATTCATCTACCCATATATGTGGAGAAATTCCACTTATTGTTACTTCTTGGTTTGATTCAATATTTACTATATTCTTGAAAAGATATTTGATATCCCCCGCTACAGTTGCAGATTCTATTGAGATTTTTTTACCGTTTTTATAGAGCCATCCATCAAATGGAAGAGAGAATGAACCTTGACTTGCTCTGACACCTGCATGGATTGCATTTAATTGTTCAATATAAACAAATTCTCCCTCATAAATGGAGTGATCTAATGATGTTTTTAGACCTGAGTTTTCCTCTGATTTCTCAACTACTATCCAATCAGGAGATACTGAGACTTTTGATCCTAGTCCAGCGTGACCTGTGGGCATTGTTTTAAATATTCTTGCAGTTGATTCAGAATGTATAAAATTCTCAAGTCTCCCTTTGTTAATTAAACATAGTCTTTTGGTAGGAGTTCCCTCTCCATCAAATGGTGATGAAGAAATATTCTTTTCGTGAAGACCATCATCATATATATTAAGTGCTTCAGTAGATAGTTTCTCTCCAATAGAATTTTTATTAGATAAGCTAACTCCATCTAAAATGCTTCTAGCATTAAACATTGAACTAAAGGCATTAATGATCGTTAAAAAAGACTCAGGGGAAAAACATATTAAATATTTATTAGTTTTAATAGATGAATAATTTAAATGAGAAATTGTTTTATTAGAAGCGTCTTTAATACAAGACTCTATATCTATATCTTCAACTCCATATCCAAGTTTTACAGAACCTGAGCTACGAGGTTTCTTCTTTTTCTCTTCTGCTCTTGCATATAAATAAAGTGCAGCTTGACTTTTGACATAACTCCGAAAGGCACCGTCACTATTTGCATAAACTCTCTCATAAAAACTTTCAGATAGACCATTATACGGGACAGATTTTATGGATTCATGGCTATCTAATAGTTTTACTTCCGCTTCTCTTAAAAGAGTAAGTAATTTTTTTATACCAACAGGATTTCTTTTTTTTGAGTCCTTAACTTCAATAGGATCCTTGGCTAGTGGTGAGAATTCTGTTCTTTCATTCTTGTTGCCAAAATCAGAAGCAATATTTGCTTGATTTAGAGCTTTTTTAATACCAGATTCACTTATATCACTAGTTGTTGTAATACCAACTAAATTAGATTCGTTCCAAACTCTTATAGTTAAAATTTGCTTTTGTGATGCCTTAAGTTGTTTAGCCTCACCTTTATCTACTTGCACAGAATAATCATTAGAAAAGCTTGCACCATAATCCCATTTTTTAAGATTTAGGGAATCTGCAGCTTCAGAGATTTGAGTTGTTATTTCTTTTGAATTCATACCTATCTTCCGCCAACAGTGATTGAATCAACCTTAATATGAGGTTGGCCTACAGTTACGTTTACACTTCCACTGATGGATCCACAGAATCCAGGAGCTAATTCGAGGTCATTTCCGCACATTGATATTTTTGGCATAACTTCTTTAGCCTCTCCAATCAAAGTTGCTCCCTTTACTGGATTAGTTAATTTTCCATTTTTAATAAGATATCCTTCTTCTACTGCAAAATTAAATTGTCCTGTAGCACCTACACTGCCACCACCCATTGATTTGCAGTAAAGACCATCACTAATACTATTGATTAAATCCTCTTTCGAGTGCTCACCTTTAGCTATATAAGTATTTCTCATTCTTGAAGCTGCAGCAAAAGAATAATTTTGTCTTCTTCCACTTCCTGTTCTTTTATGGCCAGTTCTTAATTCACCTGCCCTGTCGGATATGAATTTTTTTAAAATTCCATCTTTTATAAGAATTGATTTTTCGGGTTCCATACCTTCATCATCTACTGATAATGAACCAAAGGATCCCTCTGAAATTCCCTCATCTATTGCTGTTACAGATTCATGTGCAATTTTTTCATTCAATTTATTCTCAAATGGTGTTGTACCTCTCTCTATTTGAGTAGTTTCAAGTAAATGACCACAGGCTTCGTGGAATATAACACCACCAAATTTATTAGCTAATACAACTGGCATTTGTCCCGCATCAACATAATCTGCATACAACATGTTCATTGAGCTTTCGAACACATCATTAGCTGCTTTTTCGTGATCCCATAGTCTGAATTCATGAGGCATTCCTGACGATCCAAATCTTCTACTTCCACTAGATCTATATTGGGCATCACTAGCAATCACGTTGAGTCCAACTGTTTGATGCAACCTAATATCTGAGACATAGGTTCCATCGCTGGAGGCTATAATTACCTCTTGAAGATTTCTTGAGTAACTTCCTTTTCTAGTTATTATTTTATTATTTTTTTTAAGAGACTTTGTGCTGACTAATAGTTTTTCACTTATCTCATGGATCGAAGGGACTTCATTTATCCATTTTTTCTTGGATAAACTATAGTCCCTATGTTTATCTAAACCGTTAAATACTTCTCTTTTTTTATTATCTGTTATGTCTAACATCTCAATAGCCTGAGATACCGACCTCATCAAGCCATTCTTTGTTAAATCATTTGTACTTACAAATCCATCCTTTTTATCTTTGAAGATTCTAATACCAGCACCCCTTCCAAATGATGGACTTACACTTGTAATGAAATCCTCTTCAGCTAGAACGTTTGAGTTGTCTGTATTCTCTATAAATATTTCTACAAAATCAGCCCCAAGTCCAATTCCATAGAAAATAATTTCTTCTAATAAATCTTTATTGCAACTACCAAAAATGATTTCATTTGATTTGATTTGTGACGAAAGCATATGACTTTATAAATCTTCTCTGTATGAAAGATTATCTAATTGAAGGTTGGAAATCTTTGCTATCAAGAGGTTTTAATAAGTATAGTCTTAATAACTGGTAACCGTTTGATAAATATTTAGGTAATTTTTTAAGATTTTTAGATACTTTATTTCCATCACTGCTTGCGATATCGTGAAGTACCTTATTATTCTCTACTATCTTATCTAATCTTCCATAAAAAGATTTATCATAAACGTCCATTACTACAGGGAAAACTCTAGCTGCCGTTTCATTTGTTTTATTAATAACAAACTGGTCGTAATCTTTGGCATCTAAACCTAGTGAACTGTAGAAATCTTTTTTAATTCCCAAATCCCTTGCATACATAGTTGCAAATACAGCTAATAGAAAAAACCTAGACCATAACTTGGATGTTAATGGAAGATTATTCAAGAAATATCTAAATCTATGGAAGTAGTCAAATAGTGGGTGTGTAAAGGTAGAGCCGCCAATGGTAATTTTTTGACTTAAAGATTTAACAGTACGTGGCTGTGCTTTCATCAGAGCATCAAAGAAATCCCCATGTCTATTTTCATCCTGACACCAATTTTCAAAATAATTAAAAAGTGGAAAAATTTTGCTATCTGGATTTTTTTCAAGATGCCTATAAATTGCAATGTATCTCCAATAGCCTATTTTTTCAGATAAATATGTAGCGTAAAAAATACTTCTTGGTGGGAAATAAGTGTAATCCTTGTTTGCTGTTAAAAAACCTAAATCTAACTGTAATCCAAAATCACTCATAGATTTATTCAAGAAACCTG
>CACGAJ010000042.1 GCA_902570945.1 uncultured Synechococcaceae cyanobacterium
CCAGGTAAGCCCGGCTCAATTGTCAACATTAAGCCAAATAATGTTGTAGGCAAAAAAGGAGGTGAAAAATCATGACAACACTTGAAACTTTAAAGTGGGATGGTAAAAAATCAGGCAAAGTTACTCTTGATTTAGCAGTTGCTAAAGAAACTTCTTCGGCAGACTTAATCCATAGAGCAGTCCTTAGACAGCTAGCAAATAAAAGACAAGGGACAGCATCAACTTTGACAAGATCTGAAGTGCGCGGGGGCGGTAGAAAGCCATACAAACAGAAAGGTACAGGAAGAGCTCGTCAAGGATCAATAAGGACACCCTTAAGACCTGGTGGCGGAATTATTTTTGGACCGAAGCCACGTTCTTACAATCTTGATATGAATCGTAAGGAACGTAGATTAGCTCTTAGAACTGCACTTATGTCTAGAGTATCTGATATCAAGGCCGTTGAAGATTTTGGATCTACTTTAAAGCAGCCTAAAACAAGTGATATCATCAATGGCCTTGCTCGATTAGGTATACAAAAAACTGAAAAAGTTTTGGTTATTCTTGATAGCCCTTCCGATACTATAAAAAAATCCATTAATAATATTGAAAAAGTAAAATTAATCGCCGCCGATCAATTAAATGTATTTGATATTCTCAATGCCAATAAATTGGTAATAGGTCAATCAGCGATAGATAAAATTCAGGAGGTTTATGCATCATGAGTAAATTATTCGATTCTCGTTTAGCCGATGTAATACGAAAGCCAGTTATTACAGAAAAAGCTACAAATGCACTAGATCTTAACCAATATACTTTCGAAGTAGATCATAGAGCGGCTAAACCACAAATAAAGGCAGCTATTGAAGCCTTGTTCAGTGTTAAAGTCTTAGGAGTTAACACTATGAATCCTCCGAGGAGAACAAGAAGAGTCGGGAAATTTTCCGGTAAACGTTCTCAGGTCAAGAAGGCAATTGTACGTCTTGCTGAAGGAGACAAAATCCAACTATTTCCAGAATCTTAAGGAGTTTTAATCATGGCAATACGTAAATTTAAACCTTATACACCTGGCACTAGGCAGAGAGTAGTTACTGACTTTAGTGAAATCACAAGTACAAAACCTGAAAGATCACTAATAGTTTCAAAACATAGAGTTAAAGGTAGGAATAATCGTGGAGTTATCACTTGTCGTCATCGTGGAGGTGGTCACAAAAGGCAATATAGATTAGTTGATTTTAGAAGAGATAAAAGAGACATCAACGCTAAAGTTGCAGCTATACACTACGATCCTCATAGAAATGCAAGGCTGGCACTTTTATTCTACGAAGATGGGGAAAAAAGATATATTATCGCTCCTGCAGGAGTAAAAGTCGGACAAAATGTCATATCTGGAGAAAGTGTTCCGATTGAAGATGGTAATGCAATGCCACTTTCTGTTATGCCATTAGGATCTAGTGTTCATTGTGTTGAGCTATATGCAGGAAGGGGTGCTCAGATGGTTAGATCCGCAGGAGCTAGTGCTCAAGTTATGGCAAAAGAGGGAGATTATGTTGCTTTAAAACTCCCATCTACCGAGGTAAGACTTGTAAGAAAAGAATGCTACGCAACTCTTGGAGAAGTTGGTAATTCGGAAATAAGAAATACTAGCTTAGGTAAAGCAGGAAGAAGAAGATGGCTTGGAAGAAGGCCTCAAGTAAGAGGTAGTGTAATGAACCCATGTGATCATCCACATGGAGGAGGAGAGGGAAAAGCACCAATTGGTAGAGCAGGCCCAGTTACTCCATGGGGTAAACCAGCTCTTGGATTAAAGACACGTAAAAAGAACAAACCAAGTAATAAATTAGTTGTTCGAAGACGTCGTCGAGTTTCTAAGAGGAGTAGAGGAGGAAGAGACTCTTGATTACTTCATTTATTATTTCAATTTCTTTTACATAATCATGGGACGTTCACTAAAAAAAGGACCTTTTATAGCAGACAGTCTGCTCAAGAAGGTAGAAAAACAAAATACTGATAATGACAAGTCTGTTATCAAAACTTGGTCGAGATCCTCTACGATTTTACCTGTAATGATTGGCCACACAATCGCCGTACATAATGGCAAAACTCATATTCCAGTTTTTATTACTGAACAAATGATTGGTCATAAACTTGGTGAATTTGCTCCTACACGCACTTACCGAGGTCATATAAGAGATAAGAAAGGAGCAAAATCATGACAAAAACACCTGAAACACCAAAAACAGCAATTGCTCACGGGAATTATGTTCGCGGATCAGCATCTAAAGTGAGAAGAGTTTTGGATCAAATAAGAGGTAGGTCTTATAGAGATGCATTGATTATGTTGGAATTTATGCCTTACAGATCTACAGACCACATAACTAAAGTTCTAAGATCTGCAGTTGCCAATGCAGAACATAACCTTGGGATGGATCCATCTACATTAGTAATTTCCTCTGCATGGGCTAATAGTGGTCCTGTAATGAAAAGGTATAGACCTAGAGCTCAAGGTAGAGCTTTTTCTATCAAAAAACAGACATGCCATATAAGTATTTCTGTTGAATCTGCTCCTACTCAAAATAATTCGGAGGCACAAAACTAATGGGACATAAAATAAGTCCAACTGGACTAAGATTAGGAATTACACAAGAGCATCGCTCCAAATGGTTTGCTACTTCAAAAACATATCCAATTCTTCTCCAAGAAGATTTTAAAATTCGTACCTTCATACAAAAAAAATATGGAGCTGCAGGAATTAGCGACGTGTTAATAGCTAGAAAAGCTGATCAACTGGAACTTGAATTAAAAACAGCAAGACCGGGAGTAATAGTTGGAAGACAAGGAAGTGGTATTGAAGAATTAAGATCTGGAATTCAAAAAACGATAGGGGACAGGACAAGGCAAGTTAGAATTAACGTTGTAGAAGTTGAGCGAGTTGATGCAGATGCTTTTTTACTAGCTGAATATATTGCCCAACAACTGGAAAAAAGAGTCGCATTTAGAAGAACTATTAGGATGGCTTTACAAAGGGCTCAAAGGGCTGGAGTCTTAGGTCTTAAAATACAAGTAGGGGGAAGATTAAATGGTGCTGAAATAGCTAGAACTGAATGGACTAGAGAAGGTAGAGTACCATTGCATACTTTGAGAGCTGAAATTGACTATGCAACACGTGAAGCTAATACAACTTACGGGGTTCTAGGCATTAAAGTTTGGGTTTTCAAAGGTGAAGTTCTTCCTAAGGAAGAACAAACTATTCCTGTGGGTGCGAGCCCTAAGAGGAAAGCTAATAGAAGACCTCAGCAATTTGAGGATCGTTCAAATGAGGATTCATAGGAGGTATAAAAATGCTTAGTCCAAAACGAACTAAATTCCGTAAACAGCATAGAGGCAGAATGAGGGGGGTAGCCTCAAAAGGTAATACTATTGCTTTCGGTCAATTTGCTCTCCAGGCTCAAGATTGTGGATGGGTAACTGCACGTCAGATTGAAGCAAGTAGGAGAGCTATGACAAGATATATCAAACGTGGAGGTCAAATCTGGATAAGAATATTTCCTGATAAACCTGTAACCATGAGACCTGCTGAAACTAGAATGGGTTCTGGTAAAGGTAATCCTGAGTTTTGGGTTGCAGTTGTAAAACCTGGAAGAATACTTTTTGAAATGGGTGGTGATGATATCACTGAGGAAATTGCAAAGGAAGCTATGCGTCTGGCTCAATACAAACTTCCTGTAAAAACAAAATTTATCTCCATTGATAAAAATCTAGAAGCTCCCTCCCAAGAAGAGACAAAAAATATTAAGAAATCAAAAGAGGAGGTTAAACAATGAAAAACTCAGAGTCTCTTAAAGAATTTAAAAAACTAAATTCTGCTCAAATTACTGAAAAGATTGACCAATTACGAAAAGATCTTTTTGATCTGAGATTCAAGCAAGCTACAAGACAGCTCAATGAAACTCATAAATTTAAAGTCATCAAGAAACAAGTTGCGCAATTACTAACTCTTAGTAAGAGTCAATCTGCTTCTCCAACAACTTCTGATTAATTATTTAGTTATGGCACTTAAAGAAAGAATTGGTACTGTGGTCAGCGACAAAATGGACAAAACAGTTGTTGTTGCTGTTATAAACAGATATCCACATCCCACTTATAAAAAAATTGTAAGTAGAACTACACGATATAAGGCGCATGATCCTGAAAATACATGTGTCTTGGGTGATCGAGTCAAAATTAAAGAAACTAGACCGCTAAGCGCTCATAAAAGATGGGAAATAGAAGAGATTCTTAATGGAAAAAGTCAGGTTAAGGAGGCTAACAAATGATTCAACAAGAAACTTATTTG
>CACGAJ010000043.1 GCA_902570945.1 uncultured Synechococcaceae cyanobacterium
TGAAAATGAAGAAAATTACAAAATCAAATAATAATATTTTTTTAAAAGTAATATTACCTTTAGTTTTACTACTAACTTTTATTTTTAACCCGTTAAAAGTATCTGCAGAAGTTGCAGAAACAGAAATAAATGGGGAATTAATAAATGCTAGTAGTGAATTTTTAAGGGACTTGGACTTTGAAACTTGGCAATTAGTAGCTTATAAGTCATCTCTTTTTGAAAATAAATTGATCTTGAGAGTAATAGGATATCCAGGAAATCTTAGGATTGATCATCCCACTGATTTAAGGGTTGAATCAGGAAGAAAACAGTGGTATCTAGATGATAAAACATTACTTAATGTGGAATTAGCAAATGATGGAAGACAAGCTGCTGCAGAATTTGATCTTGATGAATTGATTAAAAATTTAGATAAAAATAGACCATTAAGATTATCTTTGTCAGGAGTTTTTTCTGAATTACCTGTTCCTCCCTTTGTTGTTAAAGAGTGGAGATCAATAAACTGAATTTAATTTTTGGAGATGTCTGAAAAAAATGTAAGCCATACAAAATGGATGAAAAGAGCAATTTTTTTGGCTTCTTTAGGTAAAAACACAACGAGTCCAAATCCTAGGGTGGGGGCAGTCATACTTGATAAGAATGGAAATCTTATTTCAGAAGGATTTCATTACAGGGCTGGCATGCCTCATGCTGAGGCAATGGCTTTTAATAATTTAAAAAAAGATGCTAAAGAAGGATCAATGTATGTAAATCTTGAACCTTGCTGCCACCAAGGTAAAACACCTCCATGTGTAGATAGGGTGATATCATCTGGGATAAAAAAGGTATATATATCTATTGAAGACCCTGATAAAAGAGTCTCTGGCAAAGGTATTAAGCTGCTAAAAGATGCTGGAATACAAGTTCACTTAGGATTATGTAAAAAAGAATCCTTAGATTTAAATAAAGCTTTTATTCATAGGAATATTACTAAAAAAGCATTTGGTGTTCTTAAATGGGCAATGAGTATTGATGGAAGGATAGCTTTAAAAAATGGAAAAAGTAAATGGATTACTAATGAAGAATCAAGGTCATTAGTTCACTCTTTTAGAGCGGAATTTGATGCAATAATAATTGGTGGGAATACCTTAAGAAGAGATAACCCACTTTTGACTACTAGAGGTTCAAAGAATCCTGAGCCTTTGCGAGTTGTTTTCACAAAAAGTTTGGATCTGCCATCAAAATCTAATCTTTGGGATTTTAATAAGGCAAAAACTTTAGTTATTTATGATTCTTCTACAGCAAATGAAAGATACCTTACAAGGATTCCGAAATGCGTGGAGGTTGAAAAGGTATCTTCGGATGATCCCGAGTTAGTTTCAAAAATACTTGCTGAAAGAGGTTGTAATAAAGTTCTTTGGGAATGTGGCCCTAGATTGGCTACCGCCGCTATCCAATCCAATTGTATACAGGAAATTATTACTTTTATTGCTCCAAAAATTTTAGGTGGCGAAAATAGTATGAATCCCTTTGGTGATTTTGAATTTCAAGAAATGCATGAAATTATTAAATTAAGTGATTCTCACTTTAGTTTGATTGGGGAAGATATATGCGTTAAGAGTTCATTTAAAAATTAGTCTTAAACTAATTTCTATGGGTCAAAGTACCGTACGGTTCTTACCCAAAAAAAACCATACAGATACGGAAACTCTTCGTTTAGTTTATAATGAGTTCAAATTGACCACAACCATGCCAATAAGACAAGACGATAATCAACCTAATAGAAGATTTGGAATTGTAAATATTATTTTGATAGGAGTTGGAGCATTACTTTTATTCAGTAGCCTTTTCCCTAATCAAAACATGCAAATCCCTAGGGTTCCTTACTCTTTATTCATAGATCAGGTTAATGATGGAGAAGTTAAACGTGCATATATTACTCAAGAACAAATTAGATATGAGTTAAATGGAGCAGAAGAAGGGACACCTTCAGTTTTGGCAACAACTCCAATTTTTGATATGGATCTCCCACAAAGATTAGAAAATAAAGGGGTTGAATTCGCTGCTGCTCCTCCCAAGAAACCTAATTTCTTTTCAACAATTTTGAGTTGGGTTGTTCCTCCTTTAATCTTCATTCTTGTCTTACAATTCTTTGCTAGAAGAAGTATGGGTGGTGGTGGAGCCCAAGGGGCCCTAAGTTTTACTAAAAGCAAAGCTAAAGTTTATGTGCCAGATGACGAATCAAAGGTAACATTTGCCGATGTGGCAGGAGTTGATGAAGCCAAAGACGAATTAACTGAAATAGTTGATTTTTTAAAAAAACCAGAAAGATATACTGATATAGGAGCTCGAATACCTAAGGGAGTTCTTCTTGTGGGACCTCCAGGAACAGGAAAAACTCTTCTTTCTAAAGCTGTCGCGGGTGAAGCAGAAGTTCCTTTCTTCATCATTTCAGGCTCTGAATTTGTTGAACTTTTTGTGGGTGCAGGTGCAGCAAGAGTTAGAGACTTATTTGAACAAGCTAAGAAGAAAGCTCCATGTATTATCTTTATTGACGAATTAGATGCCATTGGTAAGAGTCGTTCTGGATCGATGGGAGTTGTTGGTGGAAATGATGAGAGAGAGCAGACTCTCAACCAACTTCTTACTGAAATGGATGGCTTTGCTTCAGCTGATAAACCAGTTATTGTTCTTGCTGCCACAAACCAACCAGAGGTGCTGGATGCGGCTTTATTGAGACCTGGTAGATTTGATAGGCAAGTTTTAGTTGATAGACCTGACTTGTCTGGTAGAAAAACAATATTAGAAATTTATACAAAAAAAGTTAAACTTGCCGAATCGATAGATTTAGATTCTATTGCTCAAGCTACAAGTGGATTCGCTGGTGCAGACTTGGCAAATATGGTTAATGAAGCAGCTCTTTTAGCAGCTAGAGCTAAAAGAAGAAGTGTCGAACAGCAGGATTTAAGCGAAGCAATTGAAAGGGTAGTTGCTGGTCTTGAGAAGAAAAGTAGAGTTCTTCAAGATGATGAAAAGAAAGTTGTTGCTTATCATGAAGTAGGGCATGCAATTGTTGGTCATTTAATGCCAGGAGGTTCAAAAGTTGCAAAGATATCAATAGTGCCGAGAGGAATGAGTGCTCTTGGATACACACTTCAATTACCGACTGAGGAAAGATTTCTTAATTCAAAAGAAGAATTAAAAGGACAGATAGCTACACTTTTGGGAGGCCGCTCTGCAGAAGAAGTAGTTTTCGGAAAGATTACTACAGGAGCTTCAAATGACTTACAAAGAGCTACAGATATTGCTGAACAAATGGTGGGAACTTTTGGTATGAGTGATATTCTTGGTCCTTTAGCCTATGACAAACAAGGTGGTGGACAATTCCTTGGTAATGGTAATAACCCAAGAAGATCAGTTAGTGATGCTACAGCTCAAGCCATAGATAAAGAAGTTAGAGAACTAGTAGATGATGCTCATGAAACTGCATTAAATATATTAAGGAATAACTTACAATTACTTGAATCCATATCTCAAAAAATTCTTAAAGAAGAAGTTATAGAGGGTGAGGATTTAAAAAATCTTCTTGCTGAATCTAAATTGCCTGCATAGTAGAATCTAGACTGGATTAGAATAATCTATGCTAAAACCAAATAAGCTTGCTAACAATAATTTCCTATCAAGCTTAGATATATCAACAGATGAGTTATGTCATATACTAACACTTGCTGATAATTTTAAAAATAAAAAAATAAGTTTAGATTTTAACAATAAAGTTTTAGGCTTAATTTTTGATAAATCATCAACTCGTACAAGAGTTAGTTTTCAAGTGGCGATGTCAAGGCTTGGTGGCACTACTATTGACCTCAATCCCACAACATCTCAAATAGGAAGAGGAGAACCAATTAAAGATACTGCAAGAGTTTTAAGTAGATATTGCGATGTTATTGCAATTAGAACATTTGAGCATTCAGATCTGGAAACATATGCAAGGTGGTCTACGAAGCCAGTTATTAATGCTCTTACAAATTTAGAACATCCTTGTCAGGCTTTAGCTGATTTTTTAACAATAAAGGAGGAATTTTCTGATTTTAAAGATGTGGTTTTGACATTTATAGGTGATGGTAATAATGTCGCAAATTCTCTTATCT
>CACGAJ010000044.1 GCA_902570945.1 uncultured Synechococcaceae cyanobacterium
TTATGATTTTGTAAATAACTAAAGAAATATGGGAGAAGCAAAAAGACGTAAAACACTTGGTTTACCTCCAAAAAAAAATAATACTAAAACTAAAATTGATGATTCTCCAAGATTATTTGAATGGCTTCCCTTTACAATCAATCAAAGAGATAACCTAATTAAATTAAGTATTAAGGCCAGTTGGTTTGGAATTGGAGGGTTAGTAATTTTATGGATTGTAGTGAGATTTATAGGCCCTGCTGCTGGGTGGTGGACTTTAGCTGATTCTTTATAAATCTAAGCTACTGTTTTTATATCATTAACAGCGATTGTATTAGCAGGATTGCTATTTAATGCTTTCATTGAATTAGAACTGACTTCAGTTCCTTCTGTTAATTTCTCTTTAACCATAGATTCTACTTTATTCCTGATTTCTAAGTTTTGATCAAGCCAAATAATTGTATTATCTCTTCCTTGTCCAATATTTTCTCCTTCATAACTATACCAAGCACCTCTCCTTATGATGATATTAGTCTCTTCTGCTAAATCTAATAAGCATCCTGTTGTACTAATACCTTTCCCAAAGAGAATATCAAATTCTGCAATTCTAAATGGTGGTGCAACTTTGTTTTTTGCTACTTTCACTTTTGCTCTTATGCCATATTCCTCAGTACCTCTTTTAAGAGTTTGAATTCTTCTGATATCAAGTCTTACTGAGGCGTAAAATTTTAATGCATTACCTCCTGTGGTTGTTTCTGGATTGCCGTATGTAACGCCAATTTTTAGGCGTAATTGATTCAGGAATATTACCGTACATCCAGATTTACCAATATTTCCTGTTATTTTCCTCATTGCTTGGCTCATTAGCCTTGCTTGGCTTCCAATTACGTGATCTCCCATCTCTCCTTCTATTTCAGCTCTTGGGGTTAGTGCTGCGACCGAGTCAACAACTACAAGATCTACCGCACTCGATCTTATAAGTTGGTCAACTATTTCTAGAGCCATTTCACCAGTATCTGGTTGTGAAACTAACAAATTTTCAACATCAACACCCAAAGAGGCCGCATAAACTGGATCGAGTGCATGCTCAGCATCTACAAATGCAGCTACTCCTCCATTTTTTTGGACTTCCGCAATCGCGTGAAGAGTTAATGTAGTTTTTCCTGAACTTTCTGGTCCGTAAACTTCTACTACTCTTCCTTTTGGATAGCCTCCTCCTAATGCTAAATCTAAGGTGAGCGCTCCAGTAGATATTGTTTCTACTTTCATTCTTGAGGCGTCACCAAGTCTCATTATTGAACCTCGTCCAAAATTTCTTTCTATTTGACCTAAGACAAGACTTAATGCCTTGTCTTTTTCTTTTGATTCAGTTTTTTTCTTTTCTTCAAGGCTCATTTGATTTATCGGTTAAAGTTCTTGTAATTATTCTAAATTTGGAAATTTTTATTTAAACCAAACTTCATAAATACAAACTATAGTACATCTGTACTCTAGCTGATTATCTTTAAATTGCAACTAATTCTCCAAGTTTTCCTAATTTTAATAATTTGATTTCATTACTTAACTTATTTTTATCTGATTCTTTCAAATATCCCCAATCAGCTAGAAAGCATGGAATGTGAGAAGTTTCTGAATTTTGTTTAATGTCGATTAGAGTTTTTTTTCTATCTTCTATAAAGCCCAAAATTTCATAAGTTTGTGTAAGTTTTTCAGCTATTTTGATTTTTGTTCCTGATTCATAACCAAAAATAAATTCTGGAAAAATATTTAATTGTTTAAGAATTTTTTCTGCAAATATTTTACCTTTAGTTGTTATGACTCCAGTTTTTATTCCTCTTTTGCTTAATTCTTTCATAAAATTTATAATTTCAAAAAAAGGTTTATGTAAATTTACCCACGATTTAAAATCTTTATCAATTTGGTACTTGCGAGACTTATCTAACATTTTTTGTATATCTTCTGCTATCCAGGAATTTTCATTTAATATCCTCTGGCAATTTTGATGATAATTATTAATGAAATCATTTTTATTATCACTTTTTAATGGATTTTCTGTTTTTATAATTTCGTGAACAATTAGAATCATTTCCCAACCATATTTAACCCAAGGCCTAATTTCTTTGAAAGAATTTGGTACTCCTTGATAAAGTTTTTGATCAATAGTGATGTTGGGTGAATTTAAATATCTTTCACAGGCCAGCAAGGAGCTATGCCAATATTCTTGCATTCCATCAACTATTACTCCATCGAAATCAAATAGAAAAATTTTTTGAGAAGACACCAATTGAATATTAGAACTGGGCCGCTAGGATTCGAACCTAGGAATGTCGAGACCAAAACCCGATGCCTTACCACTTGGCGACGGCCCATTGAATTACCATTTTAATACATGAGAAGATTTTTTTCTATCCAAAAAATACAAATTTTTTTATAAACATGGCGCTAGTTTTGAAAAATAAAAATATTATTTGAATAAGCTCGATTTCCAGGGCTCTAGAAATTTCTGAGCTTTTTTGATCGCCAAACCCATTATTTCAGGATACTCATAGAGTTTTTTGTTATTTTTGTGAGCAAATTCAATAAGGGGCTGCATAATTTTTCTTGCAGCACTTCCAAATGCTATTCCATCTGGGAGATTGTTTGAATTCAACAATTCATGAGTTTTTTCATTTGTTCCTCCTGCTAATTGAATTAATCCTGGTGGAAGATCTGAACCGATTTTTTCAAACAACTTAACAGCATCTCTACTTGTTGTAGGAGCAAGATCTCCAGACATTGGCCTTCCATCTAGTTGCCAAATAAGGGGAATATCTAGCTCATTCAGAATTTCATATCTTTCCCAAAGAGCTTTCAAAAGATCTTCGGGCTCTTGGGCTTTTTTGAAAGATTGATTTAATCCACAACTAATAGATATCTTGTCTAATTTCATTCCAGAACTTTTAAGGATACTTACAACTTTTGTAAAAGAATCTAGGCGATTGATCTCTGTATGAATTTCTACTGCATCAGGCCTTATTTTTTGAAGTTTTGATGCTAAATCATTTTTTGACAAATTATATTCATATTCACTAATTAGATTTAGGGGACAGCTATTCAAACATCTTCCACATCCATAACATTTACTCTCTTTAATTCCGAAATTATCAATTGCAAAGGTGGGGCATACTTTTTCGCATGGTCTTGGACAACTAGGGGGACATTTTGAAGGATCAAATTTTGCTTTTCGAAAGTGGATATCATTACCATCACAAATACTTATCATTAATCCAGGGGAGTTTTTAAAGACTTTTTTTGCCCAATCGATTCCTTTTTTTGCTGCATAAACTATAGATTCTTCTGCTGCAACATCTATGTAGTCGACACCAGCAGCAGTATAAATTGCACATAAATCTTCTATGGCAACAATATCTTCATTACTGGCACCACAAATTAACTTAATCCATTTATCTTTTTTATTCTTGGTTTTAATCAAACAATTTAACTTTCAAATTCATCCAAAATATAATTACTTAATGGTTTCCATTCAAGTTTTCTTGAACCCC
>CACGAJ010000045.1 GCA_902570945.1 uncultured Synechococcaceae cyanobacterium
TTTATAAAAGAATTGATATTAAATTTCCAAATCAGTCGGAAAAAAATAACGTTAAAGAATTTATAGTAGATAATATTCCTGAGAATATTAATAATCACAAGTTAAAAAGTATCTCAACGATTGATGGCATAAAGTTGAGAATTGATAAAAATTTTTGGCTTCTTTTTAGGTTTTCAGGAACGGAACCTCTTTTAAGGTTATATTGTGAAGCACCAAAAGAATCTTATTTAGATGAGTTATTAGTGTGGGGTCAAGTATTTATAAATATGGCAGGAAAATAAGGATGAAAAAGTTATATTTAGCGAGTAAGAATAAAGGTAAAATTGAAGAATATAAGAAATTGCTCGCTGGAGTTAATTGTAAATTATTACTCCAGCCAGAATCATTAGAAGTTCAAGAGGATGGACTGACATTTAGAGATAATGCAATTAAAAAAGCGAGTGAAGTTTCGAGAAAAACAAATAATTTCTCAATAGCAGATGATTCAGGAATTTGTATTGAGGCACTAGATGGTAAGCCTGGCATTTACTCATCAAGATATGCACAAAATGATCAGAAGAGAATTGAAAGAGTTTTAAAAGAACTTGATGGAGTTCAAAATAGAAGTGCTTTCTTTATTGCCAATATTTGTGTTTGTTCCCCAAATGGTGAAGTGATTATTGAATCTGAGGCCAAGTGTCATGGCAATATTATTTTAAACCCGAGAGGAAAAGGCGGTTTTGGATATGACCCAATTTTTGAGGAGAGTTCTACCAGATTAACTTTCGCAGAAATGAATAATGATATTAAAGATTCTTGTAGTCATAGAGGTAAAGCATTAAAAAAAATTATTACAGATTTAATTGAAATTTTTTCTTAAATTCAATTAACCCAAGATCCATGAAGGCCATGAGGAATTGAAATGGGTAATTCATAAACAGCTAATTCTTTCAAGTCTTTTGCGTCTAATATCACTAGATCGCTTCCTCTTCTCTCTCCATTCCATAGAAGTAAAAATAAAAATCCCTCATCTTCTCTTGAAGAGTTTTCTGATGGAACCATAATTGGTTCACTTACGAATCCACTTGGACCTGCTGACCAAGAAATCTCCTCCTTAGAAGTTAAATTTATTTTTTTTATTGCTTGAAGTGGAGCGTTCCCCAGCTTTTGAGATGTGCTTGCCATCCAACTAAAAGTTGCTGTTAATCCTAAGTTTCTAGGATTAACAACAGCAAATTCACAACATTGTTCACTTAAAGTTTCAAGTTCACTAGTTTTTTTCTTTAGATCAATAATTGATCTTTTCAGTTTTCCTTCTGGATATTTATCAAAATCAATATCCCTAAAATTCTCGTCAGGACCAACTGATGGGAAATCATCATAAAAAATACTATCTAATACGATTTTGGAATCTTTTTCAAATGCATTTACATGATGAAAAACAAATCCGTCTGGAGCATCTATTGTTAACGGTGGTTGACCTCTAAATAATCCACTTTCTCTAGGGATGATAAAAAACTTCGCCTTTTTATTTGGGTTTGACTTTAGACATTGTGCTGCACCTCTTTGACCCATTACAAATGGAAGGGGATTGAAATCAATAGCATTCTGTAAGAATATTGCCCAATTAGTTGTAATTGCGAAATCATGAAGGAATGCAAAGCCATTAAAGGTATCTTTTCTGTCGAAAATAAGCTCTCCAGAATTTTTGCCAGCATTATTAAATTCCATTAATCTAATGGTACTTTTTGGCCCGGTTTGTACTCCAAAAGTGACTAAAAGTTCTGAAGATGCATTTGAGTTTCGGTCTGTTTTGGGATGGGCACTGAATGCTTCGTTAGGCTTCAGTACTCCTTTTAATGTTGTTAAACCAATAGTTTCAAGACTATCAGGATCCATTGCATGCGGACCGGCGGCTTCCCATAATGCGAGAATTTCATCCCCTAATTTAACGACATGAGTATTAGCGATATTCTTGAATTTTAGATCTAATGCATTATTTAAAATTCCTCCATTTTTTTGTGTACCAAAAACACCTCTATAAATAAATTTATTTATTTTTTCTTCTTCCAAATAGCCTTTGGTTTTAACAAATCTATTTGTTAAGAATGGCTGACCATTTTCGAATTTTATGGATGTTATCATTCCATCACCATCAAATGGATGATGAACCCATTGTCCACCTCTCTCTAAAATTCCTGGTCCATTTCTTAATAATGTTCCATTTAAATTTTTAATATTATTACCTTTGCTAATTTTTAAAAGCTGCTTGGTTAGCTCCTTTTCTACATTTTGATACGCACTTGACCAATCTTCTTTATTAAAACTTTCAAATTTATTATTTTTTTTGTCTTGTAAATTAGTCACAACAAAATAATCACTTTTACTATCTTCGCCAAAAATCAACTGAATTGTGGCTGATTCGAAAAAATTCCTATTTTATTGTTTTTCTAACATTCCTTTACTGCTTGGAATTGAATCAGATCTTCTTGGATCTATCTCGGTAGCCATTCTCATTGCTCTTGAAAAAGCTTTAAAGCACGCCTCAACTATGTGATGTGAATTACTTCCTCGTATTTGATTAATATGCAGAGTAATACCGCTGTTATTTACAAAGGCAATAAAAAACTCTCTTACTAGTTCAGTATCATAATTTCCTATTCTAGGGGCTTTTAATTGAAGATCATAAGATAGATGTGGTCTACCAGAGCAGTCTAAAGTGACTTGAACTAATGCTTCATCTAATGGGGCAAAGAAATGTCCAAATCTGCTAATTCCTTTTCTTTCTCCCAAGGCTTTTGAAAATGCTTTGCCTAATGCGATTCCTACATCTTCATTTGTATGATGATCATCAATATGGGTATCTCCAGTTGCTTTTATTTTTAAATCGAACAAACCATGACTGGATATTTGATGAAGCATATGATCTAAGAATGGTATCCCGGTATCAATCTCAGAAATTCCATTTCCATCTAAGTTTATAAATACAGAAATATCTGTTTCGTTCGTTTTTCTTTTTATTTCAGATTGTCTTAGAGATGACATTTTTATGCAAAAAAACTTAGTTTACATTCCATTAATGCAGTAACCCGCATCAACATAAATTGTTTGGCCTGAAATGCCGCTAGAGAGATCACTTAATAAAAAAGCAGCTGTATTACCTACTTCTGTTTGAGTGACTGTTCTGCGTAAAGGAGCCTTTTCTTCAACATTGTGAATCATATCTAAAATGCCACCTATAGCAGAACTCGCAAGTGTTCTTATAGGCCCAGCACTTATTGCGTTAACTCTGACTTGTTTTTCAGGGCCAAGTTCTGCAGAAAGATATCTTACTGAAGCTTCTAAAGCTGCTTTAGCAACTCCCATCACGTTATAGTTAGGAATCGCCCTTTCAGAACCTAAATAAGTTAATGAGACAACTCCAGCACCATCACTAAAAAGTGGTTTTGCTGCTTTACATAAAGGTGCTAAAGAATACGCACTTATATTAAGAGCTCT
>CACGAJ010000046.1 GCA_902570945.1 uncultured Synechococcaceae cyanobacterium
TCGAAAACCTCCACACTTTTCGTTCTCCTGAATTGGGGGGCTTATATAAATCTAATATTTCAGCAAGGCATACGATCCAATATGTCTCTTTTTTAAGTAAATATTAAATTTTAACTTCTATTTAATCTCAAAAGTATCTGCAAAAACCATCCCTAATAGAATCAATATAAAATATATCTAAGTGTTTAATTTATAGAAATTAAAACGCAATCAAGAATAGATTACAAATTTGATGTCAACCAAATCTGATTCGTTAAAAGGAAAGCTTATAGAAAATTTTTCTGAATTTTCTCAACTATCTGACTATTCTTTTATGAATTCACTTAAAGCAGATCCTCAATCAACAAAAGATGGAAATGATCATAAGCCACGTTCAGTATATTCAGGTCATTACGTACCAGTTGTTCCAACTGCTATCCCAGAACCAGAATATATTTCCCATAGCAACAAACTTTTTAAAGAACTAAGGCTAAGCTCAGATCTTACTAAAGACAAGAATTTTTGTCGTTTTTTCTCAGGTGATATTTCTGTTGCTAATTATCCAATGAGTCCTGTTGGTTGGGCAACAGGTTATGCATTATCAATTTACGGGACTGAATATACCCAGCAATGTCCCTTTGGCACTGGAAATGGTTATGGCGATGGCAGAGCAATTTCTGTTTTTGAAGGTTTATTCAATGGGAAAAGAATGGAAATGCAACTTAAAGGAGGAGGTCCAACTCCCTACTGTCGTGGAGCAGATGGTAGAGCTGTATTAAGGTCTAGTGTACGAGAATTTCTTGCACAGGAATTAATGGATGCCTTGGGAATCCCTACCTCAAGATCTCTAACACTTTATGTCTCACGTTCAGAAATAGTCAGAAGACCATGGTATTCCAAAGGATCCAGGTATTTTGAACCTGACATCATGATTGATAATCAAGCAGCAATTACAACGAGAGTCGCTCCGTCTTTTTTACGTATAGGCCAGATTGAACTGTTTGCAAGACGAGTTCGTAATAATGCGCATGATGAGGCCCTTAATGAACTAAAGATGATAATTCAACATCTTATTGATAGAAATTATAAAGATGAAATTGAATATGAGACTTCATTTGAAAGTAAGGTGACAAAACTGGCTACTTTATATAGATCTAGACTAATTTCTCTTGTAGTTAACTGGATGAGAGTTGGTTATTGCCAGGGCAACTTCAATAGTGATAATTGTGCTGTTGGAGGCTACACTTTGGACTATGGACCCTTCGGTTTCTGTGAATTATTTAATCCAAGATTTCAACCATGGACAGGTGGAGGTGAGCATTTCTCGTTTTTTAACCAACCCTCTGCTGCGGAAATCAACTTTAAATCATTCTGTTCTTCCCTCAATCCATTACTTTCAGAAAACAAAGACGATCTTGAAAAGCTAGAACAAATCGAAAAAGATTTTTCAAAATTAATGAATAAGGAATTGATGAAAATGTGGGCAAATAAGCTTGGTTTAGAACATTACAACGAAACTTTAATAAATGAATTTTTTAATCTTATGGTCCTCTCAAAAGCAGACTATACAATTTTGTTCCGTAAACTCTCTGAAATACCTAAAAACTTAGATTCTTTAAAAGACAGTTTCTATGGACCAATTAATGATGAGCTGAATAATAGGTGGGAAGTATGGCTTGAAAACTGGCGATCAGTCTTGAAGGAAGAGGGAAATATTAAAGCAAAATCAACTTCAATGAAATCCCTTAATCCAGTCTATACTTGGCGAGAATGGATGGTCGTTCCCGCATATGAAGAAGCTGAAAAAGGGAATTATGACAAAATTAAGGAGTTGCAGGTTGTTTTTAGCAATCCATATAAAGAACAACCCTATGAGATAGATCAAAAATATAATCTACTTAAGCCAAATCAATATTTTAATTATGGAGGAGTTTCTCACTACAGCTGTTCTTCTTAAGAATTTCTATTCAAAAAAAATAATTAAATCAAAAGTCAATGTTATTTATTAATAGTCGTAGGCATCCCAACTACCGAGACAACTCCAACATGAAGAATAACAGGCTTCTTCCCAATGTTCTGAACATAGTGAGCACCTCCATTATTACTTTCCACAAATGCATCGCCTGCTTTAAAGAAATTAATTTCTTCACCTCTTACATGCCTTATTTTACCTCTAGTGACATAAATCAGCATTGGGGCAGGATGAGTATGAATTGGTGTCTTCACTCCTACAGGAATCATTACTCTTAGTAGTCGCAATTCTGGTTTGCCATCTAAATAATTGAAGTTTTTGCCGCTTAATCCCTCTGAAGTTTGAATAAGAGGTGTAACTTCAATCTTTTCTTCAGCAAGAGAAGGTGGTTGTAAAGCTAAAGTCCCAATAAAAAGATATATGAAGGGAGTAATTTTTTTTAATTGCATTAGATATTTGTTTTTACTTATGGTAGTTAGTTTTTAAAAATAATAAACTAATTTATTTTTTAAATAACTTTTCTAATAGCTTAATTTCCTCTCTTAGATCCTTACCTGTCTTATTCAATTTATTATTTTTAATTATTATTGGGATAATCCACCAAGCTTGAAGACCTAAAAAGATAAATACTAGAATCAATAATTCAAAAGTACCAGGCTGCATTTGATAAGTAAACCTTCAAGAAAGTCAAGTTCAACACTTGATAATATTTCTGTAGCTACGTAATCCTTAATAAGCTCAGTTAATTCCACAATATTTTATTGAAGCAAAAGAAGTTAGATTATCTCTTAGTATTTGTATAGCAAGATAAAAAAAAAAGAAGCTAGTTTGCACCTATATAAACAAAAAGGCTTTTTCTTGGTGTAAGTCCTTAGCCGTAATTTTGAGATACTTCTGTCCAACCTTTTTGGTGAAGTTCGTGCCACTTTTCCCAGGCTAAATCTATGTTTAGTTTTTCAGAGGATTTGTACCCTCCTGGTTCTCCAAGGTGATTTGTATAGAAAAGATGAGTATGAATTTTAAAACTAGGTTTAGTACAATTTTTGCATTCTTCGAAAAAGATCATTCTGCTGCCTTCGGGATTTAGTAGGCATCCGTTTGGCTTGCTAGTGCTACAACCAAATGAGTACTTAGGCTCCATGCTTTACCTTTAAGTGGTCGGATAAACATTAATACGTTTGTACTATAAATTATATCCTTCTTGTTTAGCTGTCAATCCTTTTAAGGTTAAGTACTTATTTACTAATAATTATTTTGTTTTTTAATAAAAAAGGGAATTTCTTTAAGCTTATGAATTACAGGGAAGATTTAGAGATCAAACTACAAAAAGTAACACTTGCTATACAGGAAGTTGTAGAGGATATCTATAAAACTGATCAAGAGAAGCAAAGAATAATTGCCAAACTTATTGAATTTAAAGAAGTAATCATTGCAAAGAGTATTGAACTTAAT
>CACGAJ010000047.1 GCA_902570945.1 uncultured Synechococcaceae cyanobacterium
CTTTACTTTCTATGGTGTGATAAGCAATACATAGGTCTGATTGTATTACAAAGGGTTCTACTATTGCTTTTGTCGGACAATGCTCAATGCATTTATCACATTTACCGCAAAGTGATTGGTGAGGTTTATCTGGCACTAGATCTTTTGTAAGAATCATAAAGCCTAAGGTAAGCCATGAACCATTTTTTTGGTTTATCAAATTACTATTTTTACCTATCCAACCAAGGCCTGACTCTTCAGCCCATGCTTTTTCAAGGAGTGGTGAAGTGTCAACACATATTTTCCATTTGCAGTCGGGAATTTCAATATTAATCCACTTACCAATATTTTTTAATTTTTTGGTTATTACTTTATGATAATCCATTCCTTGACCAAATTTACCTACTTTGAAGAAATTGTCGTTGTTGTTGTTTTGTGAACTGATATAAGTAAATCCAACGCTCAAAACACTTTTTGCACCTTCAAGAAGTGAGCTTATGTTTTTTCTTCTTTCTGCTTCCATCCATTTCATTTCACTATGATGGTTATTTGATAACCATCTTTCTAATGACTTAGTTCTTAATTTCAAGCGTGAACTGCCTGGTATTGATGCAATTCCAGATATAGTAAAACCTTCAGTGATTGCTTTTTCTTTTAGTTTTTTACTTATTTCTTTTTTGTATTGGAGGGCATTCATCATTTCTTTATAATGTACAGCTTTTTGTTTAAAGTTTACTTTTTGGGGGAATAAACTAATAATTATTTTAAATTTATTAAAAAAAAACATATCCTAACTCAATAAAAACAGTTAGATTATTAGTAAAGTTAGTTTAGTAAGAAAAGTTATTTTGGTTGAATCTAATCAAAATCAGGATTCGAAACTTGGATCTAGGCTCCAACAGGATCTGAAAAATGATCTTATAGCTGGATTATTGGTTGTAATACCTTTAGCTACAACTATATGGTTGTCATCTTTAGTAAGTAAATTTGTTTTAACATTAGTAACTTCTATTCCTAAGCAATTAAACCCTTTCATTACTCTAAATCCTTTATTGCAAGATTTAATTAACCTTACTTTGGGTTTAACTGTTCCATTATTAGCTATTTTGCTTATAGGCTTAATGGCGAGAAATTTCGTAGGAAGATGGTTATTAGAATTCGGTGAAGGCACATTATCCAAAATTCCTGTAGCAGGAGCAGTTTATAAAACTCTTAAACAATTACTCGAAACTTTCCTAAGTAATAAATCTAATCGTTTTAGAAGAGTTGTTTTAGTTGAATATCCACGCGAGGGACTTTACAGTGTAGGCTTTGTGACTGGTGATGTGGGACCATCTTTGCAATCAGAAATGGAAGAAAAGTTACTAAGTGTTTTTATACCTACAGCGCCAAATCCAACTACTGGATGGTATACCTTAGTACCCGAGTCATCTATTAAGGATTTGGATATTTCTGTCGAAGATGCTTTCAGAACAATAATTTCGGCTGGGATAGTTAATCCAGATGAGAAAAATAATACTTCTAATCCAACATTCTCAAAGTTATTTTCTCAATTACGTGCGTCCACTAATACTTCCTCCTAATTGATGCATTATAATAGATCCATTTCTAGAGAATTATCTTTAATTTCTTTAGGCCTGATAAAAGATAAAGGAGATTTTAAATTAAATAAATTTCAGATTGAAGAGATTTTTGAATCTGCTTTGGATTCTCTAATAAACCACTGCAGAGATGAATTAGATAATTGTGAATTAGAGTTAGAAAGTGCATCACAAAAAATATTAGATAGTGAATTACATGAAGGTGTTAATTCTTCTTTTTCAAATGTTAGAGATGAGTTAAAAAAATCTCTAAAAAAAATTGAAATTGTAATGAATACACTTTCAGTAACTCTAGACTTTCCAAAATTGTTAGTTTCTAGCGAACAACTTGATATTAAAGAGGATGTCAATCAGAGAATTAAAAAGATTATTAACAATATTACAACTATTGATTCTGATCTTGATCGAGTAATGGATGGCTGGAGATTAAAAAGATTACCAAGAATTGATCGAGATATTTTGCGTTTAGCGTATGTTGATATTAATTTTTTGAGCACACCTGTTGCTGTTGCTTGTGATGAGGCAGTAAATTTAGCCAATAAATATAGTGATATACAAGGAAGAAAATTTATTAATGGAGTTCTTAGGAGATTACAAACAGTAAAAGTGCAATAATTATTTGGTATAAATAAGTAGTATTTTAAAAATTGCTAAGTACACAGTATAAATATCAATGAAAAATACTGATTCTGATAATTCTCGAGAGTGGGCTGCACAAGCTTATGCACTTTTAAAAAAAAGACAAGAAGATCAAAAGAAAGAATTACAAGAACAAGAAGATCAAAAGAAAGAATTACAAGAACAAGAAGATCAAAAGAGAGATGTGATTTATAGCCCAAGTTCTAAAAATCTTCCAATAACTTCTAAAAATTTTGATGAACCCGAATTAGGAGATTTTGATGATAATTTTACTTGGTCAGCAATGGTATTAGCTGCTCAAGGAAAACAAATCAATCAAATATCGATAGATGAAATTGATTGGTTAACTAAATTAAGGAGAGGATTAGAAGAAACACGAAAAGGATTTGTTACTGAATTATTGGATAAATTAGGAGATGATCCTCTTACTCCAGAGTCTCTAGATGATTTAGAGACATTATTAATAAGAGCTGATGTCGGTATTGCTTCAACAGATAAAGTTATAAGTTCTCTCAGAAAAAAATTAAACGAAGAAGTTGTTGGTGGAGAAGAAGGAATAAAATTCTTAAAAAAGGAATTAAAATCAATTATCGACAAACCTATAGAAAATTCAGGTACTGATCTTTTAGTTCCTCAAAAGGGTAAGTTAAATGTCTGGTTAATAGTGGGAGTTAATGGAGTTGGTAAAACTACTACATTAGGAAAATTAGCATATTTGTCATCAAGGAGTAATTATAAAACCTTAATAGCTGCAGCTGATACTTTCAGGGCTGCTGCAGTTGAACAACTCAAAGTATGGGGAGATAGAAGTAATGTTGATGTTATATCTAATAAATCAAAAAATGCTGATCCAGCTGCTGTAGTTTTTGATGCAATAAATTCTGCAAAAAAAAGAAATGTTGACTTATTACTTGTTGATACAGCAGGTAGATTGCAAACAAAAAATAATTTAATGGATGAATTAGCTAAAATAAAAAAAATTATTGATAAAAAGGTACCAGACGCAATTATTGAATCATTATTAGTTCTGGACGCAAGTCAAGGTCAAAATGGTTTAAAGCAAGCAAAAAGTTTTGCTAAATCAGCAAATTTAAGTGGAGCAATTATTACAAAATTAGATGGTAC
>CACGAJ010000048.1 GCA_902570945.1 uncultured Synechococcaceae cyanobacterium
TCAGTCAGTTTTAAAAAAGAAGTATTATTTATATGAATTTCTCAGAAATTCCAGAAAACCCTTTTATTTTTTTATCTTGGGTGACTGCTATCGGGCTGTTTATAAGTCTTTCTGAAGCAACAATTAAAATAAAACTTGAGAAGAGAAACAGTTATCGAAAAAGGTTAGAACTAATTAATAGTCTCTATCCTAAAAAGCTAGCTTGAAGTATCTGAGAGTATGTTGGCTTGCAGAAATTGAAATAAACCACCTTTACTTCTTTCTTCTTTAATTTCAACTTGCTTGGAAGGTTTTACTTTTGTTGAAGGTATAATTTCCTCTCCATCTTCTGATTTCAAAATTCTAATAATGACTTCATCTAAGGAGAAATTACCAGGTCCTGTTAATGCAATTGAAGTTGCTGAAGCGAAATATAGAAGTAAAAGCTCTAGTAAGAAAATATTAAAACCTGAAGTTACAAGAGCATGATAAATGGCGACAGAAATTGTTCCAACAATTGCCAAAGCTCCGAATCTTGTAGCTAAGCCAATAATTAGTAACCAACTACCACCTATTTCTGAGAATGCCGCTACGTATGACAAAAATATTGGGAATGGGAGATGTAAGGGTCTGACAAAAGCATCAGCGAAATTTTCTATATTTGCTAATTTCTCATAACCGTGATGAATAAGAACAGTTCCGGTTATTACTCTAAGAATTAATAAAGCAGTATCTTTGCTAAACGACTTGGTAAGAATTGTTGAAAGCACTATAAAAAATTATCCTTAAGTAAAAATAACTAGTCACAGTATCCATCGTGGATTAAAGAGCAAAAGTCGCGCCTAAATAAGTATTTATACTTACTTACTAAAAAGGTTATTTTCTGATTAGGAATTCAACTATGTTAAAAATTATTCTTTTTTAAAATTTTCTAATATTCTCTGATTTATTTTTGGAATATTTTCTTTAAATTTGAAAAACCCTTTTTTAGCAAATTTCCAAGCAAATAAATCTTCATCCCTCACAAGATTAAAAATTTTTTTATGATGTAAATCTTTAAACTCAGTTATGAAATCATAATTTTCTCCCACTCCAGGATAAATAATGTCTATTTCATTAGTATTTTTAAAAGTATTTTCAAGTGAATAAGGATCAATCTGTTCAACATTCTCAAAATGCTTAACAAATTCAGAGACCAAATCTTGTTTAAATTTCAAAACAGATTCAGACAATTTAATTTGTCTTTGTTCATTTTTTAAAAGGATAATAAATACTTTTTTATAGCTTTTAAGTAAGTTTTTAAGGGTTGCAAGGTGCAGATCATTTTCAAACATAATCAGATTATCTGATTTAGGATCCATATCATTTTTATAAATCTCATCTTCTAATGGTAATTGATTAGATTCTTCAAGAAAAATTTGTTGATTACTTATTTTTTTTGCATTAAATCTATTATTTGAAAATTTTCTGAGGTTTGATGATGAAAAAAGATATTGTTTTCCCTTCGTTTGCAATCCTCCTACCCATCTCCAGCTAAGGAGATTAGATGCTGCATCACCATCAAAAAGGTACTTAAAGAAAAACTTTGCTCCCAATTGCCATGGGAGGCCTAAACTAAATATCCAAGTACTCGCAAACCACATTCTTGTGTGGTTATGCAAATAATTGTACTGCTTTAATTCATGGACCCAAGAATTAAAAAAATCTAGTTCTGTATTGCCATTAATTGCACTTTCATATAGCTCATAATCAAAATCGAGATTGTTTTCTGAAATAAAATTTCTCCAAACTTTAGGTCTATTTTCCATCCACCCTTTCCAGTAAACTCGCCAAAATATTTCTTCAACAAATTTAGTTGAATTTTTTATATTGTACTTACTTTTTATATCAATAATCAGATCATATTCCGATAATATTCTATGAGTAATGAAAGGCGATAATTTTGAAACTGAACTTTCGTTATTTGGCCCAAAATCAAAATTTCTTAATTTTGCATAATCATTAATTTTGTATTTTGCAAAATTTTCCCAGGTATTTTGGGCTTTTAATAAAAATGACATTTTCTCACAACTCTAAAAAATTTTTTTTTGTATTGATAGAAATTTCAAAAATTCGCCTATAAATTAATTATTAAAATTTTCTATTTCACTTTTAAGTAAATATGTTTGATTGAAGTATCTAATTTAAACGCCTGATCAGTACATTTTATACTCTTAAAACGCTCTCTGCGTAGGAGGATATTTAGTGGTCAATTACTTTTAAAATTTAGTTTTAATTTTCTAATCTTGAATTTAAATGATTTTTTTCTAAAAGATTTTTAAATATTTATCAAAATTATTATGAATAATTTATTAGTGAGAGATGTTAAGTATCTAGATGAACAATACAGAATAGGTGAAGGCATAATTTCAGATGATGCATTTAAGCAACTTGAAAAGCTCTTTATTTATGTTGATCCTGAACCTGACTACTTTAATCAAAAAAATAATAAACTTTTGCCAAAATTAGCTAAAGAAAACTATGAAGAATTTTTAGAAAGTTTATTAACAAAAACAAGATTAAGCATTCAACCAAAAATTGATGGCTGTGCTATTGCAATTAGATATATAGATGGCAATTTTAATAAAGCTATTACAAAAAAAGGATTTGATGTCTCAAGCAAAATTAAACAAATTAAAAATGTCCCCGATTGTATTCCTATCCAACGAGATTTTCAAATTAGAGGTGAACTATACGCTTCAAACCAAGTTGCCGGCATTTCCCAAAGAATTACAAGAAAATACCTCAATGGTAAGAAAGGGATTGGAGAAAGTCTCCGCTTTTGCTGTTTCCAAATACTTAATGGAAGACTTAATCAATATGAAACCCTTAACTATCTTAAAAAATGTGGCTTCAGCACCCCTGACAGTTACTTCACAAATAGTACAAGCGAAATCCAAATATATAAAAAAAATTGGTTAGAGAGAAAAATATTTACGAAATATCCAACTAATGGGATAGTTATAAAAATAAATAGCAGGAAATTACAGTTACTTAGAGAGAAAAGCTTATCTCAAAATAACGAATGGCAATATGCAATTGAAAATAATATTAATTAGTACCTTCAAAAAGAGCTCACGATACTGACTTCCAGTATTTACAGTAAGAAAGTAATTAAATTTTGGTTAAATTCCAAAGCATTTTGCAGGATTACTAAATGACTGCCACTATTTCAAGACCTAAAATCTCAAACTGGGATACATCTAATATTCCGAACCTTACAGGCA
>CACGAJ010000049.1 GCA_902570945.1 uncultured Synechococcaceae cyanobacterium
TTTAAAGGAATTTTGAATTTCTTTACATAAAAGAGTGTTATTTTTCTTACTCTGTAAACTTATTCTTGCCCACTTTTCGTCAAGAAATCTAAATGTGGTACATTCTCTAAGCAATATCCCTTTATTTTCTAAGTATTTTATATTTGGCGACAAGGATGTTTTACTTTCTATTAAAAAAAAGTTGGTTGAAGAGTTATGAACTTTAAGGTTCTCTATTTTTGATAATTTTTCACATACTCTCTTTTTTTCAATATTTATCCAGCTGTGAATCTGTTTTGTCCACTTTTCATAGAATTTCTTATTACTTAGTAGATCAATTCCTGCTTTAATAGCAAATGAATTTAAAGGCCAAGGATCTCTATTTATTTCCCATTGTTTAAGTTTTTTCGATGAGCCAATAACGTAACCTAATCTTAGACCAGGAATATTGAACATTTTGGTCAAGCTTCTCAAGACTAATAAATTATCAAATTTTTGGGTTAACGGTATTAAAGATTCTTTGTCTCCATTAGGTGTTATCGATAAGAAAGCTTCATCACAGATAACTAATTTATATTTTTTAACAACTTCTTCTAATGAATTCTTTTCCCATAATTGGCCGGTAGGGTTATGTGGATTTGTTATCCAAATAACATCACCTTTTGGATGAAGCGGAAATGATTGAGGAAAAATATCATTCCAGTTTTTTGGTAATTCGCAATTTATAAAATTGCTATTCCAACAATTTAAAGATCTTTCATAATCAACAAATGATGGAGAAGGAATACAACTTATTCCAAATTTGGATGCTTCATAACCAGCCCAGGTTATTAGTTCAGAAGCGCCATTCCCAGGCAATATATTGTCTGGATTTATCCCATGAAACTTGCCGATTATTTCTTTCAGATCACTCAAGTTTCTATCAGGGTAATATCTAAATCCAAGATTCTTAATTTCCGCATTTATTGAATCAATTAGTATTTGAGGCGGATCAAACGGAACTAATGATGCACTTGCATCAATGATTTCGGAGGGTAATAAATTTAATTTTTTCCCAGTTTCATATACATTTCCACCGTGCTTTAAGTTTGATCCTTGCATGGCAAACTTTGAGTAATCATGAGGTTCAGATTTGTTCATTATTAATTCTCTAATTTTATTCAACCCATTTTAAATCTGATCCAATTGCATCTTTTATATTAGATAATTGATGGTTATTGAGTTGCTTTATAATTCCGTCAAGTATGTCTGGTACCAATTGTGGACCCTTATATATCCATCCTGTATAAAGTTGAATTAATGATGCACCAGAACAAATTCTTTCCCAAGCTGACTCAGGACTATCTATTCCACCAACGCCAATTAAAATAATCTTTTTATCAATATTATGAATATGTCTTATTATTTGATTTGCTTTTTTTTGTAGAGGCCTTCCACTTAATCCTCCATTCTCTTGAGATAGTAATAATCCGGTTTGCCTGATCTTTCTATTTTCAAGACCTAATCTATCAATGCTGGTGTTTGTAGCAATTATTCCATCGATGTTTTCCTCGATTATTAATTGGCAAATATCTTCAATATCTTTAAAGCCTAAATCTGGCGCAATTTTTACAAATAAAGGTGGACAATTAGGTAAGTTTTTAATTTCTCTAAGAAGTTCTTTTAGAAGAATTGGATCTTGTAACTTTCTTAGTCCTTCAGTATTTGGAGAACTAACGTTTATTGCTGCGTAATCACAATATGGAATTAATAATTTTAGAGAAGTTAAATAATCATCTTTTGCTTGAGATAAACCCGTAACTTTTGACTTCCCGAAATTTATCCCTAAACAAATATTCTCCCTGTTTTTTTTAAAGCCAATACCTTGTTCAAGAAAGTTTGTAACAAGATTTTCAGCACCATTATTATTAAAACCCATTCTATTTAATGCCGCCTCTTCTTCTGCTAATCTAAACAACCTTGGTTTGGGATTACCTTCTTGAGCAAATTTAGTTACTGTACCAAGTTCAGCAAATCCAAAACCAAAATTTTTCCATATGTTCGCAGCATTTCCATTTTTGTCAAAACCAGCAGCTAAACCAATTGGATTACAAAAATTTATTCCACATATATTCTGAGTTAACCTTTGGTCCGTTATAGAAAATTCTTCATTTAGATTTTTTAGGATATGTGAAACTAATGGCCAATTATATTTTCTTGAACTGAATGATAGAAGATTAAGAGATAAATTTGTTAAATATTCTGCATCTATTCCGGAGTCTTTTTTTAGTATGGGAGTAACCAAGTTTTTATAAAGATTTTTAAATACCCCCTTTTGTTCATTCATAAAAAATCAGGATTCTTTTTTTTCTATTATCCAATATTTTTCACCTTTAGGAATTAATATCCAATTACGCCATTTAAAGGGTAAATATTGTTTTATCTTTAAGTGGTTTTCTTCCCCTAATAGGTTAGTTAGTTCTGGTGAACTTAACAAGTATTTTTTTTTGGCAAATTTTTGAATTAATTCATTTCTTGAAAATAATTCTTGAATTTCTGTGGGTGCATTTTTTTCAAAAAATTCTACGGGAGATTCAGACTCTTTTGAGTTACTTTTTAGAGATATACCTTTGCTATAATTGGTTGCGATTTTATCTACCCTATCATTTTGTTTGTCACCGCTATGGCCTTTAACATATTCCATTACAAGACCATTAATTCTTAATTGATCAATTTTTTGCCATAAATCAAGATTTTGAACTGATTTTCCTGAGCTTGTTTTCCATCCATTTCTCTTCCAATTAATAATCCATTTTGTATACCCTTCTATGACATATTTACTATCAGTTCTTAATTTA
>CACGAJ010000050.1 GCA_902570945.1 uncultured Synechococcaceae cyanobacterium
ATGATTTGCAAAAATAAATTGATCATTTTTCAAAATAAAATTAAAACCTAGATTTTTCAATGTATCAATCTGAAATTGGCTTATAAATTGGATTTTTTCTTTAGATAAAATAAAAATTGAATCCTCTTCCTTTAAAAATAAAGAAATCAAAATTGGAGGTAACCAATCATAGCTAGAGAAAATTTCTGAATTAATTAGATAGGTAGAATCATTTTCAATACATTTGGAAACTATCCTCCCAAAAGAATATATGTGCTCCCAATTAATACTTTGATCTCTCAAAAGATTTTTTAAATATTGATGACTTAAAATTTCAAGCATTTATAATTAATTTAATTTCAAAAACATGCAAAATTTATGAACCTAATATACAAAAAATTGGTATCAATAAAATAGGGTCTTGAATTAATTAATTTATGAAAATTGGAATAGTAGGATTAGGATTAATTGGTGGTTCTTTAGGATTAAAACTCCAAAGTCTCAATCATACAATTTATGGAATAGCAAATAATGAATTTAATGAAAAAAAAGCTAAGGATAAAAAACTTGCAAATTTTGTTAGCTGTGATCTGAGCTTATTAAAAAAGTGTGAGCTAATAATTTTGGCATTGCCTATTAAAGATTTGATCAGTCCGTCGCAACAATTAGTAGCATCAATACCTCATGAAACAATACTAACTGATGTAGGCTCTGTTAAAGAACCAATTGTAAGTACATGGGAAAATTTACATCCTCTATTTGTTGGATCTCATCCAATGGCAGGAACTGAAAAAAAAGGAGTTGATTCAGGTTTTGAAGGTCTTTTTGAAAATGCAAAATGGATTATTACCCCAACACAAAATACTGATTTAAATGCAGTCAGAACTATTTCCAAGCTCATAAAATCAATCGATTGTGAAATTTGCCAAGCTTCGCCAAAAGAGCATGATGAAGCTGTATCTCTAATTTCTCATTTGCCTATATTTTTAGCTTCTGCCCTCATTGAAACTGCGCATACAAAAAATAATCAATCTTTATTAGATCTCACGAAAAAATTGGCTTCCACAGGATTTGCTGACACTTCGAGAGTTGGGGGCGGCAATGAACAACTAGGATTAGATTTAGCTATTAATAATCAGATTAATGTTTTAAATTCCATAAATAATTTTAAAAAAAAGCTGAATATACTGGAATCTCTTATTAAAGAAAAAAATTGGGAGTTACTTTCTAACAAACTTGCTGAAGCGAAAGAAATCAGACAAAATTTTATAAACTAAAATTCTCTATGCCTTTGGAAGCTAAAATTTGCCTTGAAACCATTAATGCAGACTGACTAACACCTGCAGTCCCCTCTCCTGGATAAATCGAATCTCCACAAAGCCATAAACCTTCAAAAGGTGTCCTACTTGATAATCCAAATAAACCAAAAATATCTGGATTTTGACCAAGCCCACCTACTATTCCATTAGGTCTATTTGTCCATTTTTCAAAACCCAATGGAGTTGCTAATTCCCTATGTAGCCAATTTTCAGGATCAATATTAAATTGACTTTCCAATTCAAGCGATATTTTTTTCATGAAATCATTTTTCTTCTTTAAGTAAGTTTGTTTATCTAGATCAAACCAATCTTTAGTTTTGGTAAAGATACTAGCAATTAAAGTAACCTCACCTTTTGGTGCTCTTCCATCACCATCATCACTAATTGATACAAATAACGAACAAAATTCTTTCGAAACAAATTGATAATGATTGGAAAATGTTTTTTGAATATGTTCTTTTTTTAATGCTGAATAAAAAACTACAGCTCCACTTGGATCAGGCAAATTATTAAGTCGATTTTTATAATTTTTTTTTCTTTCCAAAGTATCTTTCAAATGCTTGAGCAAAGATTGTGGAGGCGCGGTATAAATCACATCTTTTGCTTGGTAAACAAAAGATTTTTTTTTCGAATTAGCAGATACTTTCCAACACGTATTTACCTTGTCAAAAGTTATAGATTTTACTTCTTGCCCAAAAATTAAATTAACTCCAGTTTTAATCAATGAACTTTCTAATGATTCACTTAAAGACTGCATAGATTTTTTAAGATGCCACAGACCATGTGGCTGTTGACACATCTGAAGAACAGTAGATCCATATAATGCTGCAGTACTATAAACGTCCTCTTGAGAATAAAGTTTTAGTTGAAGATTTAAGAATTTAATCAAGCGCTCATTCTTGGATAATCCACATATCCGCAATAGATCAAAAATAGTAGATTTAAGTAAGATACCTGTGACAAGGTTTGAAGGTACTAGTGCTTTGAGAAGTTGAGAAAAATCCCAAAAATTACTTATTGGTAATACAGGATTATTATTAGCAAATATCCAATTACTTTCATGTATTAGGGTACAAAGCTTCCAAAATCTTTGACTCCCAGGAAACTGCATTTCTCGTTCAGCAATCCATTTACTTTTTTCATACCAAATAGGTATAGGATTACCACCATCATTTAAATCAACAATGCAAGCAGGGTCTAAAATTGTGGCTTCTGGAGATGGAATATCTAAAAAATCAAAAATTCTAGAATGTATCCCTCCCTTCTCTAAACCAGCAACCTGAGTTGCGCCAACATCGAAAGTATAATTCTTTCTTTTAAAAGTACCGGCACATCCTCCGGCTTGAGTATGAGATTCGATTAAAGTCACTGATAAGCCTTGTTTTGATAAAATCGCTGCAGAAGTTAGTCCTGCTATACCGGCGCCCACAACAATAACTTCAGACTTTTTCATTAAAA
>CACGAJ010000051.1 GCA_902570945.1 uncultured Synechococcaceae cyanobacterium
GGTAATGTCAGACATAGTTACCATTTTTTCCGAAGTCTTTTTTTGTCCCGTATTTTTGATCATACCGAATCATTCGAATAATGTCTTTTATTAATAACATCTGGTGGCTTATCCCATTAATAATAACTATTTTCTCAGGGATCTTATGTCCAGCAATGGGAACTGTATTAATCACTCATAAGAGATTATTACAAGTTAATTTAATCTCTCATTGTGTTTTACCTGGACTTGCTTTAGCATTAGCGCTTGGAATTGACCCCTCAATTGGTGGTGTTATCAGTGGTCTTTTAGGCTCGGTAATTGCGGAAAGTTTAACTAATAGAAAAAGTGAAAATTATGAAGCAGTTATGAATACTATTCTTGCTGGAATGCTTGGGTTTGGAGTCCTTATTATCCCTCTTCTCGGAATAAGGATTGATTTGGAGGCAGTATTATTTGGCGATTTATTGACAGCAAATTTTGGAGATTTATTTAGAACAATAATTGCTTTTTTTAGTATTTATACTTTTAATGACTTTTGGATATGAAAAGGTTGTTTATGTGGGATTAGATCCAGAAGGTGCATCCGCAAGTGGTATAAACGTTTCTTTATTAAATCTTGCCTTAAGTTTTACAACGGCATTAGTAATTGTTAGTTCAATGTCTGCAGTGGGAGTAATTCTTGTAATTGCTCTTCTTTCTACACCTACTTTGTTAGGGCTAAATAAGGCTCATAGTTTAAGGATTGCAATGATGAGGTCTTCATTTTTTGGATTATGCATCTCACTTCTGGGATTTATTCTCTCTATGGTCTTTAATCTTTCCCCTGGACCAGCAATTAGTGTTATTTGTGTTGCATCTCTTTTGATTCCTAAGCTTCGCAAATAATTAAATCTTAAATGTCCAATCAGAGTTTAATGCTTGAGCTTCTGGATTGTTTTTTAAAGCTACTTCCATAGCCTCTTTTTTATTATTAGCTATAACAACTTCATCAAATTCTTTCCCATTTTTTTTGAGACTTACTTTGAAACGCATACAAATTTTTTTATTAATCAAAAGTTAACCACTAAGCAACTAGATTTAAAGACTTTTAAAAGTTAATTGATGAAATAGAAACTTTAGTTATTTTGAAGTTTTTCTACTACAGATTCTTTCTCAATCTTTGCTACATCCTTTAATCCATTAGCATCAAACCAAGGAGCGTTTTCCCAATTAAATCCTTCCCCAAACGTATTATCGGGAGCGGACACGTACCAGTGACATGATGAATCAGGAACATCCACAGCACATTTTGACCAGTCAGCTTCCCATTGAGGCACTTGCACCCACATCACAGAAGCCAATAAAAAAGAAAAAATAAAATTCATAATCCTCGGTTAGCAAAATTTTGAAAGATTTTTTTCACATTCTTTCTTCCTTTTTTTCCAGTAGTTCTCAAGTATTTGATATTTATGCTTACTTCTAAGATGATTTAAATGAATATTATTATGATTAATAACCAAAGTATTTTTGATTTTCATTGCTCAATCTATCTATGTAGATCATATTTACGATAGTTTTTAGATTTTTTGAAGTGAATTTATACTCAAATTTTCTTACTCTTTTGTAGGTAAATACTTTGCAATTATTCTCAATATTAAGTAAGTGAATATTTGAAAACTCATAAAATTATCTACAAAGGTCATTTAGCGAGATTTTAAAAATTATTTGAAGCATTTTTTAGTATTTTCTACGATTTTAGTAATGTGACAGTTAAGATAGAGGACTAATAGGTACTACTTTTTTTTAATTTAGGTGTGATATTAGGATTGTGTGTAGGAGAACTGTTTTATTTCAGTGGAAACAAGGAAACACTTGAATTAAATCAGTTTTAAAGATCTCTCTCTGAGAGATCTTTTTTTTTGAGGATTAATCGTAGTATATAAAACTGCATTTTTAATACTTGGATATTAAGAATAAATGTTTCCTTGAAACTAATTAAGATCCATCATTACTAATTAACTATTTCATTCGTTATATTTGTTGATGTTAAATTCTTTTATTTGATGAAAATATTACTTCTTGCAATTTTATTTTGTACAAGTTTTTTATTCCCTTCTTTATCATTTGCCTCACATTTAGAATTAAAACCTTGTGTAGAAATTGCACATTGTGTTAGAGAAGAATGGGGAGTTGATAATATTGATAAACCTTTTGAAAAGATCAAAACATTAATCGAGAAAACTCCGAGAACAGAGATTGTAGAAATTGATGGGGATTATCTTCATGCTGAGGCAACAAGTAAATGGATGAAGTATGTAGACGACTTAGAAGTATCCTTTTTACCTGAATCAAATATATTATTAATAAGATCTGAATCAAGAGTTGGTGAAAGTGACTTGGGAGTAAATCAAAGAAGACTTGATTTACTAAAATCTAAAATGTTTTAGGTTAAAAGTTGCTAAATGAATTTATTTTTATTGTTTTTTGTATAACTTTTACATTATTTAAAAAATATATCCGAGAAAAAAGTAATAATTGTAATCATGTCTTAACAAAGACTAATTTATTGGATTTTCTTTAGAAGATGATCATAAAGTTTATATATATATTGTTATCAGGTTTTGTTTTTTTTTGGTTTTATAAAAACATTAAAAACAATGG
>CACGAJ010000052.1 GCA_902570945.1 uncultured Synechococcaceae cyanobacterium
TATTTCAAGCTTAAATATTTTTGGTTTTCTTTTAATAGGAATGGGTATATTCCAGGCTGTTTTATCTTTTTTAAGAACCTCTCTTTTATCAGAAACCACAAACAGAATAGATCTCGAATTAGCTTCCAAAATTATAAATCATCTTTTTAGACTCCCTCTCAATTTTTTCTCAAAAAGGCCTACTGGTGAAATAAGTAATCGAGTGAACGAATTAGAAAAAATTAGAAGCTTTTTAACTGGTACAGCCCTAACAGCCTTATTAGATTCAGTTTTTTCAATTATATATATATTAATAATGCTTCTTTATTCAGTAAAACTTACTTTTTGGGCCTTAATAGTAGTTCCACTATTTATAACATTGACTCTTATTATTGCTCCAATTATTAAAGACCAACTTCGTGATAAAACAATTGCAAGTGCTGCTGTTAATAGTCATCTCCTACAGGCTCTAAATGGAATGGAAACAGTAAGGGGGCAATCATTAGAGTTACCAATTGAATGGCGTTGGGAAAAACTATATAAATTACAGATAAAAAAAGGTTTTAAAAATATACTTACTTCTAGTTTTGCCAGTTCTGCAGGCCAACTTCTTCAGCAATTATCAAATATTTTGATTATTTGGATGGGTGCATTACTTGTGCTCAAAGGAGAAATAACTTTTGGACAATTAATAGCTTTCAGAATTTTATCTGGTTATGTAACCACTCCTTTAATCAGATTAGCTTCTTTATGGCAAAATTTTCAAGAAACGGCTTTGTCAATAGATAGACTGTCAGATATTATCAACAACAAAAAGGAACTTGATGTTTTAGGTGCAAATCTGCCATTATTTCCTGAGATAAAAGGGGAAATTAAATTTAAAAACGTATTCTTTTCATTTAAAGATAGTAATTATGAGCAATTATTTAATATAACTTTCGATATTCAAGAGTCTACCTTTATTGCATTAGTTGGTCCTAGCGGCGCGGGGAAAAGCATATTACTAAAAACAATAAATAGACTTTTTATCCCAACTAAAGGTTCGATTTTTATAGATGATCAAGACATATCAAAATATAATCTTTATTCATTGAGAAATCAAATCGGCTATGTTCCTCAAGAAAGTTATTTATTTGAAGGGACAATTGAACAAAACATCTCACTAACAAATCCAGACGCCACTTTTGATGAAATTACACAAGCAGCTAAAATTGCATGCGCTGATAAATTCATACTTTCCTTCCCAGATGGCTATCAGACTAAAGTTAATGAAAGAGGGTCAAATCTTTCGGGAGGCCAGCGTCAACGCATAGCTATTGCAAGAATGATTTTAAAGTCTCCAAAATTATTATTACTAGACGAATCTACTAGTGCTCTTGATTTGAATACAGAAAATTTAATAATTAAAAACTTAACTAAAAGATTTGAAAAAAGCACAATTTTATTTGCCACACATAGACTCAATACTATTTCTAACGCTGGGAAAATAATAGTCATGAATAAAGGTATCGTTGAAGAATATGGAAAACATGATGAACTCTTATCACTTAATGGCATATACTCGACACTCTATAAAAATTCAAGAAACAACAAATAATGATAAAGATATCTCAAATATTTAAAAAATCCGATGAAAAAGATGACGAGATTAGAACTATTGTTTCTTTCAAATGGCAAAAAACCACTTTGATTACATTAATTGGCAGTCTCAGCTTTTCATTTATTTATGCATGTTTTGCCACTATTGATGAAGTTATTAGTTCAAAAGGAGAACTACAAACTATAGGTTCAGAGAGATTAATTAAATCGCCAACGACTGGGATCATAAAAACTATTTTGATTGAGGAAAATCAATTAGTAGAAAAAGGTCAGCCTCTAATAGTATTTGATAACAAAATACTGGTTTCTAAAAGAGAATCTATTCAAGATAGATTAATTAAATTAAATAAATCATTAGAAATAGATGAGCAGTTATTAAAAATAATAAAAAATGGTGTCGACTCCGGAGCTATTGCTAAAATCGAATACCTTAAGAATAAGCAAAATTTAATTGAAAAAAGACTAGAAATATCAAATTTTGAATATGAACTAAAAAAAATTGATCATGAGATATCAAATTCAGTCTTAATATCTCCTCTTAAAGGAGAAATATTTAATTTGTTGCCAATTAGCGAGGGTTATGCCTCATCTTTTGGAGAAGTCTTGTTTACTCTTGTTCCTTTAAAATCTCTTGAAGGTAAAGTATTTGTTGAAAATAATGATATCGGTTTTATTCATGAAGGGATGAAAGCTGAAATTCGTATTGATGCTTATCCTTTTACTCAATTTGGGTCAATAAACGGTTCTTTAAAATATATTGGCAGCGAGTCTCTACCCCCTAATCAACAGTATCCTTTCCCTACATTTCCAGCTTATATTTCCTTAGATCAACAAACACTATCAAAAGAGGGAGAAATATATCAACTAAGGCCTGGGCAAACGATAACAATTAATTTTTTAGTTAGAAAAAAGCCCTTGATCAGTCTTTTGACTGACCTATCAGAGAAAGTCTGGGACTCTTTAAGAAATATAAGATCTTAATTAACTTACTCCTAACTTAGCTTCTAACAAAATAATATTTGCCTG
>CACGAJ010000053.1 GCA_902570945.1 uncultured Synechococcaceae cyanobacterium
TAGAACTTATTCAGACATGAGAATGTTAGATAATTTCTCTAAAAAATGGTCAATAGCTGGAAAATCAGAAATTATTGAAATCAATAAAAAGTTAGGATGTTCTATTCCAGAAGGTACTGATTATCATACCCTTGCTGGATTTATGTTAGAAAAATTTCAAATGGTTCCAAAAATTGGAGACGTTTTAGATTTTAATAACATGAAATTTGAAGTTATTTCTATGTCAGGTCCAAAAATTGATCGTGTTAAAATAATCTTTCCCAAAAGCTAAATGTGACTCCCCATAGAGGATAATGATAATAAATATTTGGATTTAAAATTATGCAACCAACCTCATCACCCGTAAAGGTTGGAGTCATAGGTATAGGGAATATGGGCTGGCATCATGCTCGAGTACTAAGCTTACTCAAAGATGCAAATCTCATTGGAGTCGCAGATCCAAATGAAGAGAGGGGCAAATTAGCTGTTGACCAATTTCAATGTGAATGGTTCAAAGACTATAAGGACTTAATTCCAAAAGTTGATGCTATCTGTATTGCTGTCCCAACACTTCTTCATCACAAAGTAGGACTAGATTGTCTCAACGGAGGTGCTAACGTTCTCATTGAAAAACCAATTGCAGCTAACGAGGTGGAAGCAAAATCTTTAATAGAGGCTGCTTATGCAAGTAACTGTCTATTACAAGTTGGGCATATTGAAAGATTTAATCCTGCTTTTAGAGAATTAAATAAAATAGTAAATAATGAAGAAATTGTTGTTTTAGAAGCAAGGAGGCATAGTCCTCATGCAGACAGAGCAAATGATGTATCTGTAGTAATGGATTTAATGATTCATGACATTGATCTTATTTTGGAGCTTGTAAACTCAAAAATACAAAAATTAGCAGCCGTTGGAGGAAGAAATAGCGAAGGATTAATAGATTATGTCAATGCTACTTTAGTTTTTAAAAATAATGTTATTGCAAGCCTAACTGCAAGCAAAATGAGTCACAAAAAAATCAGAAATTTAAGTGCTCACTGCCAAAATGGCCTAGTAGAAACTGATTTCTTAAATCACTCTTTACAAATCCATCGAAAATCTCATGAATCGTATACTGCAGAGCATGGAGAATTAGTTTATAGAAATGATGGATATGTCGAAGAAGTTAGCACAACCTCCATTGAACCTCTTTATGCAGAACTGGAGCATTTTCTTAAATGCGTTCAGGGCAAAGAAATACCTGAGGTAGATGGTGAGCAAGCCTCAAGAGCATTAAAAATTGCTGATTTTATAGAGAGTGCTGTAGATAATTCTGGAGATGCGATTTTACTTGAAAATCCCTTCTAATACAAAAAATCTAAACTAAAAGAATTTTATTTAAATCCAACTGCAGCTTGCCAAACAAATACCAATAAAAAGAAAAATAAAGGAATAAGTGGAAGAACATCAACAGTTGGAGCGAAGGCCTTATAAGCCTCTGGCAATTCAGCAAATGTATTAAATAGAATGAGCACCTTTTTTGATAATTTAATTAATTATGATAAGACATTACCACGTATGATGAGCAATAGAGGATGTTTTCCAAGGAGCGAAATCATTTGTAAAACAATTATCTATAATTGCATTAGAAATTGCATTGGTAAATCTTATTAAGTGGGCAATATTATGCAAACTTATGAGGGTTAGGCCTAATATTTCATCATTTCTAATTAAATGATGCAAATATGCTCGAGAATAGCATTTACATGTCTCGCATTTACAAGTTTTATCAATTGGAGAAAAGTCATTTTTAAATCGAGCATTTCGCAAATTCAATCTTTCATCATTAAAAAATGCAGTCCCATGTCTTCCTAGTCTTGTAGGCAAAACACAATCAAATATATCGAATCCATTTGCAACAGCTAAAGAAATTTCTCTTAAAGAGCCAATTCCCATTAAATATCTTGGTTTATTTATTGGTAAGAATTTCGGGATGTAATTAATTACACTATGTATTTCTTCGACTGCCTCGCCAACACTTACACCTCCAACTGCTATTCCAGGAAGATCAAAAGAACTTGTATATTTTGCGCTATATTCTCTCAATCTCGGATACTTACCACCTTGAACTATACCGAATAATGCTTGATTAGATTTCTGATGAGTCTCGACACATTTTTGCAACCACGAATGAGTTCTTTGTAAAGAGTCCTCAATATCATTTTCGTTAGATGTATGCGGAGGACAATGATCAAAAGCCATCGCAACATCCGATCCAAGATCCATTTGAATTTTTATCACCTTTTCAGGTGATAAAAAAACATGACTTCCATCTCTTGGATTTTTAAATTCCACCCCTTTATCAGAAATATTGTTTAATTTGGCCAAACTAAAAACTTGGTATCCTCCTGAATCAGTAAGAATAGGCTTGGGCCAATTCATGAACTTATGTATTCCTCCAGATTCTTTAACTAATTTCTCTCCAGGTTGTAAATGAAGATGAAAGGTATTTGAGAGAATCATTTCTGATCCTGTAGAGGTTAATTGCTTAGATGAAATTCCTTTAACCGTTGCCAAAGTACCCACAGGCATAAATTTTGGTGTATGCACCTCACCATTTGGTGTATGAAATATACCAGTTCTT
>CACGAJ010000054.1 GCA_902570945.1 uncultured Synechococcaceae cyanobacterium
TTTAAATTAGCTATTTTTTTGTTATTAATTTCTTCTGGAATTTTATAATATACTAATTCTTAAAGCTAATTTTATTACTTATATATTTTACAATGATTTCTAAATTTCTCAGCAAACTAAAATCAATTCTATTTAAAAGTGCAGTATCCCCTGAAACTCCTTTAAAGCAAGAAAAAATAGAAGCTAAGTCTGCAAAAACTTCAAAAACAAAAACAAAAACAAAAACAAAAACAAAAACAAAAACTAAAGCTGTTAATTCTAAGAAAAATTTTGAAACTTTAACCACACTCCCAGGAGTTGGAGCAAAAAGCGCAAAAGCTTTGTATGAGGCTGGATTTAAAACAACAAAAGCAGTTATTGCTGCTGATGAAAAAGATCTTCTTGCTGTATCAGGAGTTGGAATAAATCTTGTTAAGAAGCTAAAAAAGCTTAAATAGTAAAATTTTTATTTTAAAAAACTTCTAAAAATAATTAATAATATAAAGATGTGCAGAAAATTTGTATGCTCTAGCAGATTATCTTCTTCTTGCTTTTCTCCTCTGTTGTAACTTTCTTTTGTATTTTTCAATAGGAGTTTCGTGATGCCTAAGTCTTTTTAAATCTGCAAAAATTCCCGATTTAGATACTTGTCTCTTAAATCTTCTAAGGGCAGACTCAATTCCCTCGTTCTCTCCAACTGTAACTTGTGTCAAAATTTTCTAAATAAATTATATTCTAGCACTTTGATAGATATATTTAAACATAAAACTTATACTTAAGCGTTTATTTGGCTAATTTTTTGCCCACTCCACAAATCTTTTTTTATTACTTTTTATATCTTGTAATGATTCAAAATAATATTTTTCCCAATTATCTTTAGGTAGTCCAAGAAATAACATTAGATTTAATGGGTATTGATCGCTATCAGAACAATTCCTAAAATCATCCCTGAATAAAAAGATTTCTTTTTTTAAAGCAATTGCAATACCCAATTCAATCATTACCCCTTCATCTGGTGGATTCCCATTAACAATCGCAAAAATACAATCACATTCTTTTAAATCATGGAAATTACTATTTGCAACGTTATATGCCCAATCACTTTCTTGTTGTGTTAGTGGTGTTGCTCTCTCAAAAGGTTCAAATACTTCTATATTTAACTCATCAAAGATATTAATAAATTCATATAAGAGCTTTTTAGTTTGTTTTGAAAATCCATATGGATTTGCTAAATATAACTTCTTTTTCAATTAAAACCTCTTTTTTTGATGTACTCTTTGCGGTCATTTTGCAAATTTAAAGGGTTTTCCCAAGGGAAAATTATCCATTTGTTTTTTTCACATGTAAATACAGTATTCCACCAAGTTGGTTCAATTTTACTAAATAATACAAAAAACTTTGCTCCCTCAGTATCCTTTAATGTATTTAATGTATTACCAGTTTCATAAACATCATCAACTATTAGTGAATTTTTTAATGGTTCTGAAATTAAATTTACTTTTAATTTATGGCTCAGCGCAACAGCAAGACATAAACCACCACGAGGAATTCCATATATACCAGAAAACTCTAAGAACTTACATTTATTAGCTATAAGTTCTACACTCTTATCAAATTCGTCCCAAGTAAAATTTATTATCATTTTAATTTTCGATTTTTTCAGTTTTAGTTGCAAAATTTGATGCAATTACACTTAAAAGTGCTACTACCTGATCATTTGGGCAATTAGTATTTTTTTTTAGATTTTCACATTCTTTAATTATGTTGGCGTAAGTATCTTCCACAATTCCATTCATTTGATCGTTACTAAAAGAATACTGGTGATCCATATTAATTATTAAATAAGTTCATTTTTACTTAAATATCCTACGAAGTAAATATTTTGATTAATTAAAGATAGAATTTATTTCCACATGGGGTCATTAAGTTTCTCAATCCTTAGAGAATTAGGTACATAATTATGCAAAGTTTCAACTTTTATAGCCCATTTTTTAGAGTTGCCTTTTAAACTTTCGCTCTGAATAAGGTTTGTTAGTGAAATTCTTTTTCTAACTTTAAGAAGACCTAAACAAGTTTCCCATGCTTCTTGATTTTTGTAAGTATCTAACCAAAAATCAAAAATACTTTCAAGGATATCTAGTGGAATATCAAAACAAATTCCTATTGAAGGTTTTTCAAACAAATAATTTTTATTTTTGAGTTCATTGAATAAATTATTTATATTTAAATTAATAGCAAAAAGAATATCTTTTGCTGATTTATTACCGATTAATTCTTTTCTATGGCAATCTAAAAGGTTTTTATCCTCAAGAATATTTTCATCACAATTTTTAACTCCTACCAACCAAAATCCTTCTCCATTCTTTACTCCACTTGCAAGAAATAGATGTTGAGGTGAATTATCCAAAATTTCAAGTCATTTCTTCATTTTTAACATTTTTTCCTAATTATGAAAATATTTTTCTACCAAAAAACAAAATCAATTTCCCGCAAAAAAAAATTTAGTTGTTAAGATAAATTTTTATAAAGAAATGTTTGAATTAAAAGAACTAAAAATAATGTTTTTGGATCCTACTGATTTGATAATTAACAAAATAAATAGATTACTTCATAGTAAT
>CACGAJ010000055.1 GCA_902570945.1 uncultured Synechococcaceae cyanobacterium
CCTACAATTTTATTTTCAACTCCATTCTTCTACTCTACTGAAGATGCTAAGGCAGGGTTGGAATTTCAGTGGGATCAAGACTCAGGACACAGGAGATTAAAGTGGTTTCAGAAAGAAAAAAGGAGAAAATTTAGAAATACAGTTTATTTCTTCTTGAGGCCAAATGATAGGAAAACTGAACTCTTAAAAATAAAGCTAGCCATCCCTAAATCCTTTAAATCCAAATTAGACGAAGAAAAAATTAGTCTTTGCAAGGTAAGAATAGGAGGCTTTGAAAATCGCACTAAATGTATCGAAAATATTCCTGCTGATATTGAATTTAAAACTGATGAATCATCCTTACGTTCTGTAAACATATATCCTTACAGCCCTATTCCCTCAAATAAAGATAGTTATGCAATTGTCTTGAAAAAAATCACTAATCCAAAAAAATCAGGATTATATCAATTCCATTCTTATGGCCAATCTGCAGGGGAATCAGTTTTAAGATATTTAGGAAGCTGGACTATAGTGATCGATTAAATGATAAATTAATTATGGATATTAAAAAAAATGACTAAAAGAACTTTTGGCGGAACTTCAAGAAAAAGAAAACGTGTATCTGGTTTTAGAGTAAGGATGCGTTCCCATACTGGTAGAAGAGTAATTAAAAGTAGAAGGCAAAAAGGTAGAGAAAGAGTTGCTGTCTAACTTGAAAATAAAATGGCCTTACCTAAAGAGATGCGTCTAAAAGGTCATAGGACTTTTAATTATATCCATAAAAATTCCACAAAATACTATGGGAAATTAATGACCTTTAAAGTTGCGAAATCAAACCCAGAAATCCTCTTATCCCATAAATTCAGAAATACATCAAATAATCTAAAAGTGGCAATTGCTGTCAGCAAAAAAGTTTCAAAAAAAGCTGTAGATAGAAACAAATTAAGAAGAATTTTGCAAGATTGGTTAATAACAAACATTCAAAAAATTAATAACCACAAACCTTATTGGTTACTTGTTAACCTAAGATTTGGGGATTTCTACAATGACAAAAATAGACTTTTGGAGGAATTTCAAAACCTAATGTGCAAATCTAATCTTATAAAATGATTAACATGAATGAAGAAACTTTCTACGAAGGTGGTCCCGCAAAAAGTGATTTAATAATAAATCTACTTGCAGGTATAACTATTCTTGGATTACCATTTACCTTTGCCGCAATAGTTAGAGCATTGTGGTTGAGATATAAAATTACAAACAAAAGAATTACAATTGATGGCGGATGGTTTGGTAAAAACAAAACACAAGTTTCATTAAGTAACATCGAAGAAATCAGATCAATTCCAAGAGGATTCGGATCATATGGAGATATGGTTCTTATACTTAATGATGGATCAAAGGTTGAAATGAAATCATTACCTTTATTCAGAGAAAAGCAAAAATTTATTGAAGAAAATATAAATAAAAGACCACAAATTCCAAATCTCAAAGAGGTAGAGGGATTTGCTACTAAATCCTAAATAAATTAATTACAAAAACCTTATTTTCCTGTAAAATAAAATGTCTAATAAAATTACACTCTTTTTAATATCGTGATAGGGTTCATTTCTGAAAAATTACTTATCCCGATTCTAGATTTTTTCTACGGTTTAGTTCCCAGTTATGGATTAGCGATTGTAGCATTAACAGTCGTAATTAGAATTGCACTTTTCCCTCTTAGCGCTGGTTCCATTAGAAGCGCAAGAAGAATGAAAATTGCTCAACCCGTAATGCAAAAAAGGCAAGCTGAAATAAAATCTAAGTTTTCAGGTGATCCAAAGAAACAGCAAGAAGAACTTGGAAAATTAATGAATGAGTTTGGCAGTCCCCTCGCAGGTTGCCTTCCCTTGATTGTACAAATGCCCGTTCTATTTGCATTGTTTGCAACCCTAAGGGGATCTCCATTTGCCGATGTTCCCTACAATATAAATCTTAAGGTAGTTCCACAGGATCAAGTAGCAGCAATTGATCCAAAACCTTATAAATCCCCAAGACACTCTATATTCATTACTGAAAAATCACATTTTCCTGTAGTAGCAACAATCCCTAATGGAACAAAATTAGGAACAGAAGAATCCATAAAAATAAATTTACAAACAACAAATGGTAATAGCTATTCGGAAGTTTTATCTAAATACGACAATGGATCAAAATTTCTCCCTACTTGGAAGGTTTCTAAAGGATCCGAAAATCTTAAAGTTTCCCAGGACGGTATAGTTACAGCAATTAAACCGGGTGATGCAACAATCGAGGCAAAAATCCCTGGTCTAGCTGCCAAAAGTGGTTTTTTATTTATTAAAGCTCTAGGTCAAGTTGGTTTTTATGTGGATGGGGCAATTAATTGGGATATTGCTGCACTAGTTGGTGCCTTTGGATTAACTCTACTTCTCTCACAAGTTTTATCTAGTCAGGGGATGCCTGCGAATCCGCAGCAATCAACAGCAAACAAAATTACACCGGTAATGATTACTGGAATGTTTCTGTTTTTCCCACTACCTGCAGGAGTTTTACTATATATGGTTGTTGCTAATATTTTCCAAGCATTTCAGACTTTTCTGCTCAATAAAGAGGCTCTTCCT
>CACGAJ010000056.1 GCA_902570945.1 uncultured Synechococcaceae cyanobacterium
TGATGCAACACGTCCGAGATTATCCATCTTTCGCTCTAATAACCATATTTATGCACAGGTTATAGATGATAGTGCTCAAAAAACTATTTGTTCGGCATCAACTATTGATAAAGAACTCAGAGAAAAATCAGAGAAATTATCCTCTGATTGTAATTCTTCTTCTATTGTTGGAAAATTATTAGCTACTAGAGCAATAAAAAAAGGAATTAAACATGTAATTTTTGATCGTGGAGGAAATTTATATCACGGGAGAGTTAAAGCTCTTGCGGATGCTGCCCGAGAAGCTGGCCTGGAATTCTAACTTTTAATTTTTATTATGACTGACACTCCAATAAAACAACAAACTCAATCCAAGACTGATAACATTCCTGGAGCTAAACCTAGTGAACAAAAAAAGACTAATCGTAATAACGATCGCAAAAGGAACAGAAGAGGTGATTCAAAAAATCTAGAAAGGGATTCTGATTGGCAAGAAAGGGTTGTTCAAATCCGACGCGTATCTAAAACTGTTAAAGGTGGAAAAAAAATGAGTTTTAGAGCAATTGTTGTTGTAGGCAATGAGAAAGGTCAAGTTGGAGTTGGAGTTGGTAAAGCAGGAGATGTTATTGGTGCAGTTAGAAAGGGAGTCTCAGATGGTAAAAAAAATCTTGTTAGAGTTCCTTTAACACCAAATAATTCAATACCAACTTTATCTAATGGTAGAGATGGTGCTGCTAACGTACTTATTAGACCAGCTGCTCCTGGTACAGGTGTAATTGCTGGTGGTTCAATTAGAACAGTTTTAGAATTAGCGGGCATAAAAAATGTCCTAGCAAAAAGATTAGGTAGTAAAACACCTTTGAATAATGCAAGGGCTGCTATGGTAGCGCTTTCTCAGTTAAGAACACATAAATCTGCCTCCAGGGAGAGAGGTATCTCACTTGAACAGCTCTATTCTTGAAAATTATGACTTCAACATTAAATACACTCAAATCAAACTCTGGTTCTAGAAAGAAAAAGTTAAGAAAGGGCAGAGGTATTGCTGCTGGACAGGGTGCATCATGTGGTTTTGGAATGAGGGGACAAAAGTCCCGATCTGGAAGACCGACACGTCCAGGTTTTGAAGGCGGACAAATGCCTTTGTATCGAAGAGTTCCAAAATTAAAACATTTTGAAATTATTAATCAAAAGAACTTTTCAATAATTAATATAGATAAATTAAATGAATTCAAAGAAAACGATACCGTTAACTTGGATTCATTAGTTAAGAAAGGATTGATCTTTAAGCCAAAATTCCCTTTAAAGATTCTTGGTAATGGGGAAATTAATGTAAAGCTAAAAGTCCAAGCCCATGCATTTACAAAAGTGGCGAAACAAAAAATTGAGGATGCAGGCGGATCATGCGAGCTGATAAACAAAAAATAAATTTATTCTAAAATTTAGGTAAGCTTCATAATGTTTGTCAACAAAAGTAGAAATCCTAGCGCTTCCGAAATACTTTCTCAATTATTTTTAAATAAAGAGTTAAGGAGTAGAGTTCTAACAACTTTAGGGCTCCTTCTTTTAGTAAGACTTGGAATCTATATCCCCATGCCTGGGATTGATAGAGCCGAGTTTAAAAATTTTATTGATCAAGGTGGCCAATTAATAGGTTTTTTAGATATTTTTACTGGCGGGGGAATTTCAACTCTAGGAATATTTGCATTGGGAATACTTCCTTTCATAAACGCATCAATTATTATTCAACTTCTTACAGCTTCACTGCCTGTACTTGAAGATTTACAAAAAAATGAGGGAGAAGCAGGTAGAAGGAAAATTGCTCAAATAACTAGATATGTTTCCTTAGGATGGGGTTTCTTGCAAAGTATTATTTTTTCTTTAATACTTAGACCATATGCTATTCAGGATATAAGCGAAACTACATTTGTTTTGCAAACCTCAATAGCTTTAGTTACTGGCTCAATGTTAGTAATGTGGTTTAGTGAAATTATCACAGAGAAGGGAATAGGACAAGGGGCTTCATTAGTAATCTTTTTAAATATTGTTGCAACTTTACCAAAGGCTCTTAGTTCAACTATTGAAAAAGCTCAAACTGGTGATAGAGGAGATGTTTTAGGTATTGTGGTTTTACTTGGAGTATTTTTACTGACAATTGTTGGGATAATTTTCGTTCAAGAAGGAGCGAGACGTATCCCTATAGTGAGTGCCAAAAGGCAAATAGGAAATTCAACGTTACTTCCCAGTAGACAAAGTTATTTACCCTTAAAATTAAATGCAGGAGGAGTAATGCCTATTATATTTGCATCTGCCTTAATCTTCCTACCTATTACTATTGCAAATGTTACTGGTAGTCCAATCTTAAACAAACTAGCGAGTTCTCTAAATCCAGGTTCTTCAAATCCATGGCCTTATGCTCTTACATTCTTTTCCTTGATTTTGGGGTTTTCCTATTTTTATGCATCTCTTACAATTAATCCAGTTGATGTGGCATCAAATTTAAAGAAAGGGGGAGTAGCAATACCA
>CACGAJ010000057.1 GCA_902570945.1 uncultured Synechococcaceae cyanobacterium
CTGAAATAAATCCTTCAGAAAATAATGGGACCTATATTAACGCAGCTGATTGGAATAACTTAATCAAAAATCAAAATACAATAGTCATTGATACTAGAAATCATTATGAGGTTTCTATAGGTACATTTCAGAACTCTATAAACCCAAAAACAAGAAATTTTTGCGAATTCCCCAAGTGGGTAGATGATCATTTAGATAACCATTTAGAAAATAAAGAGTCTACAAATATAGCAATGTTTTGTACCGGAGGAATAAGATGTGAAAAAGCTACTAGTTTACTGAAAAAGAAAGGTTATAAAAATATTTATCACCTGCAAGGGGGCATCCTTCAATACCTTGATGATATACCAAAAGAAAAAAAACTTATTTGAAGGTGAATGTTATGTTTTTGATAAAAGAGTTGCTTTAAATCAAGAATTAGAAAAAGGCTCCTACTCGATTTGTCATGCATGTGGAATGCCAGTTTCAATTCAAGATCAAGAAAGAAAAGAATATAGAAAGGGTATCCAATGTCACTTCTGCATAAATCAATTCAGCGATGATGATAGGAAAAGGTTTGAAGAAAGACAAAAACAGATCGATAGATTGAAAGTAGAAAATCATAAAATCTATAAGGATTAATTTTCAAATTTATGAAAGTTGAAGAATTAGAAAAATTAGCAGCTACCATTGGATTATTAATTAAAATTCAAGTTAGAGAAACTCTCGGATTGTGTTTCTTTAGAATCGTTATAGCAGAACAGAAAGATAACATCATTAAAATTTGGGCCGAAATGAAAGGTTGGACTTATTTAAATAAACAAGGTATTCAGCTTGATACATTAAGAATCCTTAGTAAATCTCCTGCTTTTGTTTCGGAATTAATATGGGCAACTACTATGGCCTGGGCAATTGAAAAAAAATCAAGCAATAAAGCAAGACTTCTAGCTATTTTTGATAGTGAAGGATATAGTAAAAAACTTGTAAGATATTTCAAGTTAATAGGATTCAAAATTGTAAAAGAAGTTGGTTCTAGCCCAGTAGATCTTTTATTAAGATTGGTTTGGGGTGGTGCAGGTACACTTATGAACGGGGAATGTATTTCCATATTGAAAAAATTTGAAAAGAAACTCTCTTTAATTGAAGAAAGTTAACCCGCATGATAACTACTTCTAACTAAGGGACCAGAAGATACTTTCTTGAATCCTAATTCCTTAGAGAAGCGATATAAATATTCAAACTCTGATGGATCCCAATATTTCTTAACTGCCAAATGATTAAATGAGGGCCTTAAATATTGGCCAATTGTAATTTGATCACAATCTATTTTTTTAAGATCATAAATTGTATTTTTTATTTCATCCAAGGTTTCCCCAAGACCTAACATTATCCCTGATTTAGTTTGAATATGAGGAGCAATATCTTTTGACTTCTTTAGTAAACTAAGGGATTTTTTGTAATTTGCACCCCTCCTAACTTCTTTTTGCAGTCTTTCAACAGTTTCAAGATTATGGTTAAAGCATATTGGATCTTTTTCTAAAATTATCTTTAATCTATTAGTCTGAAGGTTATTAGTTTCATCAAAATTTTTGCCCCCACCCCATAAATCAGGAGTTAAAACCTCTATTTTAATTGTTGAATCAATTTTTCTAATCTCATCAATTGTAGATATAAATAAATTTGCACCATGATCAGGGAGATCGTCTCTAGCTACAGATGTCAAAACAACATATTTCAAATTTAGTACTTTCACTGCCTCAGCGACTTGAGTACATTCATCAATATTGATAGAACTAGGTCTACCTTTATTTACCTGACAAAAAGCACAAGAACGAGAACATATCGATCCACCCAGTAAGAAAGTGGCTGTTCCTGAGGCATAACATTCTGCTCTATTAGGACATCTTGCTTCTTCACAAATAGTATGAATATTTGATTTCTTGATGAGTCTTTGTATTCTTTCGAACTCTGAAGCTTTACTAATAGGAAATTTAATCCAAGAGGGAAGTCTTAAGATTTTTTCTTTCTTTACTAGATTATTGTCTCTCATTGTCTAGTTTAGTTTTGTTCTTCCTTCTAATGCCCTTGCAAGTGTAACTTCATCAACATATTCAAGTTCACTGCCCATTGGAAGGCCATATGCAATCCTTGTAACTTTTGTAAAAGGGGCTAACAATTTTCCAATATAAAGACTTGTTGTATCTCCCTCAACACTGGGGGTCAATGCCAATATGATCTCATCTATTTCAGATTTACTAGCTCTTTCTACCAAGCTTCTTATTTCTAAGAGTTCGGGGCCCACAGAATCCATTGGAGATATTAAACCACCAATAACATGGTAAACACCTTTAAATTCTCTGGCGCGCTCCAAAGCAAGCAAATCTTTAGTTTCTGCTACTACACAGATTAGTTTTTGATTTCTTTCAGTATTTTTACAAATTTCACATTCATTTTCAGAAGTCAAATTGAAACATTTTTTG
>CACGAJ010000058.1 GCA_902570945.1 uncultured Synechococcaceae cyanobacterium
ATAATGGATTTATTTTTTTGCTATCAATGAGTTTTTGAGTTTTTGGATGCTTTAACCAATGCCTACCAGCTTCGAAGGTTAGCCAAGGGCAAACTGCGCTTGCACCATAACCAATTAAACAAGCTAAGTGATGTGTACTCCAACATTGCCCTGTCTCAACTATGAGAGAAGCTTTTAATCTGATTTCTTTTTTGAGAAGAAAATGATGAATTGCTCCAATAGCAAGTAATGGAGGAATAAAAGTCTTTTTAGGATTAATCCCCTTATCAGAAATGATAATTATGGAACAACCATCTTTTATAGAGAGCTCACTCTGTTCACAAATTGTTTTTAATTGGTTCTCTAATCCTTTCACTCCTTCTTCAATATCAAACAAACTTGAAATTGTTTGAGATTTAATTTTTGATTTTTTTATTGATAAAAGCTCTTCTTCGTTGAGAATTGGAGTTTGTAAATGAATAAAAGGTTTAGCGCCTTTTATCTCAAATGGTGTACATCTTTCTCCAAGATGCATCTCTAGACTCATTACAAGTTTTTCTCTAAGAGGGTCAATTGGAGGATTAGTAACTTGCGCAAATCTTTGCTTGAAATAGTCATATAAAATATGTGGCTTTGAAGAAAGTACAGCTAATGGGATGTCATCTCCCATGCAATAAGTAGGCTCTTTAGCTAATGATGCCATTGAATCTAAGATAAGATCATTATCTTCCGCTGAAAAACCATATGCAGTTTGCTGTTGTAATAACTCAAGGTCTTTTAGCTTGCAGTCCTTTAACCATTCATTATTATCAATTTTTAAAATTCTATTTTTTAAGAGATTTTTATAGTTGTGCCTTTGAGCAGCTTCAGTCTTTACTTCCCAATTTCTTAGAACTTTATTTTGATGAAAATCAACAGCTAACATTTGCCCAGGTCCTAATCGACCTTTTTCTATTACTCTTTCCTCTTCTAGATCTACTACTCCTGTTTCGGAACCCATTATTACAAAACCATCGTTTGTTATTGAATATCTTGCTGGTCTTAGGCCATTTCTATCAAGTGTTGCCCCGACAAAATTTCCATCCGCAAATACAAGGAGTGCAGGACCATCCCAGGCTTCTTGTAGGCTCGCAGAATATTCGTAAAATGCTTTAATCTCTTCTCTTTGTTCAAGTTCTGGTTGATCTCTAAATGCTTCAGGAACTAGTTTTAATAATGAATCAGTGATGGGCTGACCTGAACGAATATTGATTTCAAGAGTTGCATCAAGATTCGAAGAATCACTTTTATTTACATCTACGATTGGCTTTATTTCATTAGATAATTCTGCCCAAAAATTATCGATGTGTTTTTCTGAAGCTTTAGCCCAATTGATATTACCTAAGAGAGTATTAATTTCTCCGTTATGACCTAAGAATCTCATGGGCTGAGCTAGTGGCCATTTTGGAAGTGTATTAGTACTAAACCTCCTATGGTAAACGGAAAATGAGACTTTAAAACTCTCTTCTTTTAAGTCTTTATAAAACTCAGATAATATTTCAGAACGAACCATACCTTTGTATACAACTGTTTTAGAACTTAGTGAGGCAAAATAAAATTCACAATCCCCGACATTGTTTTTAAAGCTTTCTCTTATTTTTTTCTCAATTCTTTTCCTTAATTGAAATAAAAGTCTCTCAATATCATTGTTATCTTTTTTATCTATGAATAAAATCCACTGACTTATAAATGGAGCATTCGATTTTGCCAAAGGACCTAAGATTTCATTATTAACAGGTACTGTTCTCCAAGATGTTTTGTTGATTTTTAATTTTTCTGCTTCCTGCTCGCATATTGTTTTACATTCTTCAACTTTCTCTTTTTTATTGGGCATAAAAATCATGCCTAAACCTTTTTCATAGTCTTTTTTATCTTTAAGATTCACTTCTTTTTCTAAGTAATGCCAAGGAATTGAACATAAAATACCCGCTCCATCTCCTGAGTCACTATCCCCTCCACAACCTCCTCTATGCTCCATGCAGTTAAGGCCTTTTAGGGATTGCTTTAGGATCCAGTTGCTTTCTACTCCTTTAATATTTGCTATGAAACCAACTCCACACGCATCTTTCTCTCCAATTATTCCATTTGGGGAATAACTATCTTTATATAGCTCTACGATACTTTTGATACTCTCTCCCATAGATTATTTAATTCTATTTAGTTATTTATGTATTCCTATTATAAAAATAAATATGAAAATAAATCTAAAGATAATTAATATTTACTAAATAATTTTAATTTCACAAATTTTTAAAAAAATATCACTTAATTCTTTTAGTTGGTGCTCATAAAAGGTTATGATATTGGAATGTTTATTTTTTTAAAATATAATAGATGCCTACTATCTCACAATTAATAGGTTCAGAAAGAAAACGTCTGACAAGGAAAA
>CACGAJ010000059.1 GCA_902570945.1 uncultured Synechococcaceae cyanobacterium
CAACAATTTAGAAGTAGTTAATTTAAATAATTGTTTATCTATAGTTTCTTGGTTTAAGAGTATATCGACTAATTTATCTAGTAAAACTCTATTTTTTTTCAATATTTCTATTGAATTGTTTAATGAGATTTTCGAAATCTTTATAATTTCATTATCAATTCTAAAACTAGTATTATCAGCTATGAGGGGTTTTCTTCCAAATAAACCCTCTCCAAGAGGCATATCGCTACTATTAGATTCCATAGAAATTGGACCCATAATTGAAAACCCATATTTTGTAACCATTTCTCTAACTATATTCGTCGCGAAAGAAATATTATTTATAGAACATTGAGTAATTTCACTTTCCCCAAAAACTACAGTTTCTGCAGCTCTTCCTGCAAGTGCAATTTCAATTTTTGAAAATAAAAATTTTTTTGAAATCAAACCACTTGAAACTGCATCTTCATCCGGACTAATTTTTGTATATCCTCCAAAAGATAAAGATCCTGATCTTGGTAAAATTGTAATTTTATCTACTGATTCAATTCCGTTTCTTACAGCAGAGACAATCGCTTTACCTACTTCGTTGTAAGCAATAATTTTTTTCATATTAGTGGAAGTTATTAATGAAGTTCTTAGTCCGATAGTAATTTTATCTAGAGCATTTTCTATATGAAAATCGCTAATAAATTTAGAATCATTTCTTGCACAGTGAATAGCACTCTCGTTCATCAAATTTGCAAGATCAGCACCGGAAAATCCAACTGTTCTAGAAGCCCAATATCCTAAGTCAACTTTGCTTGAAAGAGGCTTTGAAAGAGAATGGACTGAAAGAATTTTTTTTCTACCATCTAAGTCTGGAAGCATCACTTCGATTTTTCTATCGAATCGACCAGGTCTTAATAAGGCTGCATCAAGTATGTCTGGTCTATTTGTAGCAGCTAAAACAATAATCCCTGAATTATCAGTAAACCCATCTAATTCAGTTAAAAGCTGATTAAGAGTTTGCTCTCTTTCATCATTTCCTCCCCCGATCCCAGAACCTCTTTGCCTACCAATAGAATCAATTTCATCAATAAAAATTATGCAAGGAGATTTTTCTTTTGCTTTGGAGAATAGATCTCTTACCCGACTTGCGCCTACACCAACAAAAAGTTCAACAAACTCTGATGCTGCAATTGAGAGAAAAGGGACTCCTGATTCACCCGCAATTGCTTTAGCCAGTAATGTCTTACCAGTACCAGGGGGGCCTATTAAAAGAACTCCTTTAGGAGCTTTTGCTCCAAGATTTTCAAATTTTTTTGGTTCCTTTAGAAAGGTAATTACCTCTTTTAATTCTTCAGCGGCTTCAGGGACACCTGCTACATCATCAAATCTCGTATCAACATCATCAATAGTTACAAATTTTGCTTGGTTTTTGCCAAAACCAAAAGCTCTTGAGGCTAGTTTTGAAGTGCTCCTTAAAATCAAAACTATAGCAAATATGAAAATCAGGAAAAGACTAATTGAAGTAAATGAACTAGCTGCTGAAGATTCTTTACTACTATTATTAACAGTAAGTTCTACTCTATTTTCTGCAGCTTTCTCAAGAATTAATTGATCGTTATAAAGAATAGGTATTTTGAATTTATCACCATTTTTATACAGAACATCGATCTCTCTTTGCCTAGGATAAAAAAAAATGGATTCTACATTGCCAGATTCTATATCTTCTAGAAGATCCGAATAACTAGATTTAGAATTTGAATATGAGAAATTTGATTTGAAGAACACTAAAATTATATAAGTGATTAATAAAGCATATAAGCTTATTTGAAAAATTGAAGTATATAAACAAAATATACTCAAAAATTTTGGAGATAACCACTTAAAGGTTATATTATTATAAGAAAATAAATAAACAGAATGGCTGTACCAAAGAAGAAAAAATCAAAGAGCAAGAGGAATCAGAGGCATGCTGTATGGAAAGGAAAAGCAGCATTAGCAGCTCAAAAAGCAATATCTCTAGGTAAATCAGTTTTAACTGGGAAAGCTCAAGGCTTTGTTTACCCTATTGAAGAAGAAGAAGAAGAATAGATATTAGGAACCTAATTTAAACGCCTCAAGTATAAAGGCATAGATTGCACCAATACGCAGTTTATCAAATACGGTCCAAAGATCATAAAATTTTGATTTAGAGGATGGCTTAATTCTTATTATGACTTCAATAAAAACAATAATTATTGGGACCATGATCAATTCATTTTTACCTTCAGAAATAAATTTTGTAAGAAAATTTGCGAATAAAAAATAACCTGTTAAGACAGAAATTAAACCAATAGCTTTTGACTTCCAAGTATCACTTAAAAAACC
>CACGAJ010000060.1 GCA_902570945.1 uncultured Synechococcaceae cyanobacterium
GAAACTCTTAACATAAAAATTCAAGAAAAAAAAATCTGCAATATTAGGGTTGAGGAATTAACCGAAAAATTTAATAATAGTATTTCAGATAACTTATAAATATGAAAAAATTTTTTCAACTAGCAAAATTTTTTAAAAATTAAGTTATGTGTGGAATAGTTGGAATTGTCTCTTCAGATGATGTAAATCAACAAATTTACGATAGTCTTTTGCTTCTTCAGCATAGAGGTCAAGACTCTACAGGGATAGCAACAATGGAAAACACTATTTTCCATATACATAAGGCCAAAGGCCAGGTAAGTACTGCTTATAGAACTAGAGATATGAGGAATTTAATTGGCAGAACCGGATTGGGTCATGTTAGATATGCTACAAAGGGATCAGCAGAAAGTGTAGAGGAAGCCCAACCCTTTTATGTCAATGCACCTTATGGAATTGTTTTGATACATAATGGTAATTTGACGAATACCAGAGATTTAGAAAAACAATTATTTAATATTGATAAGAGGCATACAAATTCTTCAAGTGATACTGAGATGTTATTAAATGTTTTAGCTACAGAATTGCAAGAACAGATTAATAATCAAGAATTACAACCGGATATTATTTTTGATGCTGTTAAATCTTTACATAAAAGAATTCAGGGATCATATGCTTCAATTGCATTAATTTCAGGACATGGTTTATTAGCATTTAGAGATCCTTTTGGAATTAGACCTTTAGTTATAGGAAAAAGACTTTCATTAATATCAAATAAAGAAGAGTGGATGGTTGCTAGTGAATCTCTGGTGCTTGAGAATAACGATTATCAAGTAGTTAGAGATGTAGATCCGGGAGAAGCTATTTTTATAAATCTTAATGGTGAGTTTTTTTCTAAGCAATGTTCCGAAAATCCAGTGTTATGTCCCTGCGCTTTTGAATATGTTTATTTAGCTAGACCAGATTCAATCATGAATGGAATTTCTGTTTATAAAGCTCGTTTAAAAATGGGAGATTATTTGTCTGAAACAATAAAAGACACAATAAATTCTGGAGATGTTGATGTTGTAATGCCTATTCCTGACTCTTCTCGACCTGCAGCTATGCAAGTTGCAAGACAGTTAGGTATAGAGTATAGAGAAGGTTTTTTTAAAAATAGATATGTTGGTAGAACATTTATAATGCCTGGCCAGCAAAAACGTAAGAAATCAGTGAGACAAAAGTTAAATGCTATGAGTGCAGAATTTAAAAATAAAAATGTATTAATTGTTGATGATTCAATAGTAAGAGGTACTACTTCAAAGGAAATTGTTCAAATGGCTAAAGATGCAGGCGCAAATAAAGTTTTTTTCACCTCAGCAGCACCACCAGTTCGTTTTCCTCATGTTTACGGAATTAATATGCCCAATAAAGATGAATTGATAGCTCATGATAGAACAATTAGCGAAATTGCAAATAAACTAGAAATTGATGATCTTGTTTATCAAAGTGTTGAAAATTTACGCAAGGCTATAATAAGTGATTCTCCAATTAAGGATTTGGAAATGAGTTGCTTTACTGGCTCTTATGTAACAGGAACAGTAAATCAAGAATATTTAAATTGGGTTGAAAATGAATATAAATCTTAGTCGAGAAGATTTTTGAGTCGAAAACAATTTTCAAGATGTTCGCCTGTCTCTAATTGTAAAAAGTCAATTAGTAAATTTGTTTTAATAGATTTGAAATTTAATTTACTAAAATTTAACCTAGCAGATTTATTTTTATTAGTTTCAATATCAAGATAATGTTTACTGGATAAGACTTTTAAGAAGCAATCGTCTTTAAGTTGGGTTTTATCATTTAAGTACCCCAGACTGTATTCATTAGCGTAATAAATTTCATTACTATTAATACAAAAGATTTTCCCTTTTTTAGAAACCAAATAAATATTATCTTCATTTTGATATGGGCAACATGAAACAATCATTTCAGTAGGCAAAAGTTTTACAAGCATTAACCCCTGAGATTGTTTAGTAGTTGGAGTTAAAAATTTATCAGATAAATTAAATTTAAAAATTCTTCCTATTGAGGTTAATATTATTAAATTTTTTTCTTCATTACAAATAAATGAGTCAATTGTTTTTATATTATTTTTTAATTTTGTTACTGCGAAAGATCTATTACTTTTAACCATGTCCTTGTCAAATAAAACTTTTTTAAATCTTCCATCAGAATTCAAGATACATAAAAAGTTTTTAACTCCTTTTTTAATTGAATGGAAATTTATTATTTCATTTGGTTCAATATTTCCAAGGCTCTTATTGTCTAATTTATAGTCATTATTAATATTTGACTCCCAATCTAT
>CACGAJ010000061.1 GCA_902570945.1 uncultured Synechococcaceae cyanobacterium
AAAGTCTAGCAATTGGTAAAAATGCATATCAGCTTTTATATTTTGGACAATATGAACAAAGCCTTAACTTGGCAAAATTAGCTGTAAAGATAAATAAAACAGATGAGACATTATGGCTAATTTTAGCTGAAGCACAATTAGCTAATAAACTATACAAAGAAGGATTAAATTCTTTAAATAAAGCAGAAAAAATCAATTCAAATATTAGCGAAATATACTTTGCTAAAAGTAATATTTACTTGCAAATTTCTGAACTAAAAAATGCCAAGATTGCATTAAAAACAGGATTAAAGATAGAACCAAATAACCATAGGGCTATTTTTCAATTAGGAAATATTTTTTTAATGGAAAAAAATTACTTGGAAGCTATCGAGTTATTTGATAAATCTATAAAAATTAAGCCTGATTTCTGGCAAGCAATAAATAATCAAGGCTTAGCTTATTTCGAAGAAAACAACATAAATCTTTCTATCAAACATTTTAAAAAAGCTATCACAATCGAAGATAATGCAGAATCATTACTAGCACTTGCTGCGTGTTTAAGAACGAAAGATATTAATTTAGCTCTAGAACTTGCAAAAAAAGCTTTAACTAAAGACCCTAACTATGTTGACCATGATTTTAGAAAAGAACAGTTATGGGGCGAAAAATTGCAAAACTCAACAGAAATACTTTTACAAAATGATCAACTTCAAACAGATGTAAGATTGGCAAAATCAAAAATAAATGCATCTTCTTAATTTTCAATACTGGTAAATATTTGTTTACCTATTAGTCTTAATTTAGGTAATTAATACATAATTTAACTTTGCACTCTGATGAATAAGAAAAATTTCACTTCTATCTCACTTCAAGAAGAAATGAAACGTTCTTATTTGGAATATGCAATGAGTGTAATAGTTGGACGTGCACTACCAGATGCAAGAGATGGCCTTAAGCCTGTACAAAGAAGAATACTATTTGCAATGTACGAATTAGGTTTAACACCGGATAGGCCATTTAGAAAATGTGCGAGAGTTGTTGGAGATGTACTTGGCAAGTACCATCCTCACGGAGATCAAGCTGTATATGATGCGTTAGTAAGACTAGTGCAGAATTTTTCAACTAAGTATCCTACTCTGGACGGCCATGGAAATTTTGGGTCTGTCGATAATGATCCTCCAGCAGCAATGAGATATACTGAAACAAGATTAGCGCCGATAGCTCATCAAGGATTTCTTGAAGAAATTGAATCAGAAACAGTAACTTTCTCAAATAACTTTGACGGTTCACAAAAAGAACCAGATGTTCTTCCAGCACAACTTCCATTTTTATTGTTGAACGGATCATCAGGGATTGCTGTCGGAATGGCAACAAACATACCCCCTCACAATCTAGGAGAAATAGTAGATGGTTTAATTGCTTTAGTTAAAAATAAAGATATAAGTAATAAAAAACTTTCTAACATTATTAAAGGACCTGATTTTCCTACAGGCGGAGAATTAATTCATAATGATGCATTAGAAGAAATTTACGAAACTGGAAAGGGATCAATAACAATTAGAGGCGTCATAAATAAAGAAGAAATAAATTTAGGGAAAGGTAAGCGAAAAAAAAATGCATTGATTATTACTGAACTTCCTTATCAAATCAGCAAAGCAAGTTGGATTGAAAAATTAGCAGAACTTGTTAATTCGAGCAAAATTAATGGGATCTCAGATATTAGAGATGAAAGCGATAGAGATGGAATGAGAATTGTAATAGAGTTAAAAAAAGACTCCAATACTGAACTTATAATTTCTAATTTATATAAAAAAACAACTCTCCAAACCAACTTTGGGGCAATATTTTTAGCTTTAATTAAAGGCAAACCTATCCAACTTAATTTAAAACAATATCTGAACTTTTTTCTAGAGTTTCGAGAAGAAACAATTAAAAAAAGAACTGATTATTTTCTAAAAAATACTCTGGAAAAACTTGAAATATTAGAGGGTTTATTTAAGGCAACAAAAGATATTAAAAAAGTTATCGGGATAATTGAAAGCTCAGAAAATTCTTCAGAGGCAAAATCAAAATTGATTGATAATTTTTTCTTAAGTGAAAAACAAGCAAATTCAGTTTTGGATATGCCACTAAAAAAATTAACAAATCTTGAAAAAAATCAAATAGGGGAGGATATAAAAAATTTGCAAGAAAAAAAGAATTATCTTCAAAAATTATTAAACGAAAGAGAATTATTACTTGAGGTGCTAACGGATGAATTGT
>CACGAJ010000062.1 GCA_902570945.1 uncultured Synechococcaceae cyanobacterium
TTATCCACCCTTAAAAGAAGATTTATTCTCAATTTCAAAGATTTTTATTTTTTATTTTTTTATAATTATTTACTACTCAATACTTTAATAAAAAATATTAATCATTTTATAGTGCTGAAAAATATTCTTTACTACCTTTAGGATCTTCTAACATTGTTTTTTCTCCAGGTGTCCAGTTTGCAGGACAAACTTCATCTGGATTCGCTGCTACGTACTGGTAACCCTGTAGGATTCTTAGTGTTTCATCAACATTCCTTCCTACAGGAGCCTTGTTAACAGTTGTATGCATTACTATTCCTTCTGGATTAATAAGAAATAAACCCCTATCTGCTTCTCCATCATCATTAAGCACATTGTATGCTTGACATATTTCTCTTTTTAAATCAGAGACTAATGGGTAGTTTATATCACCTATTCCACCCTCATTTCTCGGAGTTTGTATCCAAGCTAAATGACAGTGTTTACTATCAACTGATACACCGAGTATTTCTGTGTTAAGTGATGAAAAATCTTTATATCTATCACTAAATGCAGTGATCTCAGTGGGGCATACAAATGTAAAATCTAATGGGTAAAAGAACAAAACAACCCATTTACCTCTTAGATCTGAAAGTGTAATCTCTTTAAACTCTTGATCATATACTGCTGTAGCACTAAAATTAGGTGCTTCTTGGCCGACTCTTAATCCCATGAAAAAAATTTGTCCTTATTTGAATTATGTATGGTCTGAATGACCTGTTTAATATTATAATTTTATTGACAAGTAATTAGCAAGTTTTTTTCAAATTCTATGAAATGGGATTATTCCTTTACCAGGAAATTTACAATCTTGAACCACAACAAACTTTTAAAAAATCTCAAAAGAGAATTAATTAAATACCCTATCAATAGAATCGAAAAGAAAAATTCAAATTAAAGAAATTATTTTTTTTTAAGGTTCCTTTAAATTAAACAAACTATAATAAATTGAATTTCTTTTCAATTAAGTTTTCAAATATGGCTAATTTCATTGAAAAGCTAAAGAATAAATTTAAAATTAAAAAATTTGATTCTGATCAGCCTATTGGTGCTTGGGTTTTCGTTTTATTATTAAATATTGTTGGGTTTGCAGGTTATTTTTACATGAAGTTAAATAATATTCATCTAGGTGGTTGATTGATCATCGTATTTTTTCTTAATTGAGCGACAAAAATTTTCTAATCTGTAATTGCTAGTCAAGTCAGGCAAGGTCCATATTGATTCTGTTTCAGGTATTTGATCTTTATTCCATTCCTTGAATTCTTCCATTATTGATATTTTGTTCAATTTTGATAATACCTTATTTCTTTTTTTTAGATATTTTCTTATTACCATTATATTTGCTTCAATATATTCTCTCATGTTGAAAAAAAAATCTTGTTACAATCTACCATCCCGTTTGCGATAAATTTTAAGATATTTTAATTAAACGTTTTGTACAGCTTGAAACAGTCCAAATGAATATCCTCCTATAAGAATCCATCCAAGTACGCTCGATATTATTGTAGATCTTCTGTTGTGTCTTCTAAGTGCTGTTTCAATCATTTCGTTTACTTCATCTCTATTAAGATAATCTCTAGAATCTTTCTTCATTTTTTTGTTTTTTCTTAATACACATTAAACGAATTTGTATGAAAGTGAGTTTCAAAATTTCAATATTAACTAGAGTTTAAAATTTGAGAATTTAATACTAATAATTTATTTGTAGCAGTAAATGGATTTAATATTTCTGGGTAAATATTTAAATCTAAGATAAAATATTTTCGTTAAGCTATAATTTTTACATAAAAAAGATATGAATATTAACGATAAATCTGTACTAGAAATGCTTAATAGGCTCATAGCAATTGATAGGCTAAATAATAATCAAATTCTTCAAATGGTGAATTTAGTTTCTCTATCAAATGACCTTAATGATTTAAGAGATAATTTGAAGTGGGAAAGCTCCTGCACTTTGCATTAAGTTTTCCCGAGATTGTCCATGTTCATTTTTGATGACTATCTATATATACAATTTATAAAAGAGGAAAAGTAATAATACACTAAATTAATGGATAAATGGTTTTTAGTATAAAATATGTGAGAGTTGGAATTTTATCTTATATCGAATATTTATAAAATTGATTTTTTGATAATGAAATAGAATTAAGAGATATATGTTCCTGATTATTTGATTTAAATGTTGGCTTTTTATCTTTTTTAAATGTTTTTACTAATGTTATA
>CACGAJ010000063.1 GCA_902570945.1 uncultured Synechococcaceae cyanobacterium
AGTATTGGATTATTTCCAGGAAGTAGATGCCCCGAGATTTTTGATAATTTTGTTTTGATCTTAGAGGTATTAGAGATACTTTCAGATTTCAGATATTTTCAAAAAGTTGAGTTTAATTTTGCAATAGTTAATGCTTTAACTTCATCAAAAATAAAGGAGATGTTTCAAAATAGAAGATGGTTAAACCAGGGAAAAACAAAAGAGAAAAATCTAATGAAATTCCAATATAAATCTTTAAAAGTGAATATATATTGGAATAATTTTGAGAAAATATTATTGAAAAGTAGATGCTGTATAAGCATGGCAGGAACGGCAGCAGAGCAAGCGATTGGATTAGGAAAACCGGTTATTCAGATTGAAGGTAAAGGGCCACAATTTACAAAATCTTTTGCAGAAGCGCAAAGACGTTTGCTTGGAAAATATGTTTTTTGTGCAAGTAATTATAAAGATAAGAATGATCAAATAAATCAGACAATAAAATTGATCATAAAAGTAATATATCTAATAAAGCTAAATAAGCAGTTTGTTATCTCTTGTAATGAAAATGCTAAAAAAAGACTAGGCGAAAACAAAGCTTGTTTTAAGATGGTTGATGATATGAATATTGATATGAAAAATGTTTAAGGACAATAATCAAACTAAGTTAAAACAAATGATCGATAATTTTTTATTAATAAATTTATTTACAGTAATTTTTTTTGCAATATTTTTTATTTTTGCAGTCATCATGCAATTAAACGGGATATTTATTTTTATTAATTTTATTCAGATAGTTTGGAATCCTCTTATAGTTCCACTAATAACAATTCTTATTATTGGTGCTTTAGTAAACGGAATTAATTCTTGGTGGATGCGTAAATTGCTTGCTCAAGAAGAGGATATTTAAAATTATAATTTTTGAGTTTATTGCTTATTACTTTTTGTCCTTCTAATACAACTTTTGCTCCATCTCCTAACAATATTTTTAAAACCGCTCCAGGGACTGGAAGTAAATTAGGTCTATTAAGACATTTTCCTAAAGTCTGAGAAAACTCTCTCATTAATACTGGATTTGGTCCAACAGCATTAAATACTCCTGAATACTTTTTATCAACTAATGCTTGAGTAATTAATGAACATAAATCACTTCTATGAATCCAACTCATCCATTGCTTGCCATCTCCAATTGGTCCACCTAATCCAACTTTAAATATAGGGAGCATTTTTCCTAATGCTCCTCCATCCGCCTCTAGAACAATTCCAATTCTAAAAATAACTAATCTTGAGAAAAATGGCTTTTCAGCAGCCACAGCTTCCCATTTTTTGCAAAGATTAGCCAAAAAGTCTTTTCCTCCAATACTATTTTCAGTAAATTCACCAGACAAACTTGTACCGTAATAACCTATTGCTGATCCATTTATAACGACTTTTGGGTTGATTTTAAACTTTTTAAGGGTCTTCATCATAAATTTCGTAGTGTTAATACGACTATTTTCAATCTCCCGTTTTTGTGCAGAAGTCCATTTTTTTTCTGCTATGGGTTCTCCCATTAAGTTAATAATTCCATCTGTTTCTCTTAAAATATTTAGAAGATTTTCGTTATTCCAGTTTTTTTCTTTTGATAAATCTATTTGAATAAATTTAAATTTATTGAAATCTAAATTAAGCTTTAATTTACTTATGGGTTTTCTACTTATGATGTAAATTTCGTGCTTTTCATTGAGTAGTGTTGGTACTAGTTCTTTACCAACAAATCCAGTGCAGCCAAGTAGTAAAAGACGCATATTTTATAGATATTTTTCATCTAAGGCTATTAAATTTTTTAGAAGTTTGTAATTATTATTCTGTTATCAATTTTTTTTAAATATTTATCTAACAAGTTTTTGTATAATAAATCGAAATAACTTTGTTGAATTTATTATGACAGATTCTATTCCAAAGAAACCTCTCAAGAAAGGAAGCTTAGTTTTTGTCGATAAACAAAATTATATAAAAAGTATCGAGGCGCTAGCTAGTGATAATGATCTACCCAATTATGTATTTGAAGGTCCTGGAGAGATACTTTCAGTCAAAGACGAATATGCTCAGGTTCGATGGCGCAGACCTGTTCCAGATGTTTGGTTGAAATTAGATCAACTTAAAGAATATATTCAATAAATTTTTATATCTAAAAGTTTTTATTTTTTTTAACTGTAGACATCTTTGATTGGATTCTTTTTGCTTCTTTGATCATTTC
>CACGAJ010000064.1 GCA_902570945.1 uncultured Synechococcaceae cyanobacterium
AGATTTGATGAAATGAAAAATATAGCGTCTAATAGATTAGAAGATTGGCTTGAAGAAGATGAAGATATAAACCAAAACTTAGATTTTAAACAAAAAAGTTTTTATAATGATGATGTAGAAACACGATCTTTTAGTGATAGGAAAGAAGATGACCCTTGGATCTAAAGAATGATAAATCCAGAAAATAATGATCTGTATGATCTTAATGAGGCATTAAAAGTTGAAAATTTAACAAATAATGATTACGAAGAAATTTGCAAAAGATTAAAAAGAAAACCAAATAGAACTGAATTAGGAATGTTTGGTGTGATGTGGTCTGAACACTGTTGTTATAGAAATTCAAAACCTTTATTATCACAGTTTCCGACTAAAGGAAAAAATGTTTTGATTGGTCCTGGAGAAAATGCTGGTGTAATTGATGTTGGAAATAATCAAAAACTTGTTTTTAAAATAGAAAGTCATAATCATCCCTCTGCAATTGAACCTTTTCAAGGAGCGGCAACAGGAGTAGGAGGAATATTAAGAGATATCTTTACAATGGGAGCAAGGCCAATTGCAGTATTGAATTCATTGAGATTTGGTAATGTTGATAAATCATCAAATATTGATTTGCTGCGAGGAGTTGTTTCAGGAATTGCTCATTATGGAAACTGTGTAGGTGTACCTACAGTAGGAGGTGAAATTTATTTTGATGATAGTTATTCTGGAAATCCTCTTGTCAACGTTATGGCTTTAGGCCTTTTGGAGACTGATGAAATCGTTTGTTCTGGAGCCAAGAATGTAGGTTCACCAGTACTATATGTTGGAAATACTACTGGGAGAGATGGCGTTGGTGGTGCTAGTTTCGCCAGTTCAGAATTAACTATTACTTCATTAGATGATAGACCTGCAGTGCAAGTAGGTGATCCATTTATTGAGAAAAGTCTTATAGAAGCTTGTTTAGATGCTTTTAAGACCGGAGATGTAATTGCTGCTCAAGATATGGGTGCAGCAGGTTTAACATGTAGTAGCGCAGAAATGGCTGCAAATGGAAATTTAGGAATATCTATTGATTTGGATCTGGTTCCTTCTAGAGAAGAAAATATGTCCTCATATCAATATTTATTATCTGAATCGCAAGAGAGAATGTTGTTCGTCGTTAAGGAAGAAAAAATTGATCATCTTATTCAAAAATTTAATAGATGGGGATTGCACGCAAATGTAATTGGTGAAGTAATAGAGACGCCAAAGGTCATTATTTCTCATAAAAGTAAAATTGTTGCTCAAATACCTACTTCTGCATTATCCGAAGATACTCCTGTTAATCTTCATAATGCGATAAATAATCCACCCGAATATTTGTTAAATAAATGGGAGTGGAAAGAAAATCAATTACCAAAAATTAATGATCAAAAAATATTTTCCTTGAAGGATAATAAGAATTTTTCTTATTCTCAAATTATTTTAAAACTTCTCTCTAATCCCTCAATAGCTTCGAAAAGTTGGATCTATAAACAGTATGACTCTCAAGTGCAGGCAAATACAGTTTTTAAGCCTGGAGAATCTGATGCAGCTGTAATAAGATTAAGAGAACAAACTGAAAAAAATAAAAATAAAATATTTTCTGGTGTTGCGGCTTCAGTCGACTGTAATAGTAGATGGGTTTCCCTTGATCCTTTTAGAGGAACTATCGCTGCAGTTGCCGAATCTGCTAGAAACGTTAGTTGTGTTGGAGCTGAACCAGTAGCAATTACAAATAATTTGAATTTTTCTTCTCCTGAGAATGAAATAGGATATTGGCAACTTTCATCTTCATGTAAAGGAATTTCCGAAGCATGTAAAACTCTTGAGACTCCCGTTACAGGAGGAAATGTTTCTTTATATAATGAATCAAAAAATAAAGACAATGAAATTACTCCTATTAATCCCACACCAGTAATTGGAATGGTTGGCAAGATAGATAATGTTGAAAAAGCTATAAGTAGTGGATGGAAAAATGTTAATGATCAAATCTGGTTAATTGGTTCTCATAAATCAGAAACGACAATTGCAGCTAGTTCTTATTTGGAATATTTTCATGGAGAAATTACAGGCCGGCCTCCAAAAATAGATTTGTTGGACGAAAAATTTTGTCAGAGTTTTTTAAGAAATGCGATTCTAAAGAGTTTGGTTGTTTCTTCTCACGATATTAGCGATGGAGGTTTAGCTATAGCTTTAGCAGAGTGCTGTATTTTGT
>CACGAJ010000065.1 GCA_902570945.1 uncultured Synechococcaceae cyanobacterium
ATCCACAAGTGCACTTGGTAAGGCTCTTCAAGCTATTGGTAAGGGAATATCTCAAGATAAAAGTCATAGAGTTTTAATATTGCAGTGGTTAAAAGGTGGAAATGGTTATACCGAAGATGCAGCTATTGAAGCTTTGAGAGAGAGTTATCCACATTTGGTAGATCATTTACGTTCTGGCAGAGATGCGATTGTTTGGAGAGGTCAGCAACAACCAATTGATTACGTTGAAGCTGAAAGAGCATGGGAAATTGCCAAAGCCGCTATTTTGAGTGGTCTTTATAAAACAATTATTCTGGATGAATTAAATCCTACTGTTGATTTAGAGCTGCTACCAGTCGAATCAATACATCAAACTCTCTTAAAAAAGCCCTCAGAAACAGAAGTTGTTATTACTGGAAGATGTAAAAATGAACCTTCATATTTTGAACTGGCTGATGTTTATTCTGAAATGGTATGCCATAAGCATTATGCAAATGTGGGGGTTGATTTGAAAAGAGGTGTAGATTATTAAAAAGCCCTAAATATTTCATTTACATAATATTTTTAACCTTTTCAATGCCACCTTCAATAGATCTCGATTGAATTTTGAATTTAGACAAGATTTTTGCAGCTTTTTCAGAACGTTTTCCAGATTGACATATAGTGAAAACCTCTTTAATTAAACTTTCTTTTTGAATAAATTCTAAGTCAAACTCTTTATTCAAATTACTAAGAGGGATAGATACAGAACCCTTTATTGAATAAGTCGAAAACTCCTCATTTTCTCTAACATCAATTAGAAGTATTTCATTAGGTTTTGCTCTGTATAAGCTGTTAAAATCATTAGCTTTGATTTTATCTATTTCATTATTTTGTTCACAATATTCATTGTCAATATAAAACTCTTCAAACTGAGAAAGATCATTTATTCGTTTATTTACAACATCATTTTTTAGCTGCAATTTTTTCATACTGATATTTAATAAATCAAAAATTAGAATTTTTCCATCTAAGATATTTCCTTTTTTTAAAATAATTTTTATTATTTCATTTACCTGAAGAATTCCTATTATGCCTGTTGAAACTCCTACAACCCCGTACTCTGCACAACTAGGAACAGCGTTTTTTGAAGGTGATTCTGGAAGTAAATCTCTTAAATTAGGACTATTTTTGTTTAAGTTGAAAACACTTACTTGTCCTTCAAAGCCCTGAACACTTCCAAAAACTAGAGGTTTGTTGAGTATCACGCACGCATCATTTATTAAATATCTAGTGCCAAAATTATCTGAGCAATCGCAAATAATATCAAATTCTCTAATTATTTCTAGCGCATTTTTAGGATTCACTCTTTCTTTGAAGGTTAATAATTCACAATTAGGGTTCAATTTTTTAATTCTTTCCCTGGCAGAATCAATTTTAAGATTGCCAACAGTATTTGTTTCATGAATTATTTGTCTTTGGAGATTAGACTTCTCAACGTGATCGTTATCAACTATTCCAATTTTCCCAATTCCTGTTGCTGCTAGATAAAGCAAAACGGAAGATCCAAGACCACCTGCTCCAATACATAATACTGAACTGTTTTTTAGATTTAGTTGACCCTCATAACCTATATCTTTGAGGGTTAAATGTTTTTGATATCTTTCTTCTTCATCCGAGCTTAAAAAATTAAATTTTATATCTTTGGACATATAGATTCTTAAGCTTTTGTGAATTAAACTATGAAAACATAATAATTAAAATAAAAAATTTTAGCCTTTTAAATTTTTTTTCATTACTAGGATTTATTAATATTTTTGTTAGAACTAGACCATAATGTGAAGTTTTTATAAATCAATTTTAAGTTTAAATATCTTCAGAAACCTTATATACCAACGCCTCTAAAAAATACAAAATGTTTCGGTTCGGAATTTTGCACAACAAAAAGGTAGTCAATAGACGTTTTTTCCGATACTGTCTGGTTCATATATTAAGTTTACTGAATTCATGAGTGATAACACTCCAGAGTCAAACCAAGACTCCGGCTCCGATACAAGCTCAGAAACCAAAAGTTTTTCAGAGAAGTACTCTGATGTTATGGGAAAAGTCAACGAAACCCTTGGTAATGTTGATTGGACTCAAATGGGTAAGTACGGCAAGGCGGCAGGCATAATTGCTGTTGTCGTAATAGCTCAGATAATAATTAAAGTTGTCATTGACACGATAAACTTTTTCCCAATTCTCCCTGGTTTACTA
>CACGAJ010000066.1 GCA_902570945.1 uncultured Synechococcaceae cyanobacterium
TCAAGTATTTTTTCTTCTATTACCCCACAACTTGATAATATTGGCATTGAATATTTTGCCCCAACTCTTGAGCATTCATATGGAATGACTTCAATTCTGGATTTGACTAATAAATTAAACGCATTAATTTTAGAGAAATACGGTTTAGAAAAAGAAATAGATATTTTGGGATTTTCCATGGGAGGAATAATTGGTAGGTACTGGCTACAAAAATTTGATGGATATAAAAGAACAAGAAGATTAATATCTATAGGTTCCCCTCACAAAGGAACTTTGATGGCTCAATTAATACCTAAATACCCTTTTAGAGGTATATCAGAAATGAAAATAAATAGTAAGTTTTTAAGAGGACTCGCGAATAATGATTTTCTTCTTGATGATATTGAGTGTATAAATTTCTTTACTTATTGGGATTTGATGGTTTTCCCTGGCTGGTGGACAAATTTAAATTTTGGAAAAAAAATATCAGTAAAAGTATATAAACATAGAAATCTTGTAAGAAATAAATCTGTGGTTGATAAAATAATTGATGAAATTATTATGTAGCCTCAGATAAACCTAAGTGTCTTATTAAGGAATCTGTTTGTGGTTCTCTTCCCCTGAATAGTTTGAATATGTCTAAGGGGGGTAAGCTCCCACCCAAGCTAAGTATTGTATCTTTGAATTTTTTCCCTATTAACTTTAAATTTTCAGAGTTTTCTAGATCAGCTTCTTCAAACATTGAAAATGCATCAGCACTTAGAACTTCAGCCCATTTATATGAGTAATATCCTGCAGAATACCCGCCTGCAAATATATGACTAAAACAACAAAGAAAGTGATCTTCTTGAATTGGTTCAATAACAGTAGTTTGTTTTGCAATTTCTCTTCTTATTTCATCTGACGTTTTACCTTCGTTTTTATCAATACTACTGTGCAATCTGAGGTCTGTAATTGCAAAATGTAGTTGTCTAAGAGTAGCCATGCCACAATTAAAAGTTCTATTCTTTAGGAGCTTCTCGAAATTCTCAACGGATAATTTTTCTCCTGTTTTATAGTGCTTAGCAATATTCATAAGTGTATTTTTATGAAAACACCAGTTTTCCATAAATTGACTTGGAAGCTCGACTGCATCCCACTCAACATTGTTGATGCCAGCTGCTTGAGGAAGATTTACGGTAGTAAGCATGTGTTGAAGACCATGACCAAATTCATGGAAAAGTGTCTGAACTTCTTCAAAACTCATCAAACTAGGTTTATCTTTTGATGGTGGAGTCTGATTACAAACGAGATAGGCTACAGGGAGAGTCTTTTTGCCGACATTATTTTTATTCAAACATTCATCCATCCAAGCCCCTCCTCTCTTTGATTCAGGCCGAGAATATGGATCGAGGTAAAAAGATGCTATTTTGTTATCTTCTTTATTGAGGATATTAAAAAACAAAACGTCATCATTCCAAAGAGGCGCCTCATCAGTAGCCTCGACTACTTTAATTTCAAAAAGTTTTTCGCTTAATTGAAATAAACCTTTCAAAACATCATTTAGTGGAAACCAAGGTCTCAAAGACTCTTGATCTAAATTAAGCTTTTCCTTTCTAAGAAGTTCAGACCAATAACTAATATCCCATGGCTCAATATTCTGCGATTTTGGAAATCCATTATCTTTAGAAAACTTATCGAGCGTTTCTAATTCAATTTTTGCGGTTTTGAATGCTGGTTCTCTCAATTCTTCTAAAAGGGTTTCAACATTTTTAATTTCTCTCGCCATTTTTGTTGACAAACTTAGTTCCGCCCAACTTTTATAACCGAGAAGGTTAGCCTGTTTAGTTCTAAGAGATAATATTTCTTCAATGATTTGAGAATTATTTTTTTCTCCTTGAGACGCCCTACCAACGAATGCCTTATAAAGTTTCTCTCTAAGGTTACGGTCGGTGGCATATGTCATGAATGACGTATAAGTTGGTATATCTAAACTTAATTTCCAAGGACCATTTTTAATATCAACTTCTTCATTTTTTTTTAAGTGATTGCTTGCAGAAATTGCCATCAATTCAAGTACTCGTTCAGGAAGACCATCGACTTCAGATTTTTTATTTAGTATTAAAAACCAATTATTAGTGGCATCAAGAACATTGTTGCTGAAGTCTGTTGATAGCTTTCCAAGCTTTTCTGAAAGATTGTTGAAATCATCTTGATCAATTTTTTTCAGTGAAATTC
>CACGAJ010000067.1 GCA_902570945.1 uncultured Synechococcaceae cyanobacterium
TGCAATTCTTTTATAGGTAGTTCTAAATAGAAAATATTTTTCTTCTTAAGATTTTTTGATTTCTCAGTATTATCAATCGAATTATTTTCCAGCAATCTCAAATCTCCTCCAATTTGTTTTGCTAATTTCCTCGCCAAAAAAAGTCCCACTCCAGTGCCGTCCTTCTTTTTAGCGGCAGATCCTCTAAAACCTTTTTCAAAAATTTTCTCATTTTCATTTCTGATTATTTTTTTACCATCATCAAATATACAAAGTCCATTACTCGTAAATAGGAGTCCAATTTCAGCATCTTTTTGAGCATATTTAAAAGCATTTTCTAATAAATTGGCCACAATTTCAGCGATTACAGCATATTTTGCCTTTAATGGGGAAATAGTCCAATTTGGCCAATGAGAAGGTTCAGTCCAATCTCTATTCTCTAAGTCCGCATTAGCTTTACCCCTTTCTAATATTGGCCTTAATAAACTCTGAATAGTTATAACCTTTTTATTATCTAAATTTGGTGGTAATAATAATCTTTCCTCTCCAATTTCTACAGGCAATTGAATAGGTGAATTTAATTTCGCAAAAGAATCCATATATTGATTAATTTGTTTTTGCTCTACTATCATGCGTTCCACTATTTCGATAGAATCATCATCTGAACCAAGTCTTTTTATTAATAATTTTGCATATGTCCTAATAGCAGCTAATGGATTCCTTAATTGATGAATTATGACATTGACCTGATTTTTTAAATAATTGACCTCCTCATTTTTATTTTGACGTTCTAATTCGAGAGAGACGCATTTAGCTAAAGATATTGAAAGCGCTTTTAATCTAGCATCGAGAGATACTGGCCAATTACCCCCTTTCAAATCAGTTTCTACCCTAAGAACACCAAGTAGAATATCGTTTTCTTGTAGCGGGTACCATCTTCTATTAGGCGATGAAACCTTTAGTGAAGGATCATCTTCTATTGAAGTAAGTAGCCTATCAATTTGAGGCCATTGACCAATCATTTCAAAAGATGCTTTAGTTCCCTGCTTAGCTGAAGCAAGATACATAACTAAATTAGTCACGCCCATTGAACAACCAAAACTCTCTAGTTGTTTTAAAATGAGTTCTTCAAATTTTTTTGAAAGATTCATAATTATTGAAATTTTTAGAAATTTTTGAAAAAAAAACTTGAAAAAGGGCTTGTAAAATATGAAAAAAGTATTAAGATATATAAAGAGGTCTGACTTTAGCCAGCCTTAAATATGACAACTTAATCATATTTTAAGCTACATCAGGGGTTGATGGGTCCTCTATGTAATTTGAAGTGAATTTAAAATCACAAATATAAGATTAGTAAAAATAAATAAGACTAATCTCATTGATAATTTCAGGAGTACCAATCAATGTCAAAAAAAAGAAAAAGAATTAGCAGAAGAAGATTGGCTGGCCAAAGGGTAATGGCACATGTACCTATTTATCATATCGAAACTGGCAAACATAAACCAGTTACAGCAGCAAGAAGATTCATAGCTGAAAATGGTCTCTCTGCTCCTTCAGTTTTCAATGTCAGAAGAAATGAACATACCACTGATAGATTCTTTTGGGGTGAAAAGGGGTTATTTAGCGCCCAATATGCTGAAGAAAATCATTTTCTATTTCCATCACTAAAAGTTGTAGTTGAAGGAATTGGTGAAGAAAAAATATTTGAGGGTCTAGAACTTACTGCAGATGATTGGGAAGAGATTGAAGAATACGAGTATGCTTTTGTTTAAAAAATATTACTCATATTTAAACTTATAAAATTAATTAAAGTTGAATCAATTTGATGAAAACCATCGAATTCTAACAATTCACAGAATTTATTAGACTTACTTTTTACTGCTTCATAAATAGTCCTAGAAGCATCTATAGGCACAACGTCATCAAATAAACCATGACTAAGGATTAATGGAGGACATTCCTCTCCTGGGACCCAGTTTGGGTGAGGGTAACCACTACAAGCAACAATTAATCCAAAATTTAATTTAAATCCTGCATCAATTGCCATTGCCGCACCCTGAGAGAACCCCAACAAAATTGTTTTTCTGATTGGAATCTTATCAGTATCAAATTTTTTTAATGAAACTAAAAGTTTATTTACTTCAACTTTAGCTCCATGCCAATCATGTGGGTATAATCCATACCACTG
>CACGAJ010000068.1 GCA_902570945.1 uncultured Synechococcaceae cyanobacterium
CAAGGATATCATTGAAACATTTCCAGTTCTTTGAATTTAATATTCCAGGCCAGCATAAATAAAGACCAATAAAAAAACCAGAAAAAATAAACAAAAATGATCTCATAATTTAGATTTTAATATGATGAATTACATAAATAAATAGCAAAGATTCAATTTATAAAATAAATTATTTAATTAAGTTCTTATTGTTTCAGTCAATGATATTTAAATAAATGATTTTGATAAACTCCAGAGGTTAGAATACAAAAAAGTATTTTTAAAAAAGTATGGCAAGTCAAGATTATCTGATTGCAATAGCATTAATTGAGCAAAACCTTGTTAGAGCAATGCCTCTTGGAGGTAAGGAAATTAAAGATAGTTTGGAGGAAGCAGAAAATTTCAAGAAACTTGGTGAGGAGGTTATTTTAAATCTTCTTTTAAGAGTTTTTCAAAGGAGTGATGAGGGTGCATTGAAAAGGGCCTCTGAAGATAAAGGGTTACTCTTGGTGCATATGCACCCGAAAAGGATGCAAAAAGAGCTTCCATTTATTAAATCTGAATGGATAAGGGATGGAGATACACAACAATTCTTAAAGTACCTAAGCAACCTTTCAAAAGAAGTATGGACAGCATCATTTATAAAGTACAAAGGCATTGAATTTACTTCTATCTCAAAAAATGAAGAGATCTAAATATTTATAAATATCTTCTCTTTAAAGAACTTCTTTCTTTAAATCATTATTTTCCTTAAATACCCTAAAGCATTTTTTTCCATTACCAAAATCTATTGGAGAATATTCAATATCATTTTTGATATGCAAAGCACAATTACCCTCAATACAAATACAAGATTTAATAATTTCTCTGTAAATAACATCATTAACATAAGGTTCTCTCTCTTTTTCTTCATCGAAATGCGGACAAGCAATACCTTCGACTATTCCTAAGCAATCAATTATGGCCAATTCTTTAGCAAAAGAATCGGTTACTCCCTTTTCAAACCAACAAATAGCTCCAGCACTTACACCACTCATTACAATTCCTTTTTCATAAGCATTACGTAAAATTCCATGTAAATTCCATTCTTTCCAGACAGCCAACATACTTTTTGTATTTCCTCCGCCAACATAAATAATATCTTGAGTTAAAACTTTTTCTTCTAAGTTTTCTGTTCTTGAAAAAAAATCAATATGACTTGTAATACAATCTAGTTTAGAAAATGCTCTATAAAAATTTAGTTTATACAAACTACTGTCTCCAGATGCTGTAGGTATGAAGCAAATTTTTGGTCTTTTTTTATTAATTAAAGAAATTATATATTTTTCGATTTCAAGAGAACCTAATGAACGTCCAAACCCTCCTCCCCCAATTGCAACTATATTTTTATTATGCATATCTAAAAAATGATTTGTTTATGAATTTAAGACAAATTACGATTAAAGATCAACTTGAATTAAAGAAGATTTATTTTGATTCAATTCAATCATTAGATGAAAAAATATATAGTCAAGAACAAAAGAGGGCTTGGTCAAGCCAAGCTTGGGATAATCCAAGATTTGACAAGTCAATAACTCAAGGGAAAGGTTGGCTTTTAAGTGAAAAAGGAAAAATACTTGCTTTTGCCACAAGATATCCAATCAATAGAATTGCGTTATTTTATTGTAAAGGTAAATTTCAGAGAAGAGGCTATGGCTCTAAGTTGCTGAATAAAGTACAAGCAGAAGCCAAAAAAGAAGGTTTAGATTCTCTTTCAACTGAAGCTAGCTTGATAAGTTATAAATTATTTCTTAAAAATGAATGGGAAATTGTTCGTAAAGAAAAAATAATTATGAATAATATTTTTTTTGAAAGATATAAAATGATTAAAATTATAAAAGATAATATAAATAACTAATGTTCAGTAAAAGAACGGAGTTTATACTCATTCAAAGAATCCTAATTTGGGTTTTATATTTTTATTCAGGATTCATACTTTATTCAAACAAAGGTAGTTTATATTCTTTTTTAATTAATTTTTCAAGAATTGTTTATCCGTTATCTATTTTCTGGCTGCAAATAAGAATTAAGAAAAGAACAAACTTTCTGCCCATCGATTCAAAAATGACAACTTCG